>JAUSLQ010000042.1 GCA_030645675.1 Actinomycetota bacterium | reverse complement strand
GGGGTCGCTGGCCTCCGCCAGTCTGTAGGTGACGGTGTCGATGTCGGGCGAGATCGACAGGCCGAGCAGCACCGTGTCGTCGGCAGTGTTGACCACCCCCACCGTGCGCTCGGGCGGGTGCACCAGCGCCAGCGCGCGCAGGAAGCGGGCCGCGCCCACCCCGCCGCACACGACCGCGACCTCGCCCGCCGTCGGGCCGGCAACGGGCCCGGCACCGCGGCCGACAACGGGGTCTGCCGTCATCTCAGCGCTGCCACGTCGCCTGCGGCCACCAGGTGGTACAGCTCGGCCATCTCGGCGGCGCAGCGGGCCCAGCTGAACTGTCGCCAGCGTTGGGTGCCGGTGGCCACCAGGTGGGCGCGTACGGACAACGAGTCGAGTGCCAGGCCCAGGTTGGCGGCCAGGCCCTGCACGTCGTCAGGGGCGCACAGCAGCGCCGCGTCGCCGGCGACCTCGGGAATCGACCCGGCGGTACTGGCCACCACCGGCACACTGGCCTGCATCGCGTCGAGCAGCGGGAACCCGAAGCCCTCGTCGAGCGACGGGTAGGCCAGCACCGCGGCGTGGTGCAGCAGCCACGAGCGGGCGCTCTCGTCGATGCGACCGGCGAACATCACCCGGTTCGACACGCGCGGGCCGAGCGCATCGACGGCCTCGTGGATGGCGACCCGGTCGTCGCCATCGGCGCCGGCCAGCACCAAGCTGACCTCTGGGTGCTGTTCGGCCAGCAGGCCGAACGCCCGCACCAGCACGGGTAGGTTCTTGCGCTTCTCCAGCGTGCCGATGGCCACCACGAACGGCCTGCCGGCCAGCTCGGCGATCGGCGCCATCGTCGGAGGCGCGGGCAGCGGTAGCGCCGCCAGGTGCACGGTGCGCACTGCCGCTCCGGGCAGCAGCTCGCGCACGGCTGCCTCGGTGGCGTGCGAGCTGGTGTGCACCACGGCCCCGTCGGCCACGGCGCGGCGCAGCACGGCGCCGGCGCGGCGAACGGCCGGCCGGGCGGCCTCGGGGTGGCGCAGGAACCAGCAGTCGTAGACCGACACCAGCCGCGGCAGGTGGCTGGGTGGCACCACGTAGTTCGTGCCGTGCACCAACGCCGCGCCCTTCAGCCAGCGGTCCACCCTCGGCCGGCGCCCGTGTGCCCAGCACCGCACGGCCACCGCTGCGGGCATGGGCAGCCTGACGGCCGGGGGAGCGGGCCGGGCGCGGAACGACACCAGGTAGTCGAGCAGCTCGATGCCGGGCTGGGCGGCGAGCGCATCGTGCAGGTGCTGCACGGCGAACCCGATGCCGCTCTTGGGCCCGTAGAGCGGGCCAGTGTCGAACCCTACGCGCAGTGCAGTCATCTCGCCGGCCAGGCTACTGGCGGGCGGTGGGTGCCGCGGGTTCGGATCCTACGATGCCGCGCGTAGAATCAGTCGACCGCATCGACGGACGACCCCCGACGGAAAGACGCACTCATGCCCCGCGCATTCATCACCGGTATCACCGGCCAGGACGGCCAACACCTCGCCGAGTTCTTGCACGGCAAGGGCTACGAAGTCTTCGGCATGGTCAAGGGGCAGAACAACCCACGCATGGTCCAGATGCGCGACGAGTTCCCGTACGTCGAGCCCGTCCCGGGCGACCTGGCCGACCTGCCGTCGCTGGTGAAGGCACTGGAGTACACCCAGCCCGACGAGGTGTACAACCTCGGCGCCATCTCGTTCGTCGCGCTCAGCTTCAACCAGGCCGAGCTCACCGCCAACATCACCGGCCTCGGCGTGCTGCGCATGCTGGAGGCCGTGCGCATGGTCGGCGGCGCCACCAACAACCCGATCCGCTTCTACCAGGCCAGTTCCTCGGAGATGTTCGGCAAGGTGCGCGAAACGCCGCAGAGCGAGCGCACCCCGTTCCTCCCGCGCTCGCCGTATGGCTGCGCCAAGGTGTTCGGCCACGACATCGTGGTGAACTACCGCGAGAGCTACGACATGTTCGCCTGCAGCGGCATCCTGTTCAACCACGAGGGTCCGCGCCGTGGCCTGGAGTTCGTCACCCGCAAGGTCACCAACTCGGTGGCCCGCATCAAGCTGGGCCTGCAGCAGGAGATCGTGCTGGGCAACCTCGACAGCAAGCGCGACTGGGGCTTCGCCGGCGACTACGTGAAGGCCATGTGGGCCATGCTGCAGCAGGCCGCCCCCGACGACTACGTGGTCGCCACCGGCAAGACCTACAGCATCGAAGATCTCGTGCGCCTCGCGTTCGCGGAGGTGGGCATCGAGAACTGGCAGGACTACGTGCGTCAAGACCCGAAGTTCTTCCGCCCGGCGGAGGTCGATCTGCTGATCGGCGATCCCACCAAGGCCAAGGAGAAGCTGGGCTGGGAGCCCGAGGTGCAGTTCCCCGAGCTGGTGAAGATGATGGTCGCCAACGATCTCAAGATCGAGGGCGCCAAGGTCCAGTGACCTCGGCCGCGGCGGTCGCGCGGCCGGTCCGTCCGCGAGCGCAGGCTGCTCAGCAGTAGCGGATCTGCATCATCGTGAAGCGGACGTCGTAGTACGTCAGCGTTCCGGCCGATGCGTCGTTCCACAGGTCGTCGAACTCCTGAGCGAGCCCGATGATGTCGCCCTCCGGGAGTTGGTCCAGCACGAACCCTGCGACGTAGTTCTCGACGAACTGCTGTCCCGTGGGTACCGGGTCTCCGGAGAGCACATCGATCACTACCTGGCACGCGGCGCCGCGCAGCGACTCCGATGCCGCTACGGAGAGTTCGTCGATGACCGTGACGAGAGAGATGTTCGGTATTGGCTGGTCTGGGAGACTGCGCTCCCACGTCAGCGCCAGCCGGCGCATGTCGTCTTCTGTGGATGCGTACTTCTGCAACGCCACCATCACATCGACCTCATCTACCGCCTGGCTGCGGGCGATGGCCCGCGCGATGTCGTCGACGCTGCGGGCGGCGGTCTGCGTGCCGGCGCAGGCGATGAGGCTCAGGCTCAGACTGGCGACGAGCAGCACGCCCAGGACAGACCGTCGGTTCATCGTGCACGTCCCCCTTGGCGTCCGGACACTTCGAGATGTCGTCGAAGGCTAGTGCGGCGCCGCGCACGGCTCGTTCCGCCTGAGTCGTGTTGGTGTCAGTGTTGGTGTCGTGTCTGCGTGGTGCAGGATCGGCGCACGCCGCTTCGGGCGTACAGCGTCCGACACTCAGGCCGCGCCATGATCGCTTCCCGAGCAGTCAGCTCTCGAAGGGCATGTCGATGATCGCTTCCATCACCGATTCCTGGCTGGGAGTGGCGCCGGTGCGCAGCTTGTGCCGCAGCGAGACGGAGAACGAGATCAGCGCGGCCACCGACGAGGCGACCAGCCCGTACTCGATGCGACGGAAGAGGTCGTCGCTGCTCAGCCAGGTCACCAGCACGAACGCCGCCATGCCGATGCCCCAGCCGAGGCCCACGAGCGCATGGCCACGGAGGGCGATGACCGCCTGGGCGAGTGCCAGGGCCATCATGTAGGTCGCGCTGCCGAGCGCCAGCATGGCCATCGTGCGGCCGCTGATGTCGGTGGCCTGGTACATCTTGTCCATCACGAACGGGCCGAGCAGGAAGGCGCCGAGGGTGCCCACCACGCCCACCACGATGACCACGTAGAGCAACTTGCGGAAGCCAACACGGAACTCGGCCAGCTCGTTGCGCGCGGCCAGCCGCGACAGGCGGGGCAGCAGCGCGGCCTGCACAGCCTGGAACAGGAACAGCGGGATGCGGGAGAGCAGCACCCCCTTGCCGAACTGGGTGACCAGGTCTTTCTGTTCGTCGGTCTCCAGCAGCTTGGCGGCGATCGGGCCGGCGTTCACCAGGCCGGCGGCGAACACCGAGCCGAGCAGCAGCCAGCCCAGGTTGGGGGTGACTTCCTTCCACGTGGCCGGCGGACCATCGTCGGTGCGCAGGGCGCCACGGCTGAGCACCCACGTGAAGCCGACCAGCGGCGCCAACGCGACGGCGAGGCCGTAGGCGCCGGCGGTCTTCACACCGACCACGAACAGCAGCACGCAGAGGATGACGCGCACGG
Source organism: Actinomycetota bacterium (assembly GCA_030645675.1). Classification (GTDB taxonomy): domain Bacteria; phylum Actinomycetota; class Acidimicrobiia; order Acidimicrobiales; family Ilumatobacteraceae; genus UBA668. Next base: position 11,469 of record JAUSLQ010000042.1, on the reverse strand, counting down.
CCCCGTCGGCACCCATCACGATCGCATAGGCGCGGAACCGGCCGTTGCCGCTGGCGATGCCACGGGCCATGTGCACCGGGGCGTAGCTGACGAACGCCACCAGCAGTGCGCCCAGCAGCACCCAATCGCCATCGAAGATGGACTTCGTGATCATCGGGCTGGTGGCCAGCACCGTCAGCGCCACCACCAGGGCCAGGATCGCGCCGAGTTGCGCGACCTTGCGCACCACCGGTTGGCCGCCTTGGCCCAGCGCCCGGCGGGCGGACAAGGCCCGGCCCAGCTCTTGCTCGAGCGGCAGGAAGAACCCCGGCGCGAGGGCGAAGGTGGCGAACCACAGCGCCTGCACGGGGCTGAACGCGTCGTCGCCGCCCAGCGCGCTGGTGCCGACCTTGAGGAACGCAAAGCTGGCCAGCCCGGCCACCAGCAGGCCGATGCCGACCGGAATGGTGCCCTCCGGCAGGGGAGCGCGAGAAGAGGTCGGTTCGTCGGAGGCTGCCACCAAGTTGTCGAGGCTACCCGGCAGACTGTCCGAATGGTGAGACACCCCGCGGCCGTGCGTCAAGGCGACGCGCCCGCGTGCCGATATCTCTCTGTGCGCCGAATCGTCATGCTCCTGCTACCGCTGGTCGCCGGCGTGGTGGCCGCACCGTCCGGCGCGCTCGCCGCGCCGCCCAGTGCCGCTGCCGCCGACACCACGGTCGTGCTCGACGGCCACGGCTACGGCCACGGCTACGGGCTCAGCCAGTGGGGCGCCTACGGCTATGCCGTCGATCACTCGTGGACGTCGGCACAGATCCTGAACCACTACTACGGCGGCACGGTGGCCGGCACGGTGCCGCTGGACAGCGTGGCCACGGTGCGCCTGATGAACCTCGACAACGCCCAGACCGCGGTGGTCAGTGCCTCTGGCGGCCTGGTGGTCGACGGTGTGGCCGGCGGGCCGTGGAAGTCGGTGCTGGCCCGCGAGGTGGCCCCGTCGGTGTACTCGGTGTGGGCTCGCACCGACGCCCAGGTGTGCCCCGGCACCGGCGACCCGGTGGCCACGGGCTGGTCGCTGGTGGCCCCCTCGGTTGCCACCCAGGTGAACATCCGCACCCAGGCCGACTCCAGTGCGGCCACCGACTACGCCGACCTGGCGTCGGTGTGCGAGCCGGGCGGCAACGTGCGCTCGTACCGCGGCTTCATCCGCGCCGTCAACGGCACGGCGGGCGAGAACCGCACCGTCAACGAGGTGCCGCTGGAGCAATACCTGCGTTCGGTGATCGCCAAGGAGATGTCGCCGTCGTGGGCCACCGCCGGGGGTGGCAAGGGTGCCCAGGCGCTGCAGGCCCAGGCCGTCGCCGCGCGCAGCTTCGCACTCGCCGAGAACCGCTACTCGTACGCCCGCACCTGCGACCAGATCTGCCAGGCCTACATGGGTGCCGCGATGCGGTCGTCGGTGGCCGGCACGTACACCCGCATCGAGTACCCCGGCACCGATGCCGCCGTCGCGGCCACCGCCGGGGTGGTGCGCCGCGTCGGCAACGCCTCCGGCGCCATCGCACTCACCATGTTCTCCGCCGCCTCCGGTGGCTGGACGGCTCCCGGCCCGGGCGGCCTGGTGCCGTTCCCGGCCGTCGTCGACGAGGGCGACGACACCACGCTGAACCCGAACTTCAACTGGGCGACCTCGCTCACCGGCAGTGCGATCGCTGCCAAGTACCCCAGCGTCGGCGTGTTCGGCGCGCTCACCGTGCTGGCCCGCAACGGCTTCGGCGACTGGGGTGGCCGTGTCACATCCGTGCGCATCAGTGGCAGCGCCGGCTCGGTCACCGTCACCGGCGATGCGTTCCGCAGCGCGTTCGGCCTCAAGTCGAACTGGTTCAACGTACGCGGTTCCGCCCCGTCCGATCCGTGCGATGGCCGCAACGCACCGGCCATCGGCGCCACCCCGCCGCCCGCCGCCGCGGCTCGCTACACCCCGATCACACCCGTACGCCTGCTCGACACCCGCTACGGCCAGGGCACCGTGATGGCCCGGCTGAACGGCGGGTGCACGCTCGTCGTCGACCCGGGCCTCGACGCGTCGGTGACGGCCGTGGCCGTCAACCTGACCGCCGTGCGCCCGGTCATCAACGGGTACGTCGCCGCCTACCCGTGCGGGGTGGAGAAGCCGGTGTCGTCGGCGGTGCAGGCCATCGCCAACCGGGCGGTGGCGGGGATGACGATCGTGCCGCTGGGCGCCGACGGCACCTTCTGCGTCTACAGCCACGTCACCACCGACATGGTGGTCGACCTGTTCGGTACCTATGCCGCCGGCACAGGTTCGAAGTACGAGCCCATCAACCCGGTGCGCCTCCACGACTCGCGCTCGGGTGCCACGCTTCCGGCCGGCACCGTGGTGCGCGTGCCGGTGGTGCGTACCGGTGGGGCGCCGGCTGGTGCCACCGCAGCCGCGCTCACGCTGCACGCCACCGGGGCCACGGCCGGTGGGTACGCCACCGCCTACCCCTGCACCGCGTCGCCGCCCGCCGTCAGCTCGATCAACGTGGTCAGCGGGGCCAGTGTCACCAACCACGTGGAGGTGGCGCTGAACGGCGCCGGCGAGGTGTGCGTGTTCATCAGCACCGCGATGCACGTCACGGTCGACCTCAGCGGCTGGTACGGCGCCGCGGCCACCAGCGAGTTCTACGCGATCACCCCGGTGCGAGCGCTCGACACGCGCTACGGGGTGGGGCTGTCAGGGGCGTTCGCCGCCGGGGTCGACCGCAGCGTCACGCTGGCCGGCGCCAACGGGTTGCCGGCCGCCGGCACGTTGCGCGCCGTGATGGCCGAGGTGACCGCAGTGGCGCCCACATCTGCCGGCTACATCACGGTGCATCCGTGCGTGGTGCCGCTGCCCAACCTGTCGATGGTGCGCTACCTCGCGGCCTCGAACGCGGCCACCGCGGTGGCGGGCGCCGACGATGCGTCGGGCCGGTGGTGCATCACCACCAGCAACTCGGTGCACGTGCTGGTCGACATCAGCGGCTACTTCGCCTGACGGCCGCAGCCGCGTACGACGCGACGTGCTGGTACGCGGCGAGGCGCCGGCGTTGCCGCCGGCGCCTCGCTCGGGGGGTCGTGGAGATGGTGGTGAGCGTCAGGCCGCCGGGCGGATCAGGCCGCGCACCTGCTTGCGGGCGGCCTTGGCCAGGTCGTGGGCCTGGCCCACCAGCGCCGCTGCCTGCTCGGGCAGCCGCTCTTCCACCTTGCTGACGGTGCTGTCCAGCTTGGCCTCCAGCGCGTCGAAGCGCTGGTCGAGCTTGGCCATCCGCGCCTCGAGGGTGGTGCGCAGCTCGTCGGCCTGGCTCCTGCTGGTGCCGACGCGGTCGCCGAGACTCTTCACCAGTTCGCGCCGGCGCACCTGCACCTGCTGCACGGCCAGCACGCCGAAGCCGACGGTGACGTAGGCCGCGTCGCGTGCGGCGGCGACCAGCCGGTCGTCGAGCGCGCCCAGGTCGATGCGGGACAGATCGAGGCGGGACAGATCGAGGGAGGGGAAGGTGGGCAGCTTGGCCATGAGAGTCGTTCCTTGCTGGATGCAGCGGATGTAGAGGATGTAGGGGATGTAGCGGATGGGGTGGAGGCGAGCGTTCGCACCGGTGCGATCCGTGTGCCACTCGCCCGCGAGTGAGAGCAGCATAGCGCACACTGCTAACTATTGCAAGCACTCCGTCGCCCATCTCATACCGTCGGGCGCCGGCTGTTGGGCCCATTGGTGACCGACGACTTCGGACTGCGCGTACGAGGTGACCGGTCGCGGCAGGGTCGCCCCCGCTAGCCTCGACCAATCGTGGAACCCGCTGGATCGCTCGCCCCGCCCGTAGTGGCCGTGATGGTCGTGCACGAACCCGGCACATGGTTCGACGAGGTGCTGTCCGCGCTGGCCGAGCAGGACTACGCCAACCTGAAGTGCCTGTTCCTGATCGCCGGCGAGGCGGGCGACCTGCCCTCCATCATCCGCGAGGCGGTGCCCAACTCGTTCGTGCGCGCCGTCGACGGCAACCCCGGGTTCGGGGCTGCGGCCAACGAGGTGCTGCGCCTGGTGCAGGGCGACAACGGCTTCTTCTGCTTCCTCCACGACGATGTCGCGCTCGACCCTGGCGCCATCCGCCTGCTGGTGGAAGAGCTCTATCGCTCGAACGCAGGCATCGTCGGCCCCAAGCTGGTCTCGTGGCGCAACCCGGGCGTGCTGCAGCACGTCGGTCTCGGTGTCGACCGCTTCGGCGAGATCGACCCGCTCGTCGAGCCCGGTGAGGTCGACCAAGAGCAGCACGACGCGGTCCGCGACACGTTTGCCATCCCCTCGGCGTGCCTGCTGGTGCGTGCCGACCTGTTCCGTGTGATCGGCGGCTTCGACCCGGCAATCGAGTACATGGGCGACGACGTCGACCTGTGCTGGCGGGCGCACCTCGGCGGTGCCCGCGTCATCGTGGTGCCGGCCGCCCGTGCCCGCCATCGTGAGGCGCTCGCCGAGCGCCGCCCCGATCTGCGCCACGCCACACTGGCGGCCCGCAGCCGCATGCGCTCCGTGGCCACCCTCACCGGTGCCCGCCGGCTACCACTGGTCTCGCTGCAACTGGTGCTCGTCACGCTCGGCGAGGCCGTGGTCGGCTTGCTCACCGGTCGCTTCCGTGAGGTCGGTGCCTCGCTGATGGCGCTGATCGGCATGGTGCCCCGCACCCCGGCCTACTTCGCCCGCCGCCGCGCTCACGTGGGCCTGCGCGAGGTACCCGACACGGAGGTGGCCGGCCTGCAGCTGCGCGGCAGCGCCCGGCTCACCAGCTACCTGCGCTCGCGCGACAGCCGGCAGGTCGACCCCGACTCCACCACCGAGCGCCGCTGGCGCCAGACTGCCGGCTCGGCGCCCGCCCTCGCGTGGCTCGCGGTCGGCGTGATGGCGTTCATCGGCAGCCGCAGCATCATCGGCAACGGCGTGCAGCGCTTCGGCCAGTTCCTGCCGTTCCCGGCCAGCCCGGGCGACATGCTGTCCGACTACCTCTCCGGCTGGTCCGGCCATGGGCTGGGCAGCACGTCGGCGGCGCCCACGGGCATCGGGCTGATCGCCGTGGGCAGCGTCGGCACCCTGTTCCACATGGGCCTGCTGCACACCATCGCCGTCCTCGGGTTGCTGGCGGCCGGCTACCTCGGCATCTGGCGGCTGGCCTCGCTGTTCCCCACGGCGCGGGCGCGCATCGCCGCGCTGGTCGTCTATGCGGCCGTGCCGCTGCCGGCCGCCATGCTGGCCCAGGGCCGGTGGGCTGCACTGGCCTGCTACGGCGCCGCTCCTTGGGCGCTGCACCTCATCCGCCGCCTCGCCGGCATCGATACGTCCGGCAGCCGCTACGACGACGCGGTCGAGCGTTACGTGGTGGTGCCGCCCCGCAAGGCGCTGCGCTGGGGAGCCCAGCTGGCGCTGCTGACCTCCGTCGCGGTCGCCTTCGCGCCAGCGTTCCTCTTGGTGCTGGTGCTGATGGGCGTGCTGATCGCGCTGGGCACCGTCTTGTGCGGCGGTCAGCCGATGGCTGCGGCCCGGGTGGCTGGTGCGTCGTTCGGCGCAGCCCTGGTGGCACTGCTGGCCAACCTGCCGTGGGCTGCCTCGCTGACCGGCAGCGACGGCTGGACGTCCATCGTCGGTGTACCCGCATCGTCCGCCCGCGACCTGGGGCCGGCCAGCTTGGCCCGCTTCCTCCACGAGGGCGGCGGCCTCGGTGTGCTGGCCGTGCTGCTCTTCGTTCCGGTGGTGGTGGCACCGGTGGTGGCCCGCGCCTGGCGCTTCACGTGGGCGGTGCGGGCGGCTCTGCTGGCGTTCGGCTTCGGCCTGCTGGCGGTGCTCGACGACCGCTCGGCGCTGCCGGTGCGCATGCCCGAGCCCGGTGTGCTGCTGGTGCCGGTGGCAATCGGAGTCGCGCTGGCCGCGGCGGCGCTGGCCGCCGCGTTCCAGGACGACGTGCTGGGCGGGTCGTTCGGCTGGCGCCAGCCGCTGGGCCTGCTCAGTGGGGCCGCGATGGCGCTGGGTCTGGTGCCCGGCGTGCTGGCCGTTCCCGAGGGAGACTGGGGCATGCCCACCCGTACGCTCGTGCCGGTGCTGGCCCAGCTGCCCACCAATCCCGCCGAAGGCGACTACCGGGTCCTGTGGGTGGGCGATCCGCGGGCGATCCCGGTGGCGGCGTACACCTACCAGCCGGGCATCGGCTACGCGATCACCGACGACGGGGGCCTGACGATCGAAGAGTTCTGGTCGGGCAGGCCGACGTCGGTGGAGGCCGAGGTGGCCGACTCGCTGCGCCAGATCGCGGGCGGGTACACGCTGCGAGGCGGGCGCCTGCTGGCCCAGTACGGCATCCGCTACGTGCTGGTGCCGATCGCCGATGGCTCGGTGGGCACCGTGGAAGAGCCACTCGACCCGCCGGCCGGCCTGGTCGACGTGCTGGAGGACCAGCTCGACCTGGCGGCGCCCCTCACCCGCCCGCCGAACTACCTGATCTACGAGAACATGGCGTACACGCCCACCCGCTCCGTGCTCACCGCCGCGGGGGCCGAGGTCAGCCAGCAGGCGGGCGGCGAGGCGCTGGCCCAGGCAGATCTGTCCGGCTCCACCCCGTTCGCGGTAGGTGCGCCTACCCGCGGGGAGGCCGTCGGCGAGGTCGCGGCCGGCACGCTGCACGTCGCCGTGCCGTACGACCCCAACTGGTCGCTGACGGTCGACGGACAGGCGGTGCCCGGCCGGCGAGCGTTCGGCTCCACGCTTGCGTTCGACGTGCCCACTGCCGGGTACGCACGGCTCACCTACGACACCCCGATCTCGCGCCCGTTGTGGTTGCTGGTGCAGCTGCTGGTCTGGCTGGGCCTCGCGCTGGCGGCCAGCCGATTCCGGCCCGCGCACCTGCGCCGTCGTCGCCGCCGCCTCAAGCTCGACGACGCTTCGCCGGTCGCCGATCTCACTGCACCCATCCCGCCGATCGGCAGCGACGGGCCATGGGTGTCGGCCGAGGAGGGAGCGCAATGAGTGCTCGCCGTCTCGTCGCCGGTCTCGTCTCCGTCGTGCTGCCGCTGCTGTTGGTGGTGGCCGCTGTCAGCGGCGAGCCCACCCGTGCCACCGCACCCACGTTTGCCGCAATGGGCACACCGACGATGCCGTTCGTGCCGTACCAGGGGTTCATCAACTCCACCTGGTTCTGCCCGGGCGTGCCCAACGGTGGCACCGGGCCGGGCGGCTCGGTCACCGTCGCCAACCCGCTCGACGTGCCGTTGGTGGGTCACCTCACTGTGTTCACCGATGCACCGGGCGTCGGCGGAACGGAGATCGACTTCGAGGTGCCCGCCCGCGACACGTTCAACACCGAACTGTCCGCCGTGCAGGGCCAGGGCAGCTATCTGTCCGCGATGGTGGAGATCAACGGCGGTGGCGGCTGGGTCGAGCAGCAGGCCGACCACCCCGACGGCAGCGCCGTCAGCCCGTGCTCGAACAGCACCTCCGGCACCTGGTACTTCGCCGACAACTACACCCTGTTCGACAGCCAGGAAGACCTGGTGATCACGAACCCGTTCCCCGACAAGGCGATCATCGACTTCGAGTTCGCCAACGCCGACGGCACGGTGCGCACGCCCGGCCGCCTGCAGGGCATGCCCATCGAGGGCAACTCGGTGCTGATCGTCGACCAGCGCGAGCTGTTGAAGGACGAAGCGACGATGGGCATCTCCATCATCGCCAGCCGTGGCCGCGTCGTCGCCGCTCGTGCACAGCAGTACCTGGGCGAGCGGCAGGGCTTCTCGCTGTCGCTGGGGGCGCCCGCCACGTCGATCGAGTGGACCTTCGCCGACGGCGAGAACTCCGGTGAGAACTTCGAGCGCTACGCCATCTACAACCCCAGCGACCGCGACGCCGTGGTGACGCCGGTCTTCCTCGGCATCAACAGCGACACGTTCTTCAACGACGTCGAGGAGATCACGGTGGGCGCCGGGCGTGTGGTGTCGTTCAGCATCGCCGACGTGCCCGACCTGCCGGCGGGCTTCCACGGGGCGTCGTTCCGCTCGCAGAACGATGTGCCCGTCGTGGTCGAGCGGGCCATCACCCGGCCCGCCGGCGACGGCGGTGGCTTCGCCACCACGGTCGTGCGCGGCGTGGAGTCACTGTACGCCGGGGCGAACACGGGCTACTTCCGCTGGAGCATGGCCGTCGGCACCGAGCTGGCGGTCGACGACGTGCTGGTGGTGCTGAACCTGTCGGCCTTCGCCGGCACCGTGACGGTCAGCGCGCTCGGCGCCGGCGGGGAGGTGCCGGTCCCCGGCCTGGAGAGCATCCCGATCGGCGTCAACACCGTCGTTCGCATCGCCATCCCGCAAGAGGTTGCGGCACTGGGCCATCCCCTGATCGTCACTGCCGACCAGCCGATCGTGGTCGAGCGTCTGCTGCCCCGCGGCGGCGACCTGCGCGGCCGGTCGGGCTCGCTGGCACTGCCGGGCTGAGCCATGGCCCCCGTGCTCGCTGCCCTCGCCGTGGTCGCCGCGGCCGTCGTCGTCGGCCTCGTGCTGCGCCGCCGGCAGGCGGTGCAGGCACCCACCCAGCCCACCTACGCGGTACCCGCCCAGCTGGACCGCGGCGACTTCCCGGCCGAAGCGCCGTGGCTGGTGGCCGTGTTCTCCTCCGGCTCGTGCACCACCTGCGCCGACGTGGTGCGCAAGGCCGAGGTGCTGCGCAGCAAGGATGTCGCAGTGGTCGACGTCGAGTTCGGCGCCGCCAGGGCGCTGCACGCCAAGTACGACATCCAGGCGGTGCCGATCGTGGCCATCGCCGATGCCGAGGGCGTGGTGCGCGCCGGCTTCGCCGGGCCGGTCACCGCCACCGACCTGTGGGCCGCGGTCGCCGAGGCGCGCCAGCCAGGCAGCAGCCCGGAACCCGAGTTGGGCCGCTAGTTACGACTCGGCGAACGTTGCCCTGTCACCTACCAGCACGTCGGGGCGGTTCGCGTCGCCCAAGTTGGCGTTGAGACCACCGAGGGTGAGGTGTCACCGCCGACTTGTCAACCCCTGCCGCAAGTTGGCGTTGAGACCACCGAGGGGGAGGTGTCACCGCCGACCTTTCGATGAAGCGGCTCAGCGGAGCAACACCTACCGCCGGGTCTTGGTCGGGTTGCTCAGTCAAGCGGTAGCTCGCGTGGGCCGGTATCGCAGGGCGACCGCCCCCGACCGGAACTCATGGCGATTCACCAGCTCGAGCTGGATGCGCTCGCGCAGACCGGCGAGCAACGTCGGCCCGTGTCCGGCAAGTACCGGCTGCACAAGGAACTCGTACTCGTCGATCAGTCCCAGATCTGCCAACGCCAGGGGGAGCGTGACGCCACCCACGAACAAGCCCTCGCCTGGCTCCTGCTTGAGCTGCTGAACCGCTTGCCCCAAGTCACCTCGCACGAGCTCGGCATTCCAATCGACCCCGCTCAGCGTGCTCGACACGACGTACTTCTTCGCAGGGTCGATGGTCTCCGCGAACGGGATCTCCCATTCATCCATCCAGTCAGGCCACGTGCCCGTGGCCGGCTGCCGCCACGCCGACTCCATCATCTCGTAGGTCACGCGACCGAAGAGCAAGGCATCGGCTCGCTGCATCTCAGCGGTCCAGTATCGCATCGACTCCTCGTCCGGGGGGAGTCCTGCCTCGTGATGGCAGCAGCCGTCGAGCGTGATGTTGATCGAGTATCGAAGTGGTCTCATCTCGTTGCTCTCTCTTGATGCGCACGCCCGCCCCAGGCCTGCAGCGCGCACAGATTGCCCGCCCGGGACGCGGTTGGCAAGCGGTCGCAGCGCACAGAACGATCGATCTGAAAGTGTCACCCACCGCCGGCTGGACGTCATGGCGGAGCGGCTCGTCCGGGGCAGTCAGTTCGCGTCGATTGATGCGTGGGTCCGGGGCGTTCTTCCTCCTGGTGCAATACTGCGGTGGACGCATCGCCTCGCGCCGGGTACGGACTGCGTGCCCGCTCGCGAGCGGGCAAGGGAGAGCGACACCATGGGCAAGGCAGTGATCAGCCTGACGACCGGCCTCGAGGATGCCGAGAAGGTCACCGTTGCGCTACTCACGGCGCTCGGCGCCGCCGAGGCTGGTCGGCCAACGCTGATCTTCCTCACGAAAGAGGCAGTACGTCTGGCGCTTCGTGGCGCCGCCAAAGGCATTGCCTGCGATGGCTGCCCGCAGATCAGCGACTTGATGACGCGCTACGAGGCTGCTGGCGGACGCTTCATCGCATGCGGCGTGTGCTGGAACAGCAAGCAACTCGACAAGGACCAACTGATCGCCAACGCCGAGGTCGCCGGCACCGTGCAACTGTGGGAATGGATCGGCGAGGGAGCAACCACCTTCAGCTTCTGAGCGTCACGTACCGCCGGTTATGCGTCGGCGGCAACGAGGCGAACGTTGGCTGACACAGCACTGGTTACTACTCGGCGTTGGCGGTTTCGACGGGTTGCACATCGCCGAGGCTGTCGTGCACCAGGCGGCCGACCTCGGCGCCGTCGATGGTCTCGCGCTCCAGCAGTGCCTCGGCCACGGTATCCAACGCACCGCGGTGCTTGAGCAACATCTCCATCGCCCGTGCTTCCTGCTCGTGCAGGATGCGGGCGATCTCGCCGTCGATCATCTTGGCGGTGTCGTCGCTGTACTCGCGGCCCTGGGTCATCAGGTCTTCACCCAGGAACACCTGCTGGTGGCCGCTCCAGGCCATCGGGCCGACGGCGTCGCTCATGCCCCACTCGCGCACCATGCGGCGGGCGATGCTGGTGGCCTGCTCGAGGTCGTTGGCGGCGCCGGAGTTGAGGTGACCGAACACGATCTTCTCGGCCACGCGGCCACCCATCGCCCGGCAGATGACGTCTTCGAAGTACTCCTTCGAGTACGTGTGACGCTCTTCCGGCAGGCTCCAGGTGACGCCCAGGGCCATGCCGCGGGGCAGGATGGTGACCTTGTGCAGCGGGTCGGCGTTGGGCAGCACGACGGTGAGGATGGCGTGGCCGCTCTCGTGGATGGCCGTCGCCCGCTTCTCCTCGGCGCTCAGCACCAGGCTTTCGCGGCGGGCGCCCATGACGACGCGGTCGCGTGCGTTCTCGAAGTCGATGCGCTCGATCTGCTTGCTGCCACGGCGCACGGCGAACAGGGCGGCCTCGTTGACCAGGTTGGCCAGGTCGGCACCGCTCATGCCCGGGGTGGCCTTCGACATCACTTCCAGGTCGACGTCGGGGCCCATCCGCTTGTCGCGGCTGTGCACCTTCAGAATCGCGAGACGCTCATCGTTCTCGGGCAACGGCACAACGATCTGGCGATCGAAACGACCCGGGCGCAGTAGCGCCGGATCTAGAATGTCGGGCCGGTTCGTGGCAGCCAAGATGACGATGCCCTCGCTGGTCTCGAAGCCGTCCATCTCGGCGAGCATCTGGTTCAGCGTTTGCTCGCGCTCG
>JAUSLQ010000037.1 GCA_030645675.1 Actinomycetota bacterium | reverse complement strand
AGACCAGTGGCCAGGTGTCGCTGTGCCATGGAACCTTCGCAGCGATCGGCGCGGCTGCGTTCTCCCAGTTCACCGTCGGCGCAGGGATTCCCTGGCTGCCGGCGCTGTTCCTCGCCGGCTTGGTGGTAGTACCCGTCGGTGCGCTCGTCGCGCTGCCTGCGATCCGCCTCCACGGTGTGTACCTCGCCTTGGCCACGTACGGGTTTGCCATCCTTGTCACCCGCTTGTTCTTTCCGCAGAACTGGATGTTCTTCTCGTACGCGGGAGGCCGCAAGATACGCACACCGTTCGGCTCGACCGATCCGCACACGCGCTACTACGTGATCCTGGCAGTGCTGGTGGTCAGCGCAGTCGTCATCGCGATGATCTCGTCGTCGCGGTTGGGTCGCGTGCTGCGTGGCTTGTCAGGCAGTCCCGCGGCGGTGTCCACTTTGGGCCTATCGACCAGCGTCACGAAGGTGATCGTGTTCTGCATCTCGGCGTTCATGGCCGGCGTGGCCGGTGTGATGTACGGCATGGCGCTGACGACGGTCGATGGTTCCACGACCGTCTTCCAGCCGTTCAACTCGCTGGTGCTGATCGCCATCCTGGCGCTCGCACCGTTCCGCGAGCCGTGGTACGCAGTGTTCGCCGCGATCACCGCGGTGATTCCCGGATACATCGGGGGCGACCGCACCCCGAACGTGCTCAACGCCCTGTTCGGTCTGTTCGCGATCCTGATCGCGCTGCAGGGTGGTCACCCGTCGATGTCTCCGAAGCTGGCTGCGTTCTTCGGCCGCTTCGGCCGTCAACGGGTGCACGCGTCGACCGAGGCGACGAGTCCGATCAGATCGGTGGCGTCGGACAGCCCTGGGCTCGAGGTCGCCGAACTGCGGGTGCAGTTCGGCGGTATCCGCGCCGTCGACGACTTCAGCCTGCGTGCCCCGCTGGGCCGGATCACCGGACTCATCGGACCAAACGGCGCGGGCAAGACCACGACGTTCAACGCGATCAGCGGTATCAACCGCAACGTTGCGGGCGACATCCGCTTCCACGGTCGAGACGTGTCGCGCAGTTCGGCACCGGCCCGAGCACGCATGGGCCTCGGCCGCACGTTCCAGCTGATGGAGCTCTGTGACGAACTGACCGTTCGCGAGAACGTGGCGCTCGGCTACGAGGCTCCGAAGGTGGGCGCTCGCATCGTTCGTCAGATCATCGCTCCTCCCCACGAGCGAAGGTCCATGAAGGAGTGCACGGCGCAATCGCTCGACCTGTGCGGCATCAGCCATCTTGCCGGTCAACAAGCCGGCACCCTTTCCACCGGTGAGCGGCGCCTCGTCGAGCTCGCACGGTGCCTGGCGGGCCCCTTCGATCTGCTGCTCCTCGACGAGCCTTCGTCGGGCCTCGACCGCGAGGAGACGGTGCGCTTCGGGGAGGTGCTGCTGCACGTGGTCGAGAGCCGTGGGTGCGGCATTCTGCTCGTCGAGCACGACATGTCCCTGGTGATGCGTGTGTGCAGCTACATCTACGTGCTCGACTTCGGCCGACCCATCTTCGACGGTACGCCGGCCGAAGTCTCGGCCAGTGAGGTCGTCCGCGCCGCGTACCTCGGCTCTGAGGCCGAGGTGCTCGAGGAGTTCGAGGAGAACCTGTCATGAACACGTCGGTCGAGACGAACTCCCTCGAACTCGTTGGTATCACGAGCGGTTACGGCACCACCACCATCTTGCGCAACATCGATCTCACGGTCCCTGCCGGGTCCGTGACAGCGCTGCTGGGGCCGAACGGTGCCGGCAAGTCGACCCTGTTGAAGACCGTGTCCGGCCTGGTACGGCCGACACGGGGCGTGGTGCGCTTCGGGGGCGACGACATCACCAAGCTCCCGACCAGCGAGCGGGCGAAGCGTGGGTTGTGTCACATCCCAGAGGGTCGCGGCATATTCCGCCACCTCACCGTGCGGGAGAACCTGCAGCTGCAGGCCGGGCCGCATCACGAGGACGAGTTGATCGAGCGGTGCACGGCGGCGTTCCCCATCCTCGGGCAGCGCCTCAACCAGCGCGCCGGATCGATGAGCGGTGGCCAGCAGCAGATGCTGTCAATGGCGCGGGCGTACGCTCACAATCCGAAGCTGATCCTCGTCGACGAGGCATCGCTGGGCCTCGCCCCGATCCTGGTTGACGAGATCTTCCGCTTCCTGCGTCAGGTCGCGGACGAGGGCGCCGCGTTGTTGATCGTCGATCAGTTCATCACGCGTGCACTCGCACTCGCGTCACGGGTGTACGTGATGAACCGAGGTGAGTTCGTCTTCTCGGGAACGCCGGGCGAGTTGGAGAAGGACGACGTCTTCAATCGCTACCTCGGCTCTGACTGAGCAGGGCAGCGACCGATTCAGTCGCCCAGCGCGCTCAGCATGTCGTTGTCGATCGCGTCCCATCCGAACCGCAGCGTCTGCAGCGCGATCAAGTCCTCGGGCTGTTGCCGAGGACTGCACAGCATGTACATGAACCCGTGAATCGTCTGGCGCCTCCACGACAACCACGCTTCGTCCCACGGGATCTGGGGGCCACCGTGCAGCGCCAGGTGGTGGAGGTAGTGGCGAAGGATCGGCTGCTCGTGCTCGCGACGTTCGTCGACCTCGAGCGACCCCACGATCGCATAGTTGAGGTCGTTGCCCCAACGGCCTGCCATCGGCGACCAGTCGTACAGGCCCGGTGTGCCGTCGGCGCTGAAGAACGTGTTGCCCAGGTGCGGGTCGCCGTGGATCAGACACTGCGGCAGCGCCCCCTCGCTGCGGTACTTGTTGACCAGCGCCCGCTTGACGACGTTCCGGTCGAGTAACTCGGAAGGCAAGAACTCGCAGTGCGGCAGCTGGGTGCGTCGCGCCCACCAGCCTTCTTTGAACGAGCCGAAGATGGCGGTCTCCTGCTCGGCCATGCGATCGATGTCGAAGTCGCCGGCGGAACTGCCGGCCAGCCAGTCGACGGTGTGCAGCTCGGATGCATCGAACCACAACGCGTGCACCTGGGCGAGCTGTTCGGCCACTCGGTAGGCCGTCGCAGCGGCAACCGTGGTACCGGCGGTGGCGAGGATGGCGTTACGGGCGAGGAGGTCTTCCATGACGATTGTGGAGCGGCCGTCGGCACCGACCGAGGCGAAGTGGCAACCGGGGGTGTTGAGGCCGGGCAGCAGCGGAGCGACGTCCTGGAAGAACCGGGCCTCGGTGTGTGTCATCGGGCCGAGAATGCCTTCGGTTGTGCGAGAGCCCAGCTGGCCCTTGACGTACATCGTGGGCGGCAGTCGGTGTTCGTGGCCGGCGCGGTTGTAGTCGAGCAGGACGCGCACCGTGGACTCGGAGCCGTGGCGAATGGACCCCAGGTGCAGGCTGGTCACCTCCACACCGGGGTGCTCCACGCGCAAGGCCTCGGTCATCCAGGACGCGGTCAACCCATGCACATCCGTCAGGGGCGCCACCGCATCGCCGGCACGTCCGGTGGCCAGATGTGTCGTGGCTGTTCGCGACTGCTCTGCGCTCACCTTCGGCTCACCTCCACTTCCAGTCCGGCTGACGCTTGTCCTTGAACGCATCGCGTGCCTCGGCGCTGTCCTCGAAGCCGAGCAGGCGGTTGGTGTAGTCCTGTTCGGTGCGGTAGCCATCCTTGAGAGTGAGGCCTTCGATCCGATTGATCGACTCCTTGGCCAGCCGCATCGCAATGGGGCTCTTCGCCGCGAGCCGAGCGGCGACCGCCATCGCTGCCGGCAGCAGTTGGACGGAGGGCACCACCTGGCGGATGACACCGAGGTCGTGCAGCTCTGCCGCAGACACCTTCTCGCCGAGCAGGAACATCTCCCGGGCCTTGTGGCGGCCCACCAGCTGCAGCAGGTGCGCGCTGGCGCCGAGCAGCCCGACGTTGATCTCCAACGCACCGAACCATGCATGATCGGCTGCCAGCAGGATGTCGCAGCAGGTGGCGAACGCGAGACCGGCGCCCACGGCCGGGCCGTTGATCGCGCCGACGACGGGCACGGCACAGTCGGTGATGGCCCACATCGCGTCGCGCGCCACGCGCCCGCTGTCGGTGACGTCGGTGGCCAGCCGTGCGTCGAGGCCACCGCCGTCGGCGACGGAATCGAGGTCGGCCCCGCCCATGAAGGCGCGTGTGCCCGTGGCGGTGAACACCGCAGCGCGTACGTCGCGACGGTCGTCCAGTGAACGGAATGCATCGCGAATGGCCGCCAGCGTGGCGCGGTCGACCGCGTTGACCGGCGGGCGGTCGAGTGTCACGAGCGCGATGTGGTCCTCGACGGTGATGGTGATGGCATCGGCCATGGCAGTGGTCCGCGTCAGCGCCCGGTGTAGTCCGGCGGGCGTCGTTGCGCGAACGAGCGCATGCCCTCCTTGAAGTCGTCGGACCGTAGCGCCAGCTCTTCGTGGATCGCCTCGTTGTGCAATGCGGTGCGCAGATCGGCGCCGAGGTTGTTGTGCATCAGCGTCTTGGCCAGGCCTACGGAGATCGTCGCCGCCTTGGCGAACCCGTTCACCACGTCGGCCACCGCCGCATCCAACTCGTCCTCTGCCACGCAGCGGCCGATGAGCCCCCACTCGGCGGCCCTGGTGCCGTCGATCGGCTCGCCACGGAGCACCATCTCCTTCGCCCGCGCCAGGCCGACCAGGCGGGGCAGCAACCAGGTGTTGCCACTGTCGGGGCTGAACCCCTTGGTGACGAACGGGACCCAGAACTTGGTGGAGGGTGTGGCCACGACGACGTCGGCGCTGAGGGCCAGCATGTTGCCCACACCTGCGGCCCAGCCGCGCACGGCGGCGACGACTGGCAACTGCACGGCGTCGAGCTCCAGGATCATGTCGTGGGCACCGACCTGCATGCGGCGTTGGAGGTGCCCGATGCGCGGCTTGGTGGGCGCGCTGCTGGTGTCGTTGGACTGCACCAGGTCCATCCCGGCGCAGAAGTCGTCGCCGTTGGCCGTAATCAGCACCACGCGGGTTTCGTCGTCGTCGCCGGCGGCGCGGATCGCCTCGATGATGCCGGTGACCATGCCGCTGGTGAGCGCGTTCTTCCGTCGTGGCCGGTTGAGCGTGATCGTGGTGACAGCACCGGAACGGGTCACCAGCAGTTCGGGTTCGTCGTCGGTGGGGCCGCGGTCGGCGGGAGCTTCATCCATGGGATCAGTGTACTCTTCCCGTTCGGTCGGCCGTGATCGGCGGGGAGCCAGCCGGCCCGCTCGCTAGGACGAGGCAGACATGCGGTCGGCCGCCTGACGTGCTGCGGCGAGGATGCCCTGATAGCCGGTGCACCGGCACAGGTTGCCGGACATGGCATCCCGCAGTTCGGCGTCGGTGGGGTTGGGGTGGGTGTCGAGGTAGGCCGTCATCGACACGACGATGCCGGGCGTGCAGAAGCCGCACTGCAGGCCGTGGCAGTCGCGCATGGCCTCCTGCACCGGGCTGAGGCCGTCGGGCGGCGTCAGCCCTTCGACGGTGGTGACCGACGCGCCCTCGGCCTGGACGGCGAACACCAGGCACGAGCGCGCCGCCTCGCCGTCGATCAACACGGTGCATGCGCCGCACACGCCGTGCTCGCACGCGAGGTGGGTGCCGGTGAGGCCCAGTTGGTCGCGCAGCACGTCGGCCAGCAGGGCGCGAGGCTCGACCTCGACCTGCTCCCGCTGGCCGTTGACGGTGAGCTGCACTCGTGTCCGGTCGTTCATGAGCGGGCCTCCTTCAAGGCGGCGGTCAGCGCGCGGCGCACGATGGCCGGGCTGACGTGTTGGCGGTACTCGGCCGAGGCGTGCACGTCGTCGGCAGGGGTGAGCGGGGCAGCGGCGATGCGGCCGATGTCGTCGAGGTCGGTGTCAGCGCCACCTGCGATGAGCGCGGCCTCGGCGTCGTGGCAGCGGATGGGCGTCGAGCCGACGCCGATCATGGTGATGCAGGCGCGAGCCACCCGAGCACCGTCGAGCGTGACGCCGGCGAGCGCGCCGATGAGGGCGAAGTCGCCCTTGCGCCGCGCGATCTCCTCGACAGCGAAACCGGAGTTGGCGCCCCACAGCGGGAACTCGACCGCACTGAGTATCTCACCGTCATCCAGCGCCGTCTGCCATGTGGAGAGGAAGAACTCCGACGCATCGATGTGCCGCACACCGCCCGGGCCGGTGGCCTCGATGCGGGCGTCGAGCGCCAGCGCAACGGCCGGCAGCTCGCTGGCGGGGTCGGCGTGGGCGATGGAACCGCCGACCGTGCCGCGGCTGCGGATCTGGAAGTGGCCGATGTGCGGGATGGCCTTGGCGAGCAGCGGCACCTTCGCCACGGAGGCGTCGCGCTCGGCACGCGACTGGCGAACCATCGCACCCACGCGCACCGCGCCCGCCGATGCGGAGATCGTCGACAGGGAGGCGACCCGTGCGATGTCGACCAGGTGCGGGTAGGCCGCCATGCGCAACGCCATCATCGGGATCAGGCTCTGACCACCGGCGAGCACCTTGGCGTCGTCGCCGTACTCCGCGAGCAGGCCGACGACTTCGTCGATCTGCTCGGGTGCATGGTGCTGGAACTGGCTCGGCTTCACGCGCGCTCCTTCTTGGTGGCTTGCACGAGTTGGAAGATCTGCTCCGGGCCGAGCGGCGTGCTGGTGACGTTCACGCCGAGGTGGGCGAGTGCGTCGCCCACGGCGTTGGCCACCGCTGCGTGTGCGCCGATCGCCCCACCCTCACCCATTCCCTTGAAGCCACCTGGGTTGGTGGTGGACACCGATTCGATGTGGCCGATCTCGATCTTCGGCGCCTCGCCCGTGGTGGGCAGCAGGTAGTCGAGGAACGTGGTGGTCTGCGGGTTGCCGTCCTGGTCGTAGCGGAAGTCTTCGTAGAGCACGCCGCCAAGGCCTTGGACGACACCGCCGAAGATCTGGCCTTCGACCACCTGCGGGTTGATCATCTTGCCGCAGTCCTCGGACACGATGTAGCGGAGGATGCGCGGGATGAACGTGTCGGGGTCGATCTCGACGACGCAGACATGAGTGGCGTTCGACCACGTGGGGAAGCGCTTCGGCTTGAAGCGGATGGTGGCCTCGAGGCCGCCCGCCATCTCGACCGGCAGCGTGTGGGCGTTGGTGTACGCCTGTGTGGCCACTTCCTTGATGGTGAGCGATCGATCCGGTGTGCCACGCACAGCCACGACGCCTTCGGCGATCTCCAGGTCTTCCGGGGCGGCTTCCATCATGTGGGCCGCGATGCCGAGGACCTTGTCGCGAACTGCGACGGCCGCATCGTGAGCGGCACCACCGGCGATCACTGCGGTTCGGCTGCCGCCGGTGCCGGGGCCGTACGGCGTGGACTGGGTGTCGGCCTGCACGACAGTGACATCGTCGTAGCTGACGCCGAGGTCGTCGGCGATGATCTGGGCCATCGTCGTCTCGATGCTCTGGCCGTGCGATGTGGTGCTGAGGAAGGCAACGACCTTGCCGCTGGACTCGATGCGGATGGTGGCCCCCTCGGTACCGAGCGTCGACTGCTCCATGGAGGTGGGCTCGACGTAGACGCAGATGCCGACGCCCAGCCAGCGACCCTGCTCGCGGGCCGCCGCCTGCTCTTTGCGGAACTCGTCGTAGCCGAGCATGCCCAGCGCCTGCTCGAGCGTCTCGAGCGGAGTGATCTCCTGGAAGACCTTCCCGCCGGGCGACGTGAACGGCAGCTCGGGGAGCGAGAGGAGGTTGCGACGACGCAGTTCCGCAGGATCCATCCCGATCTGGCGGGCGGCGACGTCGATGGCCATCTCGCGGGCGGTCGTCTCGAACATCCAGGGGCCGCGGTATGCCGCCTTGCCCATCGTGTTCGTCCACACCATCTGGGTGGAGAAGCCCAGACGCGGGATGCGGTACGGCCCCGGCAGCAGCGTGGGGTCCATCACGGCGGGGCAGGGGGTGTACGCGCCGACATCGGCGACGTGGTCGACGGTGATCGCCTCGATCACGCCGTCGGCGCTGATGGCCATGCGGACGTGGCCGAGCTCGTTGCGTGAGTGGCCGGCACTGATGAGGTTCTCGAGACGATCTTCGATCCACTTCACCGGGCGACCGAGCAGCTTCGTCGCCAGCACGACGGCGCACTCCTCGCGGAACACGAACATCTTCTGACCGAAGCCGCCGCCCACGTCGCGGGCGGTGACGCGCACGGCGCCCTCGTCGAGGCCGAGGTACCTGGCGAAGAAGTTCCTTGTCTCGTGCACCGACTGCGTGGCCACGATGAGATCGAGCTCCTCGAGGCCGGGCGTCCAGGAGGCCAGTACGCCGCGGGTCTCCATCGGTACGCACAGGTAGCGGTTCTGCACGATGGTGGTCTCGACGACGTGCTCCACCGAGCCGAACGTCTCGTCGAGGTCGGCCGACATCGGGGTGAACGGCACCGCCACCATCACGTTCGACGGCAGGCCCCAGGCGGCATGCACGACGTTGCTGTCCGCTGCGGCAGTCGCGTAGTCGACGGTCGCCTGCTCGGGCTCGTACTCGACCTCGATGAGGCCACAGGCGTCTTCGGCAAGGGCACGGGAGGTGGCCACGACCAAGGCGATCGGGTCGCCCACGTAGCGCACGTCGGTGATCGCGAGCGGGGGCGGGACGACGAGCTCCTGCCCGAGCATCGCGTGCCACGCCTCGCCGAACTTCTCGTGGAAGTCGGACCACAGGAACACGGCGACGACACCGGGGGCGGCTTTCGCAGCCTCGATGTTCACGCTGTTCAGGCGCGCCTTGGCCACGTCGCTGCGGAGGAAGGCGGCGTGCACCATGCGCGGTGCCGAGGCATCGGCGACGTACTGGCCGTGGCCGGTCAGCAGCCTGCGGTCCTCCTTCCTGTGGACCGCCGAGCCGACGAAACGCGAAGCAACCGGGGAGCTCATGGAGTGCAGAGTATACTCATCTAACTCATTTGCTCAAGAGTAAGTTGGTCGGGCCGCAGTGCAGCTACTCCATCGCGTCGGCGCGACCTCAGGCCTGGTCTTCGAGCGACCAGTTCTCGGGGATCGGGATCGAGGTGCGGGCGAAGTTGCCGCCGTCGCACGACTGGATGATGATGCCCGACATGTAGGTGGAGTCGTCGGAGGCCAAGAAGGTGGCGACCGCGGCGTTGTCCTCCAGCGACGGCGGGCGCTTCACCTTGAGCGGCCCGGGGAACATCGTGACGGCGTCCCACGTCGCACCCGACTCGGCGAGCTGGGCCTCTTCGTACGACATGCCCAGCGCAGGTGTCTCCGGCGGGAGGGCGAAGTTGACCGACATGCCGTGCGTGGGCGACAGGCCGTTGACCCGGATGCCATAGCGGCCCCAGTCGTAGGCCATCGAGCGCACCAGGCCGGCGGCGCCCGCCTTCCCGGCGCAATATGGCCCGAAACCGGGGTAGGAGTTGTGGCCGCCGGCGGACACCGTGACGACGATGTTGCCACCGTCTTCCTGGGTCTTCATCTGCCGGCAGGCGTGCTTGCCGGCGAAGAACACGCCCTTGTAGACCACGTCGTTGACGTCGTCCCACTCAGCGACGGAGATGTCTTCCAGGGCGATCGTGCCGAACCCCGGCACGGCCTTGCCGGCATTGGCGAACATGATGTCGAGCCGGCCGTACTTCGCCACTGCTGCGGCTACGGCGGCCTCGACCTCGGCCTCGACGGTGACATCGGCCCTCAGCCCGAGTGCCGACCCGCCCTCGTCGTTGATCGTCGCGGCAACGATCTCTGCTCGTTGCTCGATGAGGTCGGTGACCACCACCGAGGCCCCTTCGGCGGCCCACTTCAGGGCGCACAAGCGACCGAGCCCTGAACCGCCACCTGTGATGACGACGACCTTGCCCTCGAACCGACCCATGATTCCTCCTCGACGCCGTGTGACCATCGGCACATTTGTTGAACTGAGTGTACGGTATGGCGGCGCGGTGGCTCCACGCTCAGTCGGACGGCGCGTCCAGTTCGCGCACGCCGGACTCCACCATCGCGATTGCAGCTCCCACAGCATCGGCAGGGTTGCCTCTGCCGCCCGACCGGACCCAGCGATCGAACGCGGTCGCCGCTGCAGCGGCCATCGCAGCTGCCGCGATGGCGGGTCGCGGGTCGTCGGCGGGGTCGACGCCCATGCGCGCCGCCAACCCGCTGATGATGGGCTCGTTGGCGAGCAGGTCTTCCCCGTAACCGCGGGCGAGGATCGACGGCACCTCGAGGCGTACCCGGTTGAGGTGGAGCACGGACTGGCGACGGTGGGCGGGTACGTCGGAGGTGGACAGGTACGCATTGCGCAGCGCGGTGATCGGCGGTTCCTCGGCAGGCCGGGCAGCGAACGCGTCGACCAGGCGTTGGTGGATCCACCGCTGTTCGAGCAGCACGACGTCCTCCTTCGCCGGGAAGTACCGGAAGAAGGTGCGCGGCGAGATCTCCGCTGCCTCGGCGATCTCCTCCACGGTCACCGCGTGGAAGCCACGCTCGGCGAAGAGCGCCATTGCCTTGTGCGCGATCTCACTTGCGGCGAAGGCTCGCCGTGCCTCGAGCCTTGTCATCGGGCCACAGTATCGCCGTCAGCTCATCTGCCGGTATGCGCCACCGTCGACGCGTAGCAGAACGCCGGTGACGAAGGCTGATGCGTCGGTGGCGAGCCACAGCGCCGGGCCGACGTAGTCGTCGGCTTCGCCGACGCGGCCCATCGGGGTGTCGGCAGCGGCCGCCGCCATCTCGTCGCTCCACGCCGCAGCGACGTCGGTGCGCACGCCGCCGGGCAGGATCCCGTTGCTGCGCACCGTGGGGCCGAACGCCTCGGCCAGGCCGATCGTCAACGCGTTGAGGCCGGCCTTGGCGCACGCGTATACGAGCTCGGTCGCCCCGGGTCGCAGCGACCCGATCGTGCTGACGTTGATGATGCAGCCGCCCTCGCCGGCGGCCATGCGCGTGCCGACCAGGGCACCGAGCCGGAACGGGCCCTTCAGGTTGATGCCGACGACCTTGTCGAAGTAGTCCTCCGTGACCGAGGCCAGGTCGGGATACAGCGGAGACAGGCCGGCGTTGTTGACGAACACGTCACAGCGACCGAACGTGTCGTACACGATGTCGACGAGGCGATCGCACTCGTCCCACCGTGCGACGTGGGTAGCGACGGCCAGGGCCCTGCCGCCGAAGCGCTCGCGCACCTCGGCGGCGACCTCTTCGCACTTGTCGATCTTCCGGCTCGCGATCACCACGCTGGCGCCCGCGGCGGCGTAGCCGAGCACGATCGAGCGACCGATTCCGCGGCTGCCGCCGGTGACGACAGCGACCTTGCCGGTGAGGTCGAAGGTCGGGAGGTCCGTCGTGTCAGGCATGTTGCGCACGATACGACCAGGTGACAGAATATGTCAAGAGTGGCGGTATGTGACAGAAACGATCAGCTGTTGGTGATCGACGACGATGGTGATCGATGGTGATCGATGATGATGGCGAAGGCCGATGGAGGGTTGCAGCGATGGAAGTAGCCGGCAAGGTCGTGGTGGTCACGGGAGCAGCGAGCGGGATCGGGTGCGCGTTGGCCACCCGGTTCGCCGAACTGGGCGCCAAGGTGGTGGTGTCCGACGTGAACTCCGACGGCGTCGCGCTGGTGGCGTCGCGGCTCGGGGCTCTCGGTGTCACCGCCGACGTGGGCGACCCCGACTCGATCAACGCCCTGGTGGCCGGCGCTGTGGCGGAGTACGGCCCGGTCGACATCTTCTGCTCGAACGCCGGCTACAGCGACTCGCCCACCGCGGGTCTCAGCGGTTCGGTCGACGACTACCAACGGATCGTCGACGTCAACCTGCTCGCGCACGTCTGGGCGGCCAAGGCCGTGGTGCCGTCGATGGTGGAGCGTGGTGGCGGCTACCTGCTGCAGACGATCTCGTCCGCGTCGCTGATCACCGGGCCGTCGGCTCCGGGCTACACCCTCACCAAGCACGGCGCCCTCGGCTTCGCCGAGTGGATGACGCTGAACTACGGGCACCTGGGCATCCGCGTGTCGTGCCTGTGCCCGAATGCGGTCTACACCGGGATGTTCGGCCTCGAGCCGGGCGACATCTCCAGCGAGCCTCCGCAGGCGTCGGCGTTGGGCGAGGTGCTGAAGGCCAGCGACGTCGCCGCCTTCACCATCGCGGCGATGCAGACCACCGAGCCGTTCCTGGTGCTGCCCCACGCGCGCGTGGCGGATTCGTTCCTGCGCAAGGCCACCGATTACGACGAGTGGATCGCAGGCACCCGGCGCAGGTTGCTGAGGATGCGCGAGCAGCTCTGACGCCGGCCGGGTGATGGCTGGGTACGGCTAGCGCAACACCGACGGCATCAGTTCGAGATGCTTCATCATCCGGCGCCTAGCGAGTGCAACGTCGCGGGCGGCGATCGCATCGACGATGCCGTCGTGGGCGTGGCCGGACTGCGCGTTGATCTCGGAGCGGCGGGATTCGGAGAGGCTCACCCCGGGTGCGTGCAACCGCGTCAGGTGAACCAGCACACGCAGGAACAGTGCGATCGCCGGGTTGCCGCTGAGGTCGGCGATGCGCAGATGCAGGTCGTCGGCGACAGAGCCTTGGTAGTGCACCCGGGAGGCGTCGTCGGCGAGCACCCTGAGCTGTTGGATGTCGTCGTCGGAGGCCCGCTCGACGACGAGCGCGATCGCGTCGGACTCGAGGCCGATCCGCAGCTCGATGAGATGGCGGGCCTCGATCTGGCGGTACTCCAGGAACACCGACGCTGCTTCGATGATCGGTTCGACGCTGGGCTCGGTGACGATCAGCCCACCGCGCGGGCCGGGCTTCATGGTTGCCACTCGCAGGTACTCCAGCAGTCGCACGGCCTCCCGCAACGCAGCCCGGCTGACAGCGTACTGCTCGACCAGGCGGGCCTCGGAGCCGAGGATCTCGCCGATGGGCCAGCCACGCTCGACGATGTCGACGATGATCAGCCGGGCCACCTTGGTGCCGAGCTTCAGATCGTCGGCGGGCTCCAGCACCCCCTCCAGCGATCGGGGGGACTGCCGGTGCAGGCCCAGCCAGTCGCCGAGGGCGGTGAGGTGGGCGTTCATGCGTCGTTCGGCCAGTGCGGAGTTGCCCGCCGTGATCGCATCGACGAGCAACTCGTGGGCGCGGGCGGAGGCCTCCAGCGCCTCGGTGCGGCCCGATTCGTTCACCTTCGGGTACGACCAGCGTGCCGTGAGGCGACCGAGGACGTCGATGAACAGTTCCGCCGCGGGGTTGTTGGCCGCAGCGGCGATCATCGTGTGCAGCACGTGATGGTCGCTCGCGTCCAGCACATCGCGCTCTTTGTCCGTGCGCACCCGCTGACGCAGCGCGTCGACCTGCTCCTCCGTGGCGTGCAGGGTGGCGGCGCGGGCGATGGTGCGCTCGAGGCACGTGCGCGCTGCCATCAGGTCGCCGAGCGACACCCCGGTGTAGGTGAGGTAGACCATCACGGCCTGAACGACTGCTCCCGTCGAGGGCGCTGCAACGATCAGCCCGCCGCCAGGCCCTCGTTTGGTGGTGGTCGCGCCGAAGTGTTCGAGCAGGCGCTCGGCCTCCCGAAGCACGGCGCGGCTGACGTCGTAACGCCCGAGCAGGTCGGACTCGGAGCCGATCACCGCACCGACCGTCCACTGCGAAGCCTGCAGATCGCTCATGATGCGGCTGGCCAGGCGGGATGCGAGCTTGCGATCTGGCAGTGCCTCGTGATCGGGTGTGCCGCGGTTGGGCTGGTCGTTCTGCAGCATTGCATTCGCCCCGCTCCGGGGCCGAGTCGTCATGTTCCTACACTCGGATTCGCTCTGCCGACATGAAGCCGAGGATACTCTATTCCATGCTGATCAGCTCGGGTGCAGTCGGGGGGCAGTAGTGATCGACCACGAGTTCGTCGGTCTGCACGGCCTGGTCCGCAACGAACCGCGTCCCATCCCCGACGTGCCACGGTCGGTCGCCGACCTCGTCGACCACGCCGCCGCGACCTACGGCTCGCGCACGGCCGTGGCCGATCGCCGGGCCTCGTACACGTACGCGGAGCTTCAGGTGGCCGTCGATCGTGCGGCCGCCACGATGCACGCCCGGGGTGTGCGGCCGCTCGATCGCGTGGGGGTCAGCCTCCCGAACACTGGCGACGTCGTGGTTGCGTTCCTTGCGTGCATGCGCCTCGGCGCGATCTGGGTAGGGGTGAACACGCACCTGGCCACACCGGAGAAGCGCTTCCTCCTCCAGGACAGCGATGCGTCATTGCTCGTCTCCACTGCCGACACCATCGCTGCGGGTTGGGTGGGTCCGGACGTCGCAGTCATTGCGGTCGATGCAGCGGATCCCGGCGCGTGGTGGCGCGACGCAGATGCTGCCGATCGGCCGGCGGTGGAGGTCGATCCGTTCGCTCCGGCGGCCATCGCGTACACCAGCGGTACCACCGGTACGCCCAAGGGCGTGGTTCACAGTCAGCACAACATGTTGCTGCCCGGCGCCGTCATGATGCGCCGCGAGCCGTCGGCGCTCGTGCAGGGTGTCTGCCTGCCGCTCACCATTCTCAACATGCAGGTGCTCTCCACGGTGCAGACGCTGCTGAGCGGTGGCACCATCGTCCCGATGGACCGCATCGACGCCGCCGGGGTCGCGGGGTGGATCGCCGAGTTCGGCGTGCAACGGATGTACTCCACGCCGCCCACGGTCTACGACCTGCTCACGCGCCCGGACATCGACCCGGCCGACATCGCCTCGCTCACGCATCTGGGGGTCGGTGGCGCGAAGTGCCCGGAGGGACTGCGGGAGCGCTATCGCGAGCGGTTCGGCTCCGACTTCGGGTTCGGCTATGGCCTCACCGAGGCGCCCACCAGCGTCACAGGTGGCGCCTCCGCAGCCTCGATCGGGCCGGTCGGTTCGTCCGGCGCTGCGCACGAGCAGGTCGAGGTCACGATTCGCGACGCCGACGATGCGCAGGTGCCAGTCGGCGACGATGGCGAGATCTGCGTCGGCCCGACTGCCGTGGGCCATTTCGCCGGCTGCTACTCCACCATGCTCGGCTACTGGGACAGGCCGGAGGCGACGGCGTCGGCGCTTCGTGGTGGGGTGCTGCACACCGGCGATGTCGGGCGCTTCGACGCCGACGGCAACCTGTGGGTGCTCGATCGCCGGTCCGACCTGATCATCCGCGGTGGCGCCAACGTGTACCCGGCCGAGGTGGAGCGCGCCGTCGAGGGGTTGCAGTCCGTCGCCGAGGTGGCGGTCGTCGGCCGCGACCACGCTCGGCTCGGCGAAGAGGTCGTCGGGTTCGTGCTGCCCGCCGTCGGCGATGCCGGCGCGCAGATCTCGCATGCCGAACTGGCCGCCGAGTGCAGCGCGCAGCTCGCAAGGTACAAGGCGCCGGTGGAGTGGTACGTGGTCGAGCAGTTCCCGCGCAACGCGATGGGCAAGGTGGTGAAGCCCACCCTGCGAGCGTGGCTGGAGACCGGGACGCTGCCCGATGGCCTGCCCGCCCCGCGAGCGCTGGCGTGACAGCTGCCGTCGTCGAGGGCGTCGCAGGCTCGGCTCAGAGGTCGTGTGCGCCGTCGGTGAGGTGGGCGAGCAGCTCGTGCAGGATGTCGGCCTGCAGGCCCCACAGGTGGTGCTCCGCGTCGATGGAGTAGTGGCGCAGGTTGGAGAGGTCGAGCGTCGAGGCGGTCTCGGAGGGATGCCGGTGCGAAGGGTTCATCGGGCCGCGGAACGATCGGTCCGGCTGGACGAGATCGGCGAGGGGGATGACCGCGATCTCCGACACCTCCCGCGCATCGGGGACGAGCGCTTCGGAGCCCCGAACCACGCCGACGAACACCTCGATCACGTAACCGGTGATGATGGGCCCGTGGGTGGTCAGCTGCCCGACCACCTCGATGCGTTCAGGGTCGATGCCCAGCTCCTCGGCAGTCTCCCGTCGCGCGGCCTCGGCGTGCGTCGTGTCCTGGTCGTCGAGGCGGCCACCTGGGAACACCCAGTCGCCACCGTGGTCCATCCCCTGTGTGCGACGCGTCAGCACCACGGCGGCCTGCCCGCCGAGCTCGACGACAGGGACCAACGTTGCCGCCGGGCGTGGTCGGGGATGCTCGCGCATGATCCGGTTGAAGCCCGGTTCGGGAAGAGAACGGCAGGCCTCGACGACCTGTTCGATCGTGAACCGCCGGTCGGCGTTCGACGAGTTCACGATCGGAGCATGGTGGCTCACTTCTGGCGCTTGGCGGAAGCGAGCTCGGTGTGGCGGGCGAACAAGGTGGCGGCCTGGCGCTGCAGCTCGATCGGCACGTTGGGGTAGAGCGGCAGCCCGATCTCTTTCGACGGGAGCGCGACCGTGGCGGTGCCATAGGCGGTCTCGGTGTCGCGCTGATTCACCATGTGCAGCTCCAGGTCGACGAGCCGGCGTCCGTCTTCGTCTCGCTTGCCCACCACCTTGCCGGAGAGGAACTGGGTGTCGCCCTGGTAGTTGAACTTGCGGATCGAGTCTTCGAGGGCGACGATGCACGCGTCGTCGCCGGCCCAGTCGGAGACGTGGTGGTAGAACCAGCACTGGCGTTGCACCCCGTAGTCGTACGCCATCGGGTTGCCGATCGCCTTGGCCCACTCGCTGTCCCAGTGCAGGCGCTGAGCGACGTCGTACACGCCCTGGCCGTTCTTGACGTAGAAGGGTGCGATCCGCTTGCGGTTCTTGAAGCCGACGCGGGACGAACGCAAACCGTAGGGCACGAAGCCGTAACCACCAGCGTGGAACGCGATCATCTCGGTGACGGTCAGCGGGCCCTTCACCATCGGGTCCAGCTCGTCGCCGACGTTGACGTCTTCCCAGTAGCGCTTCTCCGCGCCACGGGGGCGTTCCTGCGCGTAGATGGCGTCGATCTTCTCGTAGTCGGCATCGGTGTACGTGGCCGGGGTGATCTCGGCGTACTTGCCCTTCGAGCGCGATTCCTTCCGCTCGGTGAGCACGCGCAGGATGCGGTACACGCCCAGCACTTCACCGAACTGGTTGATGGCGACGTCGCGGCTGACCTGGATGACGGATCGGCCGGCGAACTCGCTCTTCTTCGTGTCGAGCGACTCCTCGCCGCGGAAGCTGTAGATGCGATCGTTCGGACGCAGCGGGCGGTACCACTCCCAGGTGCCGCCGGAGACGAACACGTGCACGCCGCGGAACATGCCTTTGGTCTGCGCGGCGACCTCGGCGGGGATCGGGTCGCCCAGCATCGGGGTCTTGATGTGCCCCATCTGAGTGCCGTGACCGATCTGCGTGGCCCAGCGAGTGGTCGGGCCGTACTCCTCGTCGGTGTACAGCGGGTTGTCGTCGCCCACACCGAGTGCCCAGTTGCGCAACGCATCCGGGGTGGCCACCGAGTGCAGTTCGCGCTGCTTGCTGGCCGTGTCGAGACCCAGCAGCAGGTGCGCCTTCTGGATGTCCTCGTCGGTGAGCTGATGCTCGAGGGCCTTCTGGAACTCCTTCTCCAAGTTCTCGTCGACCTTGAACGCGTCGTGGGTTTCTCCGGCCATCTCGTTGGGCTCCTGGTGTGAGGTTTCGTGAAAGGGTGATGTCGTTGGTGGCAGGGCGCGTCGCTACTGCAGCTTCGCGTTGTCCCAGTTCAGGATCTTGCCGGTGGGCGTGAAGCGCACGACCCCACCGATGCTGCGACGGTAGTGCTCGGCCGTCTCCGACGGCATCTCCTCGCTGGTGGTGCGGAAGCTGGCGTACTTGCGTGCCGTCTCCTCGTTGAAGCGCTGCGCCAGGTCGGCATCGAGATCGACGATCTCCGCGATCCCGGACAGGTGCGCCGCTTTGAGCTCTGCCCACTTCAACCCGGACTCGACGAGGAACGATGCGCGAGAGTCGTGGCGGATTCGATCGAGCTTCTTGCCGCGCGTGCGGCAGTAGATCTGGCGGTCGAGGCACACGAACCACAGCGGGAGCGAGACCGGCGACCCGTCGCGGCGCAGCGTGGTCATGATGCCGGTATGTGAGTCGGTGACGAAAGACCAGATCTCGTCCTCGGTCATTCGGGGGCTGGGCATGGGATCTCGCTCTCTTCTCTCAGGAGCGGCGAAGCTCGCGGAAGGGGATGACGTTGTCGTCCGATGGTTCGCGGGGCAGCCCGAGGGCCTGCTCGCCGATGATGTTGCGCTGGATCTCGTTGGTGCCGCCGCCCAGCGAAGGAACCGGGCTGGCCAGAGCGGCGCGCTGGATGCGTGCGCCCTCGAACGTCTCGCCTCCCATCAGCATCCCTTCGGCACCGAGCAGCGACAGCGACAGGTCGCGTGATTCGTGCGCGAGGAGCGCGATCTTCAGCTTGAGGGTGGAGACCTCGGGGCCGGGCCGACCGGTCTTCGCGTTGTCGCGACCTCGTTGGCCGGTCCACGAGTAGACCTGGCTGTTGATGTGGTAGTGCATCAGGCGATCGCGCAGGACGGGATCGGTGGCGCAGCCCAGTTCGCGGGCCATCTTGAACAGGGTGCGCGAGCTGAGCAGCATCTCCGTGCGCAGCGTGGGGTCGTTCGCATCCCGCTTGGCACGCTGCAGCAACTCGCCGACCGGCGTGTGCAGGTTGCCTGCCTTGGGCCCGGCGCCGACGCTGATGGCGTTGGCCGCGCGGCTCGAGCCGGCGCCCGCACGTTCGAACGCCAGGGTGGTGCGGGCCACGTTCCAGCCCTCACCGATGCCACCGATCACGTTGGCCACCGGCACCCGGGCGTCGGTGAAGAACACCTCGCAGAACTCGGCGATGCCGTTCATCTGCACCAGCGGCCGCACTTCCACGCCCGCCTGGTTCATGTCGATCATCATGTAGGTGATGCCCCTGTGCTTGGGCACGTCAACGTCGGTGCGCGCCAACAACATGCCCCAATCGGCCATGTCGGCGAAGGAGTTCCACACCTTCTGCCCGTTGATCACGAACTCGTCACCGTCGCGCACGGCGCTGGTGGCCAGGCTTGCCAGATCGGAGCCGGCGCCGGGTTCGGAGAACAGCTGCGCCCATGCCTCCTGGCCGCGGACCAGCGGCCCCACGAACCGCTGCTGCTGCTCGGGGGTGCCGTGCGCGAGCACCGTTGGGCCACCCATCGAGGGCCCGTTCCCGACAGGTGGGCCGATGACGCCTGCGGCGGTGAGCGCCGCGCTGATCTGGCGGGCCTGACTGGGGGACGCGTTCGTGCCGCCCAGCCCCGTGGGCCAAGTGGGGAACGCGTGGCCCGAGTCGGCGAGGCGCTGCCACCACTCCGCCAAGGTGAGGTCGGCCTGCCAGTTCTCCTCCACCCATGCGGCGATTGCCTGCGCTGTGTCCATGCCTCGGTTCCCCCGCTCCGGTTCGCTGCGCGACCCTGGTGCTGACCTGCCCGGTACGTACTTGCCTGCCAGCAGGATATGAGTATACTTTATTGGAATGTCGACGACAAGTCCAGCTTCGTACACCGGGGAGACCCTGGAGGCCGACGTCGTGTGGGCGTTCGACGTCGACGGCACCTTGATCGGGTCGATCCGCAGCGACGTCCTCCGCCCTGGCGCCTCGGAGTTGCTGGCTGCGCTGGCCGCCGCGGGTGCCCGGTGCGTGCTGTGGAGCGCCGGGGGCGCCGACTACGCGCGGCGCATGGCGATGCGGCACGGCCTCGAAGGTCACTTCGTCGCGTTCTACGACAAGGACGTGCGCGACCCGAACGGCAAGTACGTGGTCGATCACTTCCGGCCCGAGCACCGCCCGCATGTGTTCGTCGACGACTCGACGATCGATCTCTGCGACGACGCCGGCACGATCGCGATCGCGGTCGCACAGTTCATCGGCAACAACCCCTCGGACACCGGGCTGGTGAGCTTGCTGCAGTCGTTCGAGCAGATCATGATCGACCTGACCACGACCGGAGGCGCACACCATGTTTGAGCAAGGCACAGTTGAGCACGACCCGTACGACGAGTTCGCGCACTTCCACGAGAACGCCGGCGAGTACGGCATCCCCTTCCACTCGGAACCGGTGGTGCGCCGCCAATCGCTGGAGGTCGCGCCCGGGCGCCACGTCAGCTTCCTCGTGTGGGGCGAGGGTGAGCCCGAGTACGTCTTCCTCCACGGCGGCGGGCAGAACGCACACACGTGGGACACCGTTGCCTTGGCTCTGGGCTGCCCCCTGGTCGCCATCGACCTTCCCGGGCACGGGCACTCCGATCAGGTGGCGAACCCCGGGCTCCTGTCGCCGCAGGACAACGCGGTCGACGTCGCCCCGGTCATACGCGCCGTCGCCCCGGCGGCCAAAGCCGTGGTGGGCATGTCGCTGGGCGGCCTCACCACCATCGCGCTCGCGGCCCATGCCCCGGATCTGGTTCGGCGCGCGGTGCTGGTCGACGTCACGCCCGGAGTCAACGCCGACAAGTCGCAGGCCATCTCGAACTTCGTGCGGGGGCCGGCCACGTTCGCCAGCTTCGACGACCTGCTGGCCCGCACGATCGAGCACAACCCGACGCGTACGGTCGAGTCGTTGCGCCGCGGCATCCTCCACAACGCGTTCCAGTTGGAGGACGGGACGTGGATGTGGCGCTACCGCCGGTTCACCGGCGGCGGCGTCATCGGTGGCGCCTCCACGGAGTACCCGGATTGGGGCCCGCTGTGGGACGTCCTGCAGGGCGTTGCCGCCCCGGTGCTGCTCGTGCGCGGCATGCGGCCGCAATCGGTGGTCGACGACGCCGACGTCGCCGAGTTGCGCCGCCGGCTACCCGACGCCACCGTCGTGGAGGTGGCCGAGGCCGGGCACAGCGTCCAGGGCGACACCCCGCTCGAACTGGCCGAGATCATCCGCTCCTTCGCTCCCTGACGGGTCGCGCCGTTCAGCGGATCAGTGCACTGCATGCGTGCGTCGGCTGCTCGATCGCCGCCGCACCGGCCCCAGCCCTGGCCCCACCCACTTGGACGACGGGACCCCGTCCAACGGCTTCATGCGGCAGGGTAGATGCGGACTAGGAGGCAGCGGTGACTGGGATCGACGACTTCAGGCTCGATGGGCGCGTTGCGCTCGTTACCGGCGCGACCAGCGGGATCGGTCGCGGCATTGCGCGGGCGTTCGCGTCGGCTGGTGCGGCCGTGGCGGTGAACGGCGCACGCAACGTCGAGGCCGGCGCCGAGACGGTCGCCGAGCTGAGGGCACTCGGCGTCGAGGCGGAGTTCTTCCGGTGCGACGTGCGCGACGCCGACGCCGTCGACCAGATGACCGCCGACGTGGTCCAGCGGTTCGGACGATTGGACATCGGAGTGAACAACGCGATGCAGCCCTCTGGCGCAGTCGGCATCTTCGACGACCGAGCCGTCGACGCGTGGAACAGGTCCATCAACGGGTTCCTCTCGGCGCCGTTCTGGTGCTGTCGGGCCGAGGCGCGCCACATGCGCGATCACGGTGGCGGCTCGATCATCAACATCTCATCGATCGGAGGGCACCGCGGCGAGCGCATCAAGACCACGACGGGGATCCTCGCCTACAACACCTCGAAGGCTGCGCTCCACCACATGACGCGGGTCCTCGCGCGTGACTGGTCGCGCTTCGGCATCAGGGTGAACTCCATCAGCCCAGGGCTGATCCGGACGCCCGCCACGCAGGTGCTGCAAGACCGGGATGATGTCGTCGCCCGCATGGAGGCGAACATCCCACTCGGTCGGCTCGGGGAACCGGACGATGTCGCCGGTGCGGCGCTCTACCTCGCTTCGGCCGCGGCCCGCTTCACCACCGGCATCGACATGGTGGTCGACGGCGGGATGCTGCTCGCTTGATCTCGGACGTCGGAGGACGACAACCATGAAGGCAGCCGTGTAACGCCAAACCGGTCAACGTGTGAGGCGCCTTCGGCGAGAGCGGCTCGCATGCCCAGTTTCCGCTCGACGATGTGCTGCTGCCGCCCATCGCCGGGCTGAAGAACGCGGCCGAATCGGACGGAGTCAGACCTTGGTGGCGCCCATGTCCACCGGGATCTGTGCGCCGGTCATGAACTTCGACGCGTCGGACGCGAGGAACAGCACCACCTCGGAGATGTCGCGTGGTTGGGCCACACCGAGTTGCGGCATGATCGAACCGAAGCTGCTCAGGAACTCGGGGTGTGCCGCCAGCATCGGCTCGAGCTCCGCGTCGACCGTCATCGGGCTCTCGACACCCCACGGGTGCACGGAGTTCACACGGATCTCGTGCGGCCCCAACTCGATTGCGGCCGTCTTGGTCAGGCCGACGACGCCGTGCTTGGCGGCGCTGTAGTGGCCCTGGCCGGGCAGCGACTTGATGCCCGCCACCGATGAGATGGTGATCATCGATCCACCGGTGCCTTGGGCGATCATGATGGGCGCGGCAGCCCGCAGGGTGCGCCACACACCGGTGAGGTTGATGTCGATCATGTCCTGCCAGCGTTCTTCCGTCATCTCCCAGAAGCGGCCCCACGACGAGATGCCGGCATTGGCCACGACGATGTCGAGCCTGCCGAGTACGGCGACACCCTCGGCGACCGCACCGTCAAGGGCCTGCTGATCGCGCACGTCGCCGACCCTGGCGACGATTCGGCGGCCCAGTGCCTCGACGTCGCGGACGGTCTGCTGCAGGTCGTCGGGCGTCGCCGCCGGGTAGCCGACGGCCGCCGCCGGGGCGCAGATGTCGATGGCGATGATGTCGGCGCCTTCCTCGGCCAGCCGAACTGCGTGGCTACGCCCTTGGGCGCGGGCCGCTCCGGTGATGAACGCGACCTTGCCGTCGAGAAGTCCCATGGTGTGCTCCTGATGAGTTGTGACGTGACCGAGGGTCAGGCCGGAGGTGTGATGACGCCGCTGGCCTCGAGTGCGCTGATTGCAGCGTCGTCGTAGCCGAGCTCGGTGAGGATGGCGCGGTTGTGCTGGCCCCGGGCGGCCGGCAGTCCGACGCGACTTGGGGTCTCGGAGAAGGCGATCGGCGGGGCGGCCCGCACCATCGTGCCGAACACCGGATGGTCGAAGGCCACGGTGAGGCCTGCCTCGCGGAGCGCCGGCTCGAAGCTGGTGACCATCGGCTGGCCGCGCAGGTCGGCCTCCACGCAACCGACGCGCACCGCGCTGAGGGTCGTCTCCCAGTCCTTTGCGGTGCGGGTGGTGAAGGCCGCGCTGAGTGCCGAGATGAGCGCATCGTCGTTCGCGGTCCGCGTGGCGGTGGAGGCGAAGCGTTCGTCGGTGGCCAGGCCGGGGTCGACGACCGAGGCGAGGCGGGCGAACTCGCCATCCGTGCGCACGACCAGGCACAGCCATGTGCCGTCGGCGGCCGGGTACACCCGCTCGAGCGCGCTCGTGCCGAAGTACTCGTCGTCGCAGAGCGGGATCGGGGGCTTGCCGTCGTACGAGCAGAAGTCGTCGGAGTACGCCCACGCGTTGCCGGCGATCATCGACGTGCGGACGAACTGGCCCTTGCCGGTGCGCTGCTGCTGGTAGATCGCGAGGCCGAGCGCGGCGACCACGGCGAGCGCCGCGTTCGAGTCGCCGTCGGTGACCTGGCCGAGGCGAGGCAGGACGACGGCCTGCATTTCGATGAGGCTCATGTCGGCGTTCTGCTCTGGGGCCGACCAGTAGCCGACCTGGCGGCCGAAGCTGCCGGCTGCCGCCTGCGCGGCCTGGGCGTACAGCGCACGGTGGGCGTACGGACCGTCGGTGCCGTAGCCGCCAGCGTGCACATAGACCAGACGTGGGTTGATCTTGCTGAGCTCCTCGTAGCCGAGGCCCCACTTGTCGGCCACGCCGCTGCGGAACCCGGTGAGGAACACGTCGGCTGTGGCGATGATCTCCTGCGCGACCTTGCGGCCTTCAGCGGTGCGCAGATCGAC
Source organism: Actinomycetota bacterium (assembly GCA_030645675.1). Classification (GTDB taxonomy): domain Bacteria; phylum Actinomycetota; class Acidimicrobiia; order Acidimicrobiales; family Ilumatobacteraceae; genus UBA668. The sequence continues at coordinate 14,633 of JAUSLQ010000037.1, read as the reverse complement.
GGACACGCTCTCCTTGCCGGCGGTGGTCTTGTTCGACGCGACCTCCGGGCCGAAGGAGATGCGGTGCGGGTCGCCGTTGCCGTCCTCCAGATTGATGACCCGAGCGCCCATCGAGGCAGCCATTGCGACGCCATACGGCATCGCGTAGAAGTAGCCGAACTCGACGATGGTGACCCCGGCGAAGGGGTGGGCAGGCGCGGTGTGACCGCCCGCCGGGAAGGGGTGCGCCTCGAACGCACCGTTGTGCTCGCCGAGTGCCGGGGCGGAGCGGGTGGGGTGCATGGGGGTGTTCGCCGGGTGACACACCGGACCAACCTGGCGGATCGGGCCGTGCACCGGATCGTCGATCGTGATCACGTCGCCGTTGTGGATGAACTGCGGGTGGTCGAGGCCCTGCTCGCTGGTGACTGCGACTTCGAAGGCGATGTCGGGCGAGGCGAGGAACTTCGGCAACCAGTACGCGAGGTCGTGTTCGCGGATTGCCTCGAGGAGGATGTCTTCGAAGGCCTGGGCATCGTCGGCGTTGTCGAACATCGGCAGCCGGGCAAACCGCGGGTCGTCCATCTTGGCCTCGACACCGGCGGTCGCGCACAGAGCCCGCCCCTGGTGCGGCAGCATCGTGGACGTCTGGATGAAGCGGCCGTCCTTGGTCACGAGCAGCACGCCGAAACGACTTGCGCTCATCGAGGCGCGCATGTCGCCGTTGACCGCTCCGCCCTTCTTCGCAGTCAACTGCACGATCGTGCTGACGAAGTAGTCCAGCGGGTCCAGGCCGGCGACCAACGTGGAGTCGAGCGATTGCCCGCGGCCGGTGAGGTCGCGCACACGGAGCGCTCCCATGACGCCGGCGACCGATTGCATTGCTGCGCCGAAGCTGCCCCATGGCACCGGGTACAGCAGTGCCCCGTCGCGGTGGCCGAACCCGCCGCGCGCCCATACACCCGCCTTGGCGGCGACGAGCGAGTCGTAGCCCTTCAGGCCGGCGAGGGGCCCGGTCCTTCCGAAGCCGGTGATCGACAGATGCACCAGCGCGGGGTTGGCGGCGCGCAGGGCCTCGGCGTCGATGCCCCACGCGGTGGTGGTACCGGGCGCGAAGGCTTCGATCACGACGTCGGCCTGTTGCGCGAGCTCTTTCACCGTCGCCCGGCCCTGCTCGGTGCGCAGGTCGGCGACGACGCTCTCCTTGCCGCGGTTCCACACGAGGAAGCCGCTGGGGTTGGCCGAACGCAGACGGTCGCCCTCCGGCGGCTCGATCTTCAGGACGCGGGCGCCGCCATCGGCGAGCACCATTCCCGTCATCGACGCAGCGACGCTGCCCGAGCCGAGCTCGAGGACGTTGAGTCCTGCACAGATGTCTTCCATCGAAGTCTCCCTGGTGGTAGCCATTCACAATCAGCTGACGAATTATACTAGATCCTCGTCACTGCGGTGACCGCGGTCACCATAGGCCAGCCGTGCCGGGGTCTCAGTCGCGCACGAGGGTGAGGCCCTGGGCGTTGAAGAAGAACCCCCCGAGCGTCAGCAGCGCCGTCCTCGCACCAGCCACCTGCCGGTCGCCAGCGAGACCTTGTAGCTGGTGAACGGCCTCACGGATGTAGCCGGAGCCCTGCGTGCCACCTTCCGACAGCGCGCCGCCGTGCGAGTTCAGCGGCACTCGACCATTGATCATGATGCGCGAACCCGCCGCGTCCCAGTTGGACTCGATGAACGCCCCGGCCTCGCCGGGGCCACACCACCCGGCGTTCTCCAGCCAGTTGAGGGTGATCGGGGTGAACCCGTCGTAGGCGTAGTAGAGATCGCAGCCGTCGGTCCAGAAGTCGCTCTTCGCCCGCAGGTTGTTGACGACCACTTGGTGCCCGTGATGGCGCAGGCTGGGCGTCTGGTCTTCCTCGTTCTTGTCGATCATGCCCAGCGTGACCGCGTTGACCAGCACCGGCGGCAGCGCCAGGTCGCGGGCCCGTTCGGTGGTGGTGATGATGAACGCGTCGGCGCCGTCGACCGGCACGTCCATGTCCAGCAGGCACAGCGGCCAGCGGATCATGCGCGCGGAGAGGTAGTCGTCCATGGTCATCGGTGTGCGCATCGCGGCAGCCGGGTTGTGCACGGCGTTGGAGCGGTCGTTGATCGCGATGCGACCGAACGTCTCCTTCGGTACGCCGAACTCGTACATGTAGCGCGCTGCCCAGGCCGTGTAGCCGACGACGCCACCCACGGTGTCGGGGCCCGGGCCGGCCATCGAGGGGCCGAGGCCGCGGAAGGGATCCTTCAGTGCCGACGCGGTGTTCCACGGCAGGCGGTACGACGCGTGGTACACCAGCACCGTGTCGCATTGGCCGCTGTGCACGGCGGCGACTGCCGCGGCCATGTGGTTGCCGACGGGGATCGGGGGGTTTGCGAAGAACGTCACCTCGGGGATGCCGAGCATCGCCTGCACCTCGGCCGCGCTGGGGTTGGTGCCGACGATGCCGTCGATGTCGCCGGCCTGCAGGCCGCACGCACGGATCACTGCCGTGCACGCCTCGGCCGCATACGACGCCTGGCTGCGCGGGGTGTTCTTGGAGGAGAAGCCTGTGGTGGCCGCGCCGGCGATGGCGACCAGGTTCTTGGCCGGGTTGCGGGAGCTGATCATGACGCGCTGCTCTCCACGAGGCGGAACGCCGGCACGGGTGTGCCGGCCCGGTCGATCCAGTCGAGCGTCACGCGCTTGCCGATCGCGACGGCCTCGTTCGGCGAGCCGACGACGGTGCCGGTGAAGCGCAGCCCTGGCTGTTCGTCCAGCTCGACGGTGACCACGGGATAGGGAGTGGAGTAGTCGACACCCTCGGCCGGTGGTCCCTGGTGGAGGAACACCGCCAGGTGGATCGTGCCCGTGCCGGCGACTTCGGTGGGCACGACATCGGTGGACCAGCAGGCCGGACAGATCGGCTGCGGGGCGTGGTGCCAGGTGCCGCACGCTGCGCAGCGGTTGATCAACAACTTGCGCGCAAGGCGGCCACGGTAGTGGGCAGCGGAGTCGTGGCTGAGCGGTTGGCCGGGGAACCGGCGCACCAGCTCCGCGTCGGTGATCAGGTCGGTGATCAGGTCGGGCATGCGCACTTTCTAGTGCGGATCGGCGGGAGCGTGAGCGGAAGCCCGTTCCGCCTCCTGCCCCTTCACCTGGCTGTACGCCATGAGTACAGTCGGCCAGATGACTGACAAAATCTGGGCGAACTCGGCGGATTCGCACTTCCTCGAGCCGGCCGACCTCTGGCACCAGATCATGCCGAAGGCGCAGGCCGACCGCATGCCCCGCACGGAAATGATCTCCGACTCCGAGGAGCGGGTCACCGTCGACGGCAAGAGCTTCACCCGCACGGTGCCGAAGATCTTCACCGCCAAGGGCTCCACCGGCGAGACCATTGCCGAACTGTCCGCCCGCCCGCCCGGCTCGCGCGACGTCCACCTGCGCATGAAGGACCTCGACCAGGAGGGCATCTGGGCCGAGGTGATGTTCCAGTCGATCGGCCTGTGGTGCTCGCTGATCGAAGACCCGCAGCTGATCCGCGAGGCAGCCCGCGCGGAGAACGAGTGGTTGGTGTCGGAGATCGTGCCCGTCGCACCGGATCGCCTCGTCCCCGCCGCGCTGATGCCGATGCTGCAGGTCGACGACGCGGTGGCAGAGTGCATCCACGCCGCGGAGATCGGCCTGAAGTTGATCAGCCTGCCCACCGGCAACCCGCCCGGCACCCGCGACTACAACGACGACTCGTGGGAGCCGCTGTGGGCTGCCGCCGAGGAGACGGGCATGGTGGTCGCGTTCCACATCGGCACCGACGGCGGCGACCAGGCCGCACAGTTCCGCGGTCCCGGCGGTGCCATCCTCAACTACGTGAACACCACCTATGGCGGGCAGTTCGCGGCGATGAAGATGGTCACCAGCGGTGCGCTCGAGCGTCACCCCGGCCTGAAGGTGCTGATCGCCGAGGGCGGCGCCACCTGGGTGCCGCAGGTCGGCGACCGGATGAACGAGGCCTACCGTCAGCACTACATGTTCGTGCGGCCGCAGCTGCAGAAGCAGCCGAAGGAGTACCTCTACAGCCAGGTGTACGCCAGCTTCCAGCACGACGAGACGGCTCCTGCGGCGATGTCGGCGATGGGCTACCAGAACGTGATGTTCGGAAGCGACTATCCGCACCTCGAGGGCACCTACGGGCACACGCAGAAGACGCTGCACGAACTGTTCGACGACGTCAGCCCGGCAGTCCGCCAGCGCATCACACGCGGCGCGTTCGAAGAGCTGTTCCCCCACGTGTCGTCGCCGCCGGAGGCCTGAGCCATTGCGGCGTGTGCTCGTCGCGTCAGCGTTCGGCGGGTGGAACGCCCAGTGAGCGCAGCACGAAGTCGACCGTGGCCTCGATCCGTTCGGGAACGCTGGGTGTCGGCACCTGCGACAGGGCCTCGGTCATCTCGCCGCCGGTGAGCGAGTAGATCAGCTCGGTGTCGCGCTCGGTGTCGACCCATGGGAACTCTCCGGTCGCCGCGCCGGCCTCCAGCGCGGTCCGCAGCGGCGCGGTGAGCATCGCCGTACCCTCGGCGAGCTCCATCGGGTACTTGCGCGTCATCGGCTGCTGCGAGCTGAACAAGCGTGCGCGTGCGCTGCGCCGCGGGTCGTCTGCCGCGCCGATGACCGCAGTGATCCAGGCGCGAACCTTGTCGGCGGACGTGTTCCCCATGGCGACGGCAGCGGAGAGGTAGCGCGAGGAGCGGGCCATCTCGTCGCGCATCAGCGCGAGCAGCAGCTCGTCCTTGTCGGCGAAGTAGCGGTAGAACGTGCGGGCCGACACCCCCGCCTCCTTCATCACGCGTTCCACCTTGCACGTCTCGAAGTTCGACCGCTCGAGGACGCGCCACGCTGCAGCGAGCAACTGCTGTGCATCCGCATCCATCGACATGCCCACAACCTATTCGTACCCACGGAACCGGGGACTGCGAGGAGGTTGGACACGGCGGCGTGTCCGCCTGGCCAACCATCACTTGTCATGCTAGCCAATCAATAGGTATAATCCGTCATATAAATGGATGGTCACCGGTGAGGTGATCGCTGTCGCTGGAGGACCCATGGCCGAGTACACCGCGTTCGAGACCTACACAGACTTCGGCATCTTCGACTGCGACCAACACATCTACGAGCCGGTCGATTGCTACACGGGCTGGATCGAATCGAAGTACGTCGACCGCACCCTGCGCATCGTCGAGCGCGACGGCGAGTCGCTGTTCATGGCGCAAGACCGGCGGATCCAGCTCGACAACAAGGTCGACGAGTGCTATCGGCCGGGCTCGCTGAAGGAGATGCTGCAGACGATGAAGGCCGGTGGCGACGGCGGTGGTTACCAGTGGATGTCGATGGATCCCGCGTTCCTCGATCGCGACCTGCGCCTCGCGCAGATGGATCGCCAACACGTCGATGCTGCCGTCATGTTCTGTGGGTCGATGGGCCTGTTCGCCGAGCACTTCCTCACCGACGACGATGTCTACTGGGCTTCCTCGTGGGCGTACCTGCGGTGGATGGACGAGGTGTGGGGCTTCGGCGCCGACGGGCGCATCTTCACCAGCCCAGTCATCTCCATGCGCGATCTCACCAAGTCCTGCGAGCAGCTCGACTGGCTGTTCGAGCGTGGCTGCAAGGCCATCTCGATCTGCCCCGGCCCGGCCTATGGTCGTTCACCCGGCGATCCGTACTTCGACCCGTTCTGGGCGCGCATCGAAGAAGCCGGCGCCGTCGTGTGCTACCACATCAACGAGGCGATGCCCGGCTACAAGTCCAGCCGATCGCACATGTGGGGCCAGGAGCAGTTCCCCACCTTCTACACCCAGTCGGCCTGGCAGTGGGCCTGGGCCTACGGCGAGCAGCCGGCGATGGAGACGTTCTCCGCGCTGATCTACGACAACCTCTTCGCCCGCTTCCCCGGCCTGCGCATCCTCTCCGCCGAGCACGGCGCGGAGTGGGTGCCCGGCCTGATGCGCAAGATGGACAAGATGCGCGGCATGGGTCGCAACGGCCCCTGGGTCGGTGGGCAGCTGACCGAGCGGCCAAGCACCATCTTCCAGCGTCACTTCCGCGTGGTGCCGTACTGGGAAGACGACCTGGCGCCGGTGTTCGACGCCACCGGTACCGATGTCGTGGTGGGCGGCTCCGACTTCCCGCACTCCGAGGGGTTGGCGTTCCCCACCCAGCTGGTCGACCACCTGTCGATGCTCGCTCCCGAGCAGCAGCGCTACGTCATGCGCGACAACGCGATTCAGATGTTCGGCCTCGCCTGACCGCGAGCCTTCGTCAACGGGCGCGCAGGCTGTCCAGCAGCACGGGGTCGCCTGGGAACGCCGGCCACTCGGGCGAGGGGTGGGCCGGCCGGAACTGCTCGCGCAGGCGCAAGCCGTTGACGAGTGCATGGATCTCGCGCGCCACCCGGGCGGGGTCGATGTCGGGCCGGATCGACCCGTCGTGCTGGCCGCGAACGACCAGTGCCGCCCAACGAGCGACCCACACCTCGATGGCGTGCCGCATCATCGAGGCGATCGCAGGATCGACGCAGGCACGCGAGGTGAACGCGATCCACAGGCGCGTCTCGCGCGGCTCGGCACGGCGGATCGCGGCCACGATCGCGGTGATGGCATCCAACCCGGTCGGCTGCTGCTGTGCCGCGTCGAAGCGCGCGAGGTTGGCTCGCTCCATCTCGCGCAGTGATTCGTGCAGCAGTTCGTCCTTGTCGACGTAGTAGTGCTTCAGCACGCCGGTCGACCACCCCGACTCCTCGGCGACAGCGCGGATCGTCGCTGCTTCCAGCCCCGACCGGCTGATGACATCGAGCGCGGCGCGGGCGAGCTCGCGTCTGCGTTCGTCGTGGTCGACGATCTTGGGCATGGTCGTCAGTCTGCCGCCGCCTCGTAGAACGTGGCGGCCCAACGACGGAGCGCATTGAACCCCTTCACCTCGTTCGCCGCCCAGGCGGCGCGCTCGATGTAGCGCTGGTTCTCCCAGATCTTGATGTCGCCGGGGAGTTGGTTGGTCGCTCGATCGAGGCGTTCTGCCAGGCGCCCTGGCAGAACGTCGCCTTCGGCGCGCTGCAGCCACACGGTCTGGAACATCTCGGAGGTGTCGTCGTCGATCGGGGTGGTGGCCAACACGATCACGACGAAGGGGTTCGCCAGGCTGCCGAGGGCGGTGTACGACAGCCCCACGCCGACCTGGAGGATGTCGAGTGCATCGAGGTTGGCGCTGTCGGGGTGGGTGAGCCAGCGCCTGCCGAAGCCGAGCTTGACGCGGAACAGGTGCCCGTCGGCTTCGCTGGACACGACGATCGGGATGGTCCGACTGCCGTGGACAGCGACGAAGTGGGCCGGATCGGCGCCGTTGTCGAGCACCACGAACGGATTGAGGCGCAGCGCACCGAACCGGATCTGACCGTCGGGGTGCGCGGAGTGGTACTCGGCAGCAGCGACGTCGGCGCCCAGCGCTTCGAAGGCGTCGGGCGGCTCCCATGCAGGCGGCGCCCCGCTCTTGTCATGCCAGAGGTAGACGATGTCGTTGCGCTCGAGCAACTGCCACGACCGCATCCGCACTGCCCGGTTGGGGCGATCTTGATACGGGATGGAGGCGTTGTGGCCGTCGGCGTCCCAATCCCACAAGTGGAACGGGCAGCGGATCAACTCGCCGCACACCGTGCCGCCGTGGCCGAGGTGCGCGCCCATGTGCGGGCAGTACGCCTCGAGCGCCGTCAGTGCACCGCTCTCGGTGCGGAAGATGACGAGCTCCTCGCCGAAGAACTTCCTTGCTGCGACCGAGCCGGAAGGGAAGTCGGTGGACCAGCCGACCTGGAACCAGCCGGTCGGCTTCATCATGTGTGCTGGCACGGAGCTCATCGGCGACCTGTCCTTCAACGATGTGAGACGATCGCTAATATATCCCAGTTGGGATAAATACTGCAGCGACCGAGGGGAGAATCTCTCTTGAACAGCGTTAAAGAGAGCGGTAGTATCGGAGTATGGGGGACGAACTGAGCGAGTTCCGGGCAGCGGCGTTGCACTTCCTGGAGACGAACGCGCGCCATCGGGTGGTGGCCACCCAGGCAGGGTGGGGCATCGGCTCCGACAGCATCGGGCTGCTCGACGCGCACGCCGACCGGGCGGCGGAGGCCGCCGCACTGGCACGGTCTCGCGAGTGGCGCCGGCTGGTGTTCGACCACGGCTTCGGCTGGGCGGGCGGCCCGGTCGCGCTGGGCGGCGGTGGCCGGAACCCCTTGCTGGACGAGGAGTACCGGCGGCTGGAGGTTGAGTTCGACGTGCCCGACCAGCAGCCGTTCGCCACCGGCACCCACCTGGTCGCGCCAGCGCTGCTGGCCCACGGCAGCCCCGAACTGCAGGCGAAGTACCTGCCCGGCATCTTCCGCGGCGAACTGGTCGTGTGCCAGCTCCTCAGCGAGCCGGAGGCGGGGTCAGATCTGGCTGCGCTGCGCACGCGGGCCGTGCGTGACGGCGACCACTGGGTGGTCACCGGGCAGAAGGTGTGGTCGTCGCAGGCTCACCTCTCGCAGGTCGGCCAACTGCTGGTGCGCACTGACCCCGATGCGCCCAAGCACCAGGGCATCACGATGTTCGTCCTCGACATGGACACCCCGGGCGTGACCGTGCGCCCGCTGCGCCAGATGACGGGTGAGACGCACTTCAACGAGGTCTTCCTCGACGAGGTCCGCATCCCCGACGCCAACCGAGTGGGCGAGCTGGGGTCGGGCTGGCGGGCCGTCATGGCCACGCTGATGAGCGAGCGGGCCTCGGTGGGTTCGGGCGCGAACAACTCGGCGATCGATCCGGTCGCCCGTCTGCGCGACATGGCCGAGCACCTCGACCGCGCGAACGATCCGATCGTGCGCCAGCGACTCGCTGCGCTGCACACCAACGCCGAGTTGCGCCGGTTCCTGATCGGGCGCCACGAAGCGGCGATGCAGGCGGGCAAGGCCCCTGGCGCGGAGGGGTCCATCCTGAAGCTGCTGTTCGGAGATCAGGCCGTCCGCTGCGCGGCGCTGGCGTCCGAACTGCTCGGGCCCTCCGTGCTCGCCGACTCAGGCGAGTGGGGCACGTATGCGTGGGGTCGCTGGATCACCGGTTCGCCGATGATGCGCATTGCCGGCGGTACCGACGAGATCCAGCGCAACACACTCGCCGAGCGGCTGCTCGGCCTACCGAGGGAGCCCAGCTGATGATGACCGGAACGCAGTACGTCGCGTCGCTGCAGGACGGCCGACGCGTGTACCTCGACGGAGAGCGCATCGACGACGTGACCACCGATGCCGGTCTCGGCCAGGCGGTGCGCATCGTCGCCCGCGGGTACGACGCGCTCCATCGCCCGGGCGACGACGCACGCAACCCGGCCTTCACCATCCCCCGCACGGCAGACGAGCTGCGGGCGCGCTGCGAACTGCTGGTCCACCACGACGTCACGCTCAGCCTGTCTGCAGTGGCCATGGCGTTGCTGACGTCGTCGCCCGCGCTGACGGCTGCCGACCCTGCAGCCGGCGAGCGGATTCGGCACTGGTTCGACGAGTGTGCCGCCCGCGACGTGCGGTTCGCAGAGCTGATCACCGACGCCAAGGGCGATCGCACACTCGCCCCGTCGCAGCAGGACGACCCCGACCTGTACGTGCGCGTCGTCGACCGCGACCGGGACGGGGTGGTGATCCGTGGGGCCAAGTTCCACACCACCGCCGGCCCCATCGTCCACGAGCTGGTGGTGCTGCCCACGAAGCGGATGAAGGCGGGTGAGGAGCAGTACGCGATCGCGTGTGCGGTGCCTGCCAATGCTCCTGGCGTCATCCAGATCACGAGCAGCCACCACGCCCGTCATGGTCATCCGCGCGACAGGCCGGTATCGGCGCAGCTGGCCATCCCCGACTCGATGGTGGTCTTCGACGACGTGCACGTGCCGTACGAGCGGGTGTTCCTCGACGGCGACGTCGCCCGATCGGCGGTCATCGCCCACTCGCTGGGGCTGTGGGAACGGCTCAGCGGCGTCGCCCACATGGCGCACCTGGGTGATCAGCTCGCCGGTATGGCCCAACTGGCGGCAGAGGCCAACGGGACGGCCGGCATCCCCCACATCAAGGAGAAGATCGCCGAGATCGTGATCTACGCGACCATGACCCGTGCGTGCCTGGAAGCTGCCCTCGGCAACGTCGACGTCAACGAGGACGGGATGCTGCTGCCCAGCGAGCTGTACACCAACGCCGGGAAGCTGCATGCGGCCACCGGCTATGCGGTCATGGTGCGCCACCTGCACGACATCGCAGGCGGCACGGTCGTCACCGCACCGAGTTTCGCCGATGTCGACAACCCGGAGACGGCGGGGTTCATCGAGAAGTACCTGCGCGGCGCTCGAGGCATCACGGCCGATCATCGCCTCGCCCTGTTCCATACCATCCGCAACATGACTGCGGACGAGTGGGGCGGGCGCGAGGCCGTCTCCTGGCTGCAGTCTGGCGGCGGGTTGTTCGCCCAGCGCACCGTGACGCGCAACCATTACGACATGAACGCGGCCAAGAGCACCGCACTTGCGCTGATGGAGGCCACCGATGGGTGATGTCCGCGTTGCGCTGGTGAGTGGAGGAACTCGCGGCATCGGCAGGGCCATCACTGAACGACTGCTCGCCGACGGGTGGTCGGTGCTCGCCACCTTCGTTCACGACACCGACAGCGCTGCAGCTCTGCAGGCGCAGCACCCCGGGCTGTGTGTCCTGCGCTCCGACTCGTCGTCGGCCAGCGACTGTCTGACAGCCGTGGAGGAGTGCGGCCGCCAGTTCGGGCAGCTCGACCATGTGGTGTCCGTGGCGGGCATCACCCGCGACGTGGCGCTGGGCGAGCTGAACGACGCGGATTGGGATGCCGTGCTGGCCACGAACCTGTCCGGCCCGTTCCGGCTGGCGCGCGCCGCCATGCCATGGATCACGGCCAGCCCTCGTGGCCGCATCGTCGTGATCTCGTCGGTTGCCGCCCTGATGGGCAATGCCCAGCAGGGGGCGTACGCCGCGAGCAAGGCCGGCCTGGTCGGCCTGACCAAGACGCTGGCGCGCGAGCTGGCACGTACGGGGACCACCGTCAATCTGGTGATTCCCGGGCCGACCGCCGACACCGGCATCACCGCCGCCACCGATCCGGCGTTCGTTGCGGCCATCGCCCGCAAGATCCCCTTGCACCGGCTCGGCCGGCCCGAGGAGATCGCCCACGCCGTACGCTTCCTGCTCGACGACCTGTCCGCGTTCACGACCGGCACGGCCATCGTGGTCGACGGCGGACTGAGCATGTAGCCGTGCCGAGCCATCGCGACCCGCCGCTGACGGTGGACGAGATCATCAGCACGACCTTGGCCCTCACCGCCGATGTTGGCATCGAGGCCCTGACGATGAGGGCCGTGGCGACTGCGCTCGACGTCACCGCGACGGCGTTGTACCACCACATCGGCAGCAAGGACGCGTTGGTGGGCCTGGTGCTCGACGCCGTGGTCGCGGGCGTGGCCACGCCGGCCACCGGCCTGGCGTGGGACCAGTGGCTGATTGCGTACCACGACGGCCTGTGGAACCGCCTGCAGGCACACCGCGGCATGGCACGCCACCTGCTGGAGCACCCGTCGACGCCCGCCGGGGCGGCCATCCGGAACACGACCGTGGACATGTTGGTCGCCAGCGGTTTCACGGAGCGCGATGCGTTGCTGGCGGCGGCGACGTTCCACACCTACCTGTTGGGCCGGTTGGCGGTGGATGCGTTCCCCGACGAGATCGCCCGCCCGCACGAGCCGTCGTGGCGGTCCCACGGGCTCGGGGCAGCCGACTACACCGCGCACGGCCTGAAGGTCGTCATCGCCGGCTTGCACGCACTCTACGGAGCGCCCGCAGCGCGGCAGTGACAGCTGCGGACGGTCAGTCCATCAGGTCGAGCACCGTGGTGGCACCGGGCAGCTCGAGCAGGTAGCGGTTGGCCTCGACGAGGTGCTTCATCCACAGCGCGTGGGCGCCGTCGGCGTCCTTTGCCTCGATCAGCTCGACGAGGCGACGGTGCGCCCGAACGCCGTGGTGGAACGCGGCGTCGTGGGCGGCCCCCTCAGGGTCGGTGTCGACGCGTTGGTAGTTGGCGGTGTCGATGATCTGCCGCAGGATGCCGTTCAGCAGGTTCATGGTGTGGTTGCCCGACAGGCGCACGACGAGCGCGTGGAACTCGGTGTGATGGCGGATCAGGCGCGGGCGGTCGTCGGCGAGGCTCTCGCCGAACTCGACGCTGGCCCACAACGCCTGGAGGTCGGCCTTCGTCCTGCGGCGCGCCAGCAGCGCGGCACACGGTGTCTCCACCAGCGTGCGTGCCTCGTAGACGTCGGCCAGGGTGGCGCCTTCGTACTCCAGCACCAGCCCTGCATAGCGAGCTGCTGCCGCCGCGCTGGGGGCGTGCACGCGTGCGCCGCCCCGTGCGCCGCGCCGGACGCTGATCAGCTGCTCCGCTTCCAGCACCCTGTACGCCTCGCGCAGCGTCGGGCGCGACACTCCGAACTCCTCGATCAATGCGCCTTCCGCCGGCAACGAGTCGCCTTCGGCGAGCTCGCCGCTGATGATGCGCGCGCGAAGCCGCTGGGCGACCAGCTCGCCGGTCTTCGGCACGCGGAACGAAGGCGCATCAACACCGTTGGACGCGTACTCGCCGCTCGTCGTCATCTTGCTCTCCTGCCGTACAGTTCAATCATCTATCGGAAGGCTAGAGGTGAGCACAGCCATGAGGGGAACTTCGCGCTCCAAGGGGTGGACTTCGGGGTGGGCGTCATGACGGAATTGCGGGCGCTTGCCGGCCGCGTCGCGATCGTCACCGGCGCCGGGCGGGGCATCGGCCGCGCCCACGCGCTGCACCTGGCGTCGCTGGGCGCGGCGGTGTTGGTGAACGACGTCGGTTCTTCCATGGCCGGTGAGGGAACGGACGAGACCCCGGCTGGCGAGGTGGTCGCGGAGGTCATGGCAAATGGGGGAACGGCGGTCGCGAACGGCGACGACGTCGGCTCCTTCGCCGGCGGCGAGCGGATCGTGCGGGCGGCGATCGAGGCGTTCGGCAGGATCGACATCGTGGTCAACAACGCCGGCATCGTTGCTGCGGGCTCGCTGGCCACGGTCACCGAGGCCGACATGCTGAAGCTGTTCGCCGTGCACTGCATCGGGTCGGTGGCCACCGCTCGCGCAGCGCTGCCGTTCATGCTGGCGCAGGCCCACGGTCGCATCGTCAACACGGTCTCGGAGGCGGCGCTGGACACGCGGTTCACTGCGGGGGTGGCATACGGCGGCGCGAAGGGTGCGGTGTGGGCAGCGACGATCGCGATGGCGGCGGAGGTGGCCGGCACTGGCGTGACCGTGAACGCCGTCTCTCCCGGGGCCCGCACCCGGATGAACGAGGCGATGCTGGAGGCAGCCGGTACCTCTGCCGCCCTCGGGCCCGAACACATCGCGAGGTTGGTCGCCCGGCTGGTGGCCGACGACGCCGGCGACATCAACGGTGCCGTCGTGCACGCCGCCGGCGGAGCGATCCGCGAGTACCGGGTGTCGCGATCTGCCGACACGCCGTTGGTGGCGCGGCTGCTCGACTTGCCGGTCGGCGGCTGACGTCAGGGCGGAACCGTGTTCCGCCACTGCACGGAACGAGCTTCCGGGACGGAGCGACGACCCCAGGGACTTAGTGCCCTAGAGCGAGGTATGGGTGCCCTGATTTGGTCCCTCCACAAGGTTTGTCGTTCACCTCACAAGTCGTTCACCTCACAAGTCGTTCACCTCACAAGTCGTTCACCTCACAAGGAGCCACCATGCGCCCGTTCATCCTCAGCTGCGATGCACACATCGCGGAGCCCAACGACCTGTTCACCGCCAACATGACCGGCGATCTGGCGCAGTACGCGCCGAACGCCGTCGTCGATGGCAACGTCCGCATCACCCGCCTCGGCGAGCGGGTGCTGATGAAGATCCAGGCCGACTTCTTCGCCCACAAGGTGACGCCCGACGACGTCGACACCGGCCGGCGCGGCGCCCGCGACGTGATGATGCGCCTGCAGGACATGGACCGCGACGGCGTCGATGCGGAGGCGATCTTCCCCAGCCTCGGGTTGATGGTCTCGCGCATCGAGGACGCCGAGGCCTCCCGCGTCGCGTGTCAGGTCTACAACGACTGGTTGTGGCAGCGCCTCGACGGGTTGCGCAACACGCTCATCCCTGTGGCGATCGTGCCGAACGTGAACATTCCCGATGCCGTCACCGAGTTGAAGCGTGTGATCGAAATCGGCTTCCGTGCGGTGATGATGCCGTGTGCGGTGCTCGATTCGTGCCCGCAGTACAACGATCCCGAGTGGGACACGTTCTTCTCGGTGGCCGAAGCGAACGAGATCCCGCTGCTGTTCCACACGGCCGTCGGCAAGGTCAACATCCGTGCGATGCGCGGCCCTGGTGGCGCCGTGTTCAACTACACCCGTCAGATGAGCGACGCCATCGAGGCCACTGCCGCCCTGGTGGCCGGCGGCGTGCTGGACCGCCACCCGGGTGTGAAGATCATGTTCCTGGAGTGCGGCGCCGGTTGGCTGCTGTCGCTCGGCC
>JAUSLQ010000036.1 GCA_030645675.1 Actinomycetota bacterium | reverse complement strand
GTCGAAGCTGGGTGTGCTGGAGCACATCCTCGACCCGGTGACCTTCCCCGACCTCTACGGCGACGTGTACCACAAGGTGCGCATCAACTACTACCCGCCGCGCGGTGACAACAAGGAGGGTTGGGACAACATCGACCTGTTCGGTTGGCTCGGGTACCCGATGCAGCTGAAGATCGACTTCCTGTGCCGCGACAGCATCCTGGCCGCACCGCTCGCGCTCGACCTGGTGCTGTTCAGCGACCTCGCCCAGCGCGCCGGCCTGTACGGCATCCAGGAGTGGCTGAGCTTCTACTACAAGGCGCCGATGACGGCCCCCGGCCTGCGCCCCGAGCACGACCTGTTCGTGCAGCTGGCGAAGATGAAGAACACGCTGCGCTGGATGATGGGCGAAGAGCAGATCACCCACCTCGGCCGCGAGTACTACGAATAGCCACTGGTTCGGCGGCCGCCGGCGCTTGCCGCGGCCGCCGCATCACGCAGAGACGACCCGTTGCACGCGCACGTCGTGTGCGTGCGTGGGCAACTGGTCGACGATCTGCTCCGCGAAGCACACGCCCGCGTTCGGTGCTGCCACCTTCGGCAGGAAGCGGTCGTAGAAGCCGCCGCCATAGCCCAGCCGGTAGCCATCGGTGGTGAACGCCAGCCCGGGCACGATGACGAAGCCCACCTCGGCGGGGGGTAGCGCCGGGCCGGTGGGCTCGCTGATGCCGAAGCGGCTGGCCGCCCGCGGGCCGGCCCCGTCGCACACCACGATCTCGCCGTCCTGCACGCGCGGCAGCAGCAGGCGCTTGCCTTCGGCGGCGAGGCGGGCGAACAGCGGGTCGGTGTCGGGCTCGCCCTTGCAGCCCACGAACGCCATCACGCTCTGGGCCTCCTGGTAGGCGGGCAGCGCGGCGACTGCCGCCCACAGCTGCACGCTGCGCATCAGGTGGTCGTCGACGAGGTCGCGCACCATTCGCATCCTGCGGCGCAGTGCTGCCTTGTCGTCCACCCGGTCAGGATCGCACATCGGTCAAGGCGGCGCGACCGCGGCCCGCCCCCTACAGTCGTGGGCATGTCGATCGACTCCATGAAGTTCCGTCAGGTGCTGGGCCACTTTCCCACCGGCGTCACCGTCGTCACCGCCACCAATGCAGATGGCACACCGGTCGGGTTCACCATCGGCTCGTTCACCTCCGTCTCGCTCGACCCGCCGCTGGTGGGTTTCCTGCCGATGGTGGACTCAGACCGCTGGGCGGCCATCAACGCCGCCGGGTCGTTCTGCGTCAACATCCTCGGCACCCACCAGGCCGATCTCTGCTGGCGCTTCGCGAAGAGCAGCATCGAGGCCCCGTTCGAAGGCGTCGCCTGGGAGCCCTCGCCCATCACCGGCTCGCCGGTGCTGGATCGTGCCATCGCCTGGATCGACTGCTCGATCGAGCAGGTCATCGAAGCCGGCGACCACCACTTCGTGCTCGGCCGGGTGCTGGAGATGGAGCACGTCGACCCCGAGGCGGAAGCCAACCCGCTGCTGTTCTTCCGCGGCCAGCTCGGCGACTTCCGGAAGCACGGCTGAGCGCGATGTCGAGCCACCCCAGCCAGGCCTCCGGCGGTCAGCGCATCGCCATCGCAGCGGCCATCGACGTGGTGGCCGTGCTGGCCTTCGTCACCATCGGCCGGCGCAGCCACCACGAGAACGGCTCGGTGGTGGTGGGCGCGTTGCGGGTGGCGGCACCGTTCCTGATCGCCCTGGCCGCCGGCTGGCTGGCCGCCCGCGCCTGGCAGCGCCCGATGGCGATGCCCACTGGCATCACCATCTGGCTGGTCACCATCGTCGGCGGCATGCTGCTGCGGCGCTTCGCATGGAACGACGGCGCCGCGTTCCCCTTCATCATCGTGGCCACCCTGTTCACCGGCTGCTTCCTGGTCGGGTGGCGGATGCTGGCCGAGTGGCGTGCCGAACGCGGCGGCGAGCAGCGAGGCGCAGCGCCCGACGTGTGACGTCCGCTACGCCGCCACCGGGCCGTTCGGCCCTACCCCATGGGGTATCCGAAGCGGAGGATGGGTCACAGGAGGACACCATCCCATGAGCAAGCGCATCGTGATTCTGGGCGGTGGCACGGGCGGCACCCTGACCGCCAACCGGCTACACCGCCACTTCAAGCACGACCCCGACGTGGAGATTCTCGTCGTCGATCAAGACGACCACCACGTCTACCAACCCGGCCTACTGTTCGTTCCCTTCGGCCTGGCACACCATCAGGAGATCGTGCGGCCCCGCAAGGCGCAGCTGCACCGCGACATCCTGTTCATCGAGTCCGGCATCGACCGCGTCGACCTGCCGCGCGACACCGTCGTGCTGGACGACGGCCGCGAGCTGGAGTACGACGTGCTGGTCGTCGCCACCGGCTCCACGCTGGCACTCGACGAGACCGAGGGCCTCACCGGCCCCGGCTGGAACGAGAAGGTCTTCACGTTCTACGACCTGGCCGGCGCCACGGGGCTGGAGGCCGCGCTCGCGGCCTTCGAAGGCGGCAAGCTGCTGGTGAACGTGGTCGACATGCCCATCAAGTGCCCGGTCGCGCCGCTGGAGTTCTGCTTCCTCGCCGACTGGTACTTCACCGAGCGCGGCATCCGCGACAAGGTGGAGATCACCTACGCCACCCCCCTCGACGGCGCGTTCACCAAGCCCGTCGCCGCGGCGGCGCTGTCCTCGCTGCTGGAGGAGAAGGGTGTGCACCTGGTCACCGAGTTCAACACCGGTGAAGTGGTGATGGACGACGAGGGCGACGGCGGCAAGCTGGTCGGCTACGACGGCCGCGAGGTGCCTTTCGACCTGGCCGTGGTGGTGCCCATGCACAGCGGCGCCGCCTACGTCGGCCGCAGCGAGGGCCTGGGCGACGACCTCAACTTCGTGCCCACCGACCAGCGCACGCTGCAGACGAAGGCGAAGGAGAACGTGTTCGCTCTCGGCGATGCCACCAACGTGCCTACGTCCAAGGCCGGGTCCGTCACCCACTTCGAGGGTGAGGTGCTGGTCGAGAACATCATCCGCTTCCTCGATCACAAGGAGCTCGACTCGTTGTACGACGGCCATGCGAACTGCTTCATCGAGTCGGGTTTCGGCAAGGCCCTGCTGATCGACTTCAACTACGACACCGAGCCCCTGCCCGGTCACTTCCCCGCCGCCGTCGGCATGCCGCTGCTGAAGGAGAGCCGCATGAACCACCTGGGCAAGCTGATGTTCCAGTGGGTCTACTGGCACGCCTTGCTGCAGGGCCGCGACATCCCGGGCATCGGCGCCGACATGCCCAAGCGTGGCAAGGAACACCCCACCCGCACCCCCGAGGAGACAACAGTATGAGCACCGCCACCTACGCAGGCGTCCAGGTACGCCTGAACGACGAAGGGTTCTTCGAGGACCCGAACGAATGGACGCCGGAGATGGCCACAGAGATGGCCAAGGCCGACGGCATCGACACCCTCACCGACCCCCACTGGACGGTCATCAACTTCATGCGCAAGGAGTTCTTCGAGAAGGGCACCGGCCCCACCGTGCGAGTGCTCGGCAAGACGTCGGGCGTCAGCGTGAAAGACCTCTACCTGCTGTTCCCGAAGGGGCCCGCAAAGATGGCTGCCCGCATCGCCGGCATCCCCAAGCCGAAAGGTTGCATCTGATCATGGGTTACCGCACCGAAGGCGTCGAGCCGATCAAGAAGGTCTCGATCATCATCTCCAAGGGTTCCCTGGAAGGCATCTACCCCGGCCTGATCATGGCCAACGGCGCCCGCGCCGAGGGGATGGAGGCAAACCTGTTCTTCACCTTCTTCGGCCTCGACGCCATCCACAAGAAGAGGATCGAGCACATCAAGGTGGCCACCGTCGGCAACCCGGCGATGCACATCCCCACCCTGCTCGGCGGCCTACCCGGCATGAGCGCGCTGGCCACGCACATGATGACCAAGAAGATGGACGAGCTCGACATCCCTCCGATCAACGAGTTCATCGAGATGATCGGCGACACCGGTGCCGGCATGTACGCCTGCAAGGCGTCGGTCGACATGTTCGACATGAAGAAGGAAGACTTCGTCGAGCAGGTGCAGGACATCATCACCGTCGGCGACTTCTACGACATGGCGGCAGGCGGCGAGATCATCTTCACCTGATCGGCCCTGCGCCGGTCCGCTTCGCGGGCGCGGTTCGTGTCGGTGTCCTCCACACGAGCTGCGCCCGCTTCGGCGCGTGTTGCAGGCCGATGCTCGCCGCCCGGCGGAGATGACCCGGTCGACGGAGCCGACGGGCCGACGAAGTCGGCCTCTAGGGCACCGTCGGGATCGGCACCACCAGCGACACCTCGGTGCCACCGGCGTCGGTGTACGAGATGCCGGCCATCAGCGGCGCCTGGCTGAGCATGCTGCCGTCGCCTGGCACCGCCGCCACGAGGCTGGCCGACAACAGGTCGAGCTGAGCAGGCAACGACGGCGGATCGTCGAAGTCGGAGCTGAAGATGAACGAGTCGACCGTGGTGCCGTCGAGTTCGACGAACGGCATCAGCGTCTCGAACGAGCCGTCGGCGGCGGGGGTGAACTCGGCCATCGTGCCGTTCTCCTGCACGAGGTAGAACGCCGCACTCAGCAGGTTGCGCTCGGCATCGAAGATGAGACGCAGCGTCATCGGCATCACCTCGTCGCCCGTCGTCGCGTCGCGGTAGGCCACCGGAGTGTCGAGCGTGAGCAGGTCGGACTCAGGGCTCGGTGTCACGCTGAAGAACGCGAGCACCTCGGAGGCGAACCCGTCGACGCTCAGCGAGTACTGCATCAGCGGCACGTTGCCCCCGATGAGGCCCGACGCCGCATCGAGCACCGCGCCCGGCACCTCGCCGAGAGCCACGTAGCCTTCGCCCTCGCTGAAGATGCCATAGGCCAACGAGATCTCCGTGAGCTGGGGAATCAGCGCCGGATCCACACCCGCCACGACGGAGACCCCGTCGGCGGAGAACATCCCCGTCGGTGGCACCAGGAAGCCGCCGGGCGTGTTGACCACGCTGTCGGCCCCGGCGTTGTAGAACGCGTCGAGCGCACGTGACCACGACGCCGAGCCGGTGGACTCCTGATACGCCCCGTCGAACGACTGGATGGAGATCGGGGCGTACACCGACAAGCCGCGCACTCCGGCGAAGGCCGGGCCCTCGAGGTGCTGCACGACCGCGCCGTTGAGGGCAGCATCCACGGCGGCCACCGCACTCTGCAGCCCTGGGTCGGTGGGCTGGAAGCGCGCCAGGATCTGGCCGAGGTCGCGCA
>JAUSLQ010000033.1 GCA_030645675.1 Actinomycetota bacterium | reverse complement strand
ATGGAGAACGTGCCCGCATTCATCGAAGAGGTGAAGAGCGGCAAGGGCAGCCGGCTGATGGGCTTCGGCCACCGCGTGTACAAGAACTTCGACCCCCGGGCCACGATCATCAAGAAGACCGCCTACGAGGTGTTCGAGGTGACGGGCAAGAACCCGCTGCTCGACATCGCGCTGAAGCTGGAAGAGACGGCCCTCAGCGACCCGTACTTCATCGACCGCAAGCTGTACCCCAACGTCGACTTCTACTCGGGCCTCATCTACCAGGCACTCGGTTTCCCGGTGGCCATGTTCACCGTGCTGTTCGCGATCCCGCGCACGGTCGGCTGGCTGGCGCATTGGCAGGAGCTGCTGGGCGACAAGGAGCAGAAGATCAGCCGCCCACGCCAGTGGTACACCGGCTCCGAGGCACGCGACTACGCCCCCATCGCCGGCCGCTGAGCCACGGGCGGCCGATCGGCCACGCTCCGCCGGTTGCTGACAGCGCCCGCGCCGCTCCCGAAACATCCCGGAAACTCTGCCGTACAACCGTTCACAGGGGTGCCGACCATCCCTATGGTGGGCAGCGATGGCAACGCCGAGGATCCTGGTGGTCGACGACGAACCGACCGTGCGCGAGGTGGTCGCGCACTACCTCACCCGCGATGGCTACGAGGTGCGCGAGCTGCACCGCGGCGACCTGATCGACGAAGCGGTCGCCCAGTTCCAACCCGACCTGGTGGTGCTGGACATCATGCTGCCCGGCGCATCGGGGCTCGACTTCCTGCGCCGCTCGGGCCCCGACCGCGTGCCGGTGATCCTGCTGACTGCACGCGTAGAGGAATCCGACCGCGTGCTGGGCCTGGAGCTGGGCGCCGACGACTACGTCACCAAGCCCTTCTCGCCGCGCGAGTTGGTCGCCCGCGTCCGCACCGTGCTGCGCCGCACGCAACCGAACGCCGCCACCACCGGCACCGCCGACGCCCTGCAGTTCGACGGGCTGCACATCGATCTGCGGGCACGTGAAGTGCTGGCCGACGGCCGGCCGGTGGCGCTGACCGCCAAGGAGTTCGACCTGCTTGCCTTCTTCGCCCAGGCTCCGCGGCAGGTCTTCTCGCGAGCGCAGCTGCTGCACCATGTCTGGGATTCGTCGCCCGACTTCCAAGACCCCGCCACCGTGACCGTGCACGTGCGCCGCCTGCGCAACAAGATCGAGGCCAACCCGGAGCAGGCGCGGTGGATCACCACCGTGTGGGGCGTGGGCTACCGGTTCGAGCCATGAACCGCCGGCTGCTGCTGTGGCTGGCGGCGGTCGTCGCCGGGGCGGCGTTGCTGGCCGAGGTGCTGCTACCGCCGCCCGACTCGGGAGAGCGCTGGCACCTGCTGGCCATCCTGGGCGCGCCGGCGGTGGTGACTGCCGCGCTGGTGCCGTTGCTGCGCAAGTGGGTCAGCAGCCGGGCAAGCGTCGCCGGCGCCGCGCTGGTGGTGGGTCTGTGCTCGCTCGCGCTCGGCGCGGTCACCACGTCGGCGGCGTCGAACGCCATGTTCCTGTCCACCCACGACTTCCGGCTCTTTCTGGTGGTGCTGGTGCTCTCGTGCGGCATCGCGCTGGTCGTGGGCTCGCAGCTCACCCGCCCACTGGCCGACGACATCGCCCAGCTGGGCAAGGTGGCCGAACAGGTGGCGGGCGGCGACCTGACGGCCCGCACGGGCATCGTGCGCACCGACGAGGTGGGCCGCACCGCGGCGGCAGTCGATCGCATGGTGCAGGCGCTGCAGACCGCCGCCGACGAGCGCGAGCAGCTGGCTGCGGCCCGCCAGATGCTGTTCACCAGCGTCGGCCACGACCTGCGCACACCCCTCTCGGCCATGCGCGCCGCGGTGGAGAGCCTGCAGGACGGCATCGCCCCCGACCCCGTCCGATACCTGGGTGTGGTCGGCGCCGAACTGGACAACGTGGAAGCCCTGCTGGATCAACTGGTGGAGTTCGCCCGGCTGGAGGCCGGCCAGCGAACGGTGGCGCGCGAAACGGTGGCCGTCGCCGAGATCGCCCACGAAGCCATCGAGGCGCTGACCCCGCTGGCAGACCGCCGCGGGGTGCGCCTGTGCGTGCACGCCACCGGCGCCGGCCTGGTGACCGCCGACTCGCTCGACGTCCGGCGGGCTCTGCGCAACCTGGTGGAGAACGCGATCCGCCACTCGCCTCCCGAGGGCTCGGTCACCGTCACCATCGACGACGCGTCCAGCAAGGGCGTGGGCGTGTCGGTGTCCGACGAGGGTGCCGGCTTCCCCACCGACTTTCGCGATCTCGCATTCGACCCGTTCACCCGCGCCGACCCCGCGCGCGCCACCCGCACCGGTCACGCCGGCCTGGGCCTGGCCATCACCCGCACGCTCGTGCAACAGCACGGCGGCCGGGCATGGCTGGGCGACGGGCCGGGTGGCGACGTGCACCTGTGGTTCCCTCCGAAGGAGCAGCTATGACCGACGACGAACCCGCTACGCCCGGCACGCCCGGCACGCTCGACACGGCCGGCACGGCCAGCACTCCCGACGCGGCCCAGCTCGACGCCCTCGCTCCGCTGCCGGCGGCGGCGCCGGCGACGCGCCCCGTGCCGCAGCCCTTCGCGGCTGCAGCGGGGCTGGTGGCGGGTGCGGCGGCCGTCACGCTCGGCATGCTGGCGGCGGCGATCACCGAAGTCGTGTCCCCCATCGACGCGGTGGGCAGCGAGGTCATCGACCGTTCGCCGCGATCGGTGAAGGAGTGGGCCATCCGCGAGTTCGGCACCGACGACAAGCTGGTGCTCCGCATCGGCATCATCACCATCCTGGCCCTGGCCGCGATCGCCGTGGGTCTGCTGGCCCGCCGCCGCTCATGGGCGGGGTGGGTCGGCATCGGCGCGTTCGGCGTGGTCGGCGCGCTCGCCGCTGCCCACCGACCCGGAGAAGCGGCAGGTGCGACCGTGCCCAGCATCCTGGGCGCGATCGCCGGCGCCGCGCTGTTGCATCACCTTCTGCGGCCACGCGCGATCGAGCTGCCCGGCCCGTCGCAGGCGCCGTTGGGCTGGGACCGTCGCCGCTTCCTGATCGTCGGTGGCTCGGCCGCGGCCACGGCCGCCGTGGCCGGTGGAACTGCCCAGGCCATCGAGGGCCGGCGCGTCGAGCGCCTGCGCGAGGCCACCCGCCGGCCGCTGCCCGCAGCGCCCAGCGCCGACCTCGACTTCGACGTGCCGCCCGACGCGCAACTGTTCGACGAGACCCCGTTCGTCACCCCCAACGGCGACTTCTACCGCATCGACACCGCACTGTCCTTCCCTCGTATCGACATCGGCAGCTGGGGCTTCACGATCAGCGGCAAGGTGGACAACCCGCTGCGACTCACCTACGACGACCTGCTGGCCCTGCCGCAGGTCGAGCGGATGGTCACGCTGTGCTGCGTGTCCAACGAGGTGGGCGGCGAGTACATCGGCAACGCCGTCTGGCGTGGTGTGATGTTGCGCGACCTGCTGGACCGAGCAGGCGTGCACGACGACGCCGAGCAGGTGTTCAGCACCAGCCTCGACGGGTGGACGTGCGGGTTCCCGGTGGCCGCCGCCGTCGACGGGCGCGATGCGATGGTCGTGGTCGGCATGAACGGCGAAACCCTGCCGCTGGAGCACGGCTACCCCGCCCGGCTGGTGGTGCCCGGCCTGTACGGATACGTCAGCGCCACCAAGTGGCTCGCCGACATCACGCTGACCACCTGGGACGATCGCGGCTACTGGGTGCCCCGCGGCTGGGCCAGCGAGGCCCCGATCAAGACCCA
>JAUSLQ010000031.1 GCA_030645675.1 Actinomycetota bacterium | reverse complement strand
GCCTTCCCTGCCGGCGCCACCAGGCCCGACAGCTCGAACGCCAACATCAACACCTGGCCGCAGACGGTGGCCAACCACGCCATCGTGCGGGTCAGCACCCGGGGCGTGGCGATGTACACCAAGGCCGGGGCGCACATGCTGGCCGACGTGGCCGGCTGGTACACGGGTACGCCCACCACGCCGGTCACACCAGTGCCGGCGAACCCGACCTACAACCCCAATCGCGCCACCGCCGTCTACTCGGCGAAGATCGGCCTGTACGTGGGCATCCTCACCGGCAACAACCTCAACGCGATCGCCGACGCCGGCTACGCGGGTACCTGGAGCGACCTGAGCAACGTCGCCTCCCCGGGCAACGTGATGTTGTTCGCCCATCGCACCACGGGCAACGCGCCGTTCCGCTACATCAACTCGTTGCACCCGGGCGACACCTTCTCGCTGATCGGCAGCGACGGTCATTGGTACAACTACCGGGTGACCAACACCTCGGTCACCGCGCCGTACTACACGTCGATCAACTCGATCGCCTCGCAGTACGCGCCCGTCACCGCTCAGCTGGTGGCGTGTTCGAGGGCCGATGGCTCACCCACCAGCACCCTCTACCGCATCACGGTGACGGGCCGGCTGGTCAGCATCACCTGACGCTTCGCGACCGCTGCGGGTCAGTGGCCGAACACCAGCACCAGCAACCCGCTGAACACGACGAGTGCCGCCGCGATGCGCCGGCGGTGGTCGCCTTCACCAAGGAACTTCCAGCCGGCCAGCGCGGCCAGCACCACGCTGGACTCGCGCAGCGCCGACACGTACCCCACGGGTGCGTGGTCGAAGGCCACCAGCACCAGCCCGTAGGTGACCATCGTCGCCAATCCGGTGATGGCCGCCCGGCGCCAGTGCCTGCGCAGCATCTCAACCATGCCGGCCCGTCGCCCGCGGGCCAGCGCGTACGTGGTGTTCACCAGCCCGCCGGCCACCTGAGTGGCGAAGATGTAGGCGACGCTGTGGGTCAGCCGCGCACCGTGAGCGTCGAGCGTCGAGTACAGGCCGATGGTGACCGCCACCAGCAGCGCCAGGGCGAGGTGCGCCCCGTTGGCGCCGTACGCCAGCATGGTGAGGCCGCCGATGACGATCGCAATGCCCGCCACCTCCAGCACGCTGAGGTGGTCGCCGAGGAACGCCACGCCGGCGATGGCAGCCAGCGCAGCCCCACCACCGCGGGCCACGGGGTAGCTGACCGAGAAGTCGGCGTGGGTGTACGCGCGGGCCAGCAGCGACAGGTACGGCAGGTGCACCAGGCCGCTGCACGCGGCCCACAGGTAGCCCTGCCACGGCATGCCCCAGATGAGGTGGTTGGCCACCAGCAGCGGCAGCGAGATCACGCCCGCGGCGAAGAACTGGGCCCACAGCACCAGATATCGGTCGCCCTCGGCGCGCTTGGCGACGAAGTTCCACGAGGCGTGCATGACCGCTGCGGTCAGCGAGAGGATGGTGGCGAGCAGCAAGGTGGGTCAGTTCGCCGGCTGCGGCGTGTGGGGCGCCTCCTGCTCGCGTTCGCCGCGTGGCACCTTCACCCAGCGGCGCCCGAACAGGTAGATCACGGGCAGCGTGAACAGCAGCGGACCCACGAACGCGAGCGGGCGCGACAACCACCACCAACCGGTGGGCTCGCGGGCCTCGTTGCGCTCTCCCGCCAACGCGTAGCTGACCGCCCGGTGGAACGCCATGCCCGTGGTGTGGAACAGGAACAGCGGCGTCGAGAAGCGGTTGATCGTCTCGTTCACCTTCTGCCAACGCGGACGCTCCAGCCGCAGCGACAGGCGCGGCCGGATCACCTCGGCCACGCCCGCCTGGAACAGCACCAGCGCGACGATGCACAACGTGGGCGGCGCCATGTTCGAGGTCTCGCCGGGCACGCCCACCATCGAACCGGGGTACAGCCCGCTGCCCACCAGCCCGGCCAGGCCGGCCAGGCCGGCCCACAGCAGGGTCCAGTCCGCTCGCCGAGCGGCGGTGACCAGCCGCTCGTAGAAGAACCCCAGTTGGTGGCACAGGCCCCACACCGTGATCATGTTGATGATGCCCAGCCACTCGTAGCCGTAGCGGAAGCGGAGGATGTCGACCGCTCCGGCCGCGGCGGCGAGGAAGACGAGCACGATCGAGTCCCACCGCTGGTGCAACCACAGGAAGATGGGCAGCAGCGCGACCAGCATCAGGTACACGCCCATGAACCACAGCGGGCTGACCACCAGCAGCACCGCCCGGCCCATCCACTCGATGTTGAACACGGCACCCACCGTGATGCCGACCGCGATCCACACGATCAGCAGCGCCAGCGCGGGAATCGCCAGACGGCGCAGGCGGCGCATCACGAACCCCGACAGGCGCTGGCCCTTCGACCGAGCGCTTTGCCAGGCCACGAGATGCGAGTAGCCGCCGATGTAGAAGAACAGAGGCATCACCTGCAACAGCCACGTGGCCGCCCACAGCCCAGTGGTGAAACCGATCGGGCTGGTGGCGTGAGGGCCGTCGTCGGCCCAGATCACGATGGTGAACACCCAGTGCCAGGCGACCACCACCAGCAGGCTGAAGGCCCGCATGAAGTCGACGAAGTGATCGCGAGCCGGGGCCGCGGTGGGATCGCTCACAGGTACTCTCGGGGCTGTGGCGATGGATGCACAGCCCGAGCGTAGGCGGTGGCAACTCGTCACCGGTGGTGTGCTGCTGGTGGTGGCCGTCGCCAACGTGATGTCGAACCGGGTGCTGCCCGGCTGGGCGTACGCGCCGTGGAACCTGGCCGTCGCCGGCGCCATCGTGCTGCTCGCTCGGCAGGCCACCACGTTGGAGCAGATCGGGTTCACTCGTTGGCGGCGTGGCCTGGCGTGGGGAGCAGTGCTGTTCGTGATCACCACCGGCCTGCTGTTGCTGGCGCTCACGATGCCGGCCTTCAACGAGATGTACCACGACCGCCGGGTCAGCGGCGGCGCCGGTGAGTGGGTGTACCAGGCGTTCGTGCGCATCCCGCTGGGCACTGCCGTGCTGGAGGAGACCGCCTTCCGCGCCGTGCTGCCCGGGCTGTTCGCCATCAGGTGGGGCGTGCTGCGCGGCAGCCTGGCTGCATCGTTGTGCTTCGGGCTGTGGCACGTGCTGCCCGCGCTGAGCCTGAACGAGGTGAACCCCACGGCCACTCGCGTGTTCGGCACCGGAGCCGCGGGTGTGGCCGCGGCGGTGGCGTTCGCGGTGGCCGGCACCCTGATCGCCGGCCTCTGGTGGTGCTGGATCCGCTATCGCTCCGGCAGCATCGTGGCCACGATCATCGCTCACATCGCCACCAACTCGGTCGCCTACACGATCGCGTGGACCGTCTCCCACTGACCCCCGCTCGCGGGTTCCCCTTCCCGCTCTCACCACCCTCGTTCATGTCATGGTTCGACCGTGACACACCCGGGCAGCTGCTGACACGAAGCGGGGTCGAGGTGCTTGTGATCGCCAGCACAATCGCGACTGCCCGTTCGTGTCAGGTGGCGACCGCGAATTGCCCGGTCGGAGGATGACGTGAACGGGGTGGCACGCAGGGGCTGGGGTGCGGCCGTTAGCCTGGAGGGCCATGGAGCGGCCGATCGGGATGTTCGACAGCGGGTTCGGCGGCCTCACCGTCGCCCGCGCCGTCATCGACCTGCTGCCGCACGAGCACCTGGTGTACATCGGCGACACCGGCCGGTACCCGTACGGCCCCCGGCCCCAGGAAGAGGTGCGCGAGTTCGCCCACCAGCTCGCCTGGAGCCTGGTGAAGGAGTACGACGTGAAGGCCATCGTCGTGGCCTGCAACACGGCGTCCGCCGCGGCCCTCGACGAGCTGGAGGCGGAGATGCCGGTGCCGGTGATCGACGTGGTCGCGCCGGGCGCACGAGCGCTGGTGGGGGCGACGCGCAGCGGCAAGGTCGGCGTGATCGGCACCGTCGGCACCATCGGCTCCGGCGCCTACGACAAGGCGGTCGCCGCCACAGGTGCCGACGTGCACCTCACCTCCGCCGCGTGCCCCGGCTTCGTCGAGTTCGTGGAGCGCGGCCAGACCAGCGGCGACGAGATCCACATCCTGGCCGAGCGCCTGCTGGCGCCCGTGCACGACGCCGGCGTCGACACCCTGCTGCTGGGTTGCACGCACTACCCCTACCTGGCGCGGGTGATCGCCGACGTCATGGGCCCCGACGTCACCCTGGTCAGCAGTGCCGACGAGACCGCCTTCGTTGCCCGCGACCGGTTGCGGGCCGCCGGGTTGCTGCGTGCGCCGGGTGGCGAACCGGCCGAGCACCGCTTCCTGTCCAGCGGCGACATCTCATGGTTCGCGGATCTCGGCGGCAGGCTGCTGGGTCCCGAGCTGCGCGACGCCGCGCAGTGGCACCACGACTGAACGCCGCCCCACCCTTTTCCACTCACGAAGCGATCACGAGGAGACCCCACATGCCCCGCCCCGACGGACGCGCCGACGACGAACTGCGAACGATCACGTTCGAGCGCGACTACACCGAGATGGCAGCCGGCAGCGTGCTGGTGACGTTCGGCAAGACCCGAGTGCTCTGCACCGCCAGCATCGACGAGAGCGTGCCGCGCTGGATGAAGAACAGTGGCAAGGGCTGGGTGACCGCCGAGTACTCGATGCTCCCGGGTGCATCGCCCGAGCGCATCGACCGTGAGGCAGCGAAGGGCAAGCAGAGCGGTCGCACGGTGGAGATCCAGCGCCTCATCGGCCGCGCCCTTCGGGCCAGCTGCGACATGAAGCTGCTCGGCGAGCGGCAGGTGATCGTGGATTGCGACGTGTTGCAGGCCGATGGCGGCACCCGCACCGCCAGCATCTGCGGCGGCTATCTGGCGTTGCACGACGCCCTCACGCGGCTGGTGCAGAACAAGGCGATCAAGCAACATCCGCTGCACTCGTACGTGTCGGCCATCAGCGTCGGGGTCGTCAACGGCGTGCCGGTGCTGGACCTGCCGTACGTGGAGGACAGCACGGCCGAGGTCGACATGAACGTGGTGGTGCTGGGCCAGCCCGGCGCCGAGCCGAAGTTCGTGGAGGTGCAGGGCACGGCCGAGGGCGCGGCCTTCAGCCGAGACGAGCTGGATGCGTTGCTGGGGCTGGCGACGAAGGGCCTGTCGGAGATCATCGAACTGCAGGCGCTGCTGGTGGCCGAGCCTCCCACCCCGCGGGTGCTGGGCCGATGACGCAGCTGCCCCGGCTGGTCAGCGCCACCGCCAACCCGCACAAGCTGGCCGAGATCGCCGGCATCCTGCACGCGCTGGTCGAGCTGCTGCCGCGCCCGGCGGAGGTGCCCGACGTGGTGGAGGACGCGGGCACGTTGGAAGGCAACGCGCGGCTGAAGGCAGCGGCCGTCTGCGCCGCCACCGGCATGCCGGCGGTCAGCGACGACACTGGTCTGTTCATCGACGCGTTGGGCGGCGAGCCCGGTGTGGAGACTGCGTACTACGCCGGCCCGAACGCGACGTACGCGGAGAACCGGGCGAAGACGCTGGCCGCGCTCCAGGGCGTGGCCGATCGCCACGCCCGCTTCCGCACCGTGGTGATGGTCGTGTGGCCAGACGGCAGCGAGCTGGCGGTGGAGGGCGTGTGCGAAGGCCTCATCGCGACGGAAGAGCGCGGCGACCGCGGCTTCGGATACGACCCGTTGTTCATCCCGGCCGACGGCGACGGCCGCACGTTCAGTCTGATGACCGACGACGAGAAGAACGAGATCTCGCACCGCGGGCGGGCTTTCCAGGCGTTGGTTGGTGCCTTGCGCGAGCGGGCAACCTCCGGGCTGGACTGAGGCTCTGATGCAGCGTGGAGGAGACTGCGCTGCGCATCGACAAGCCGTTCACCGACAAGCCGTTCATCGAGATCGAACAAGGTGCAATGGGCCCGCCCCCGGCTGACGCGACGTTCGCCGAGCTGGTGGGTGACGAGCTGCCGAGGCTGCAGCGCATGGCGCTGCTGCTGTCCAGCAACCGGGCCGACGCCGACGACCTGGTGGCCGAGACGATCGCCCGCACCCTGCCGAAGTGGCGCAGCGGGGTGGTGGCCGACCCGCCCGCCTACCTTCGGCGGGTGATGGTGAACACGGCCACCCGGCGATGGCGGCGGCGGCGGCTGGCCTTGCGCCGCGATCGAGTGGCCGTCGACTGGTTGCAGCCGGCCGGTGATCACACGGCAGCCACGGTGGAGCGCGATCGCACGGTGCGGGCCATCGCCACGCTGCCGCCGCGCCGCCGGGCCGTGGTGGTGTTGCGCTTCTACGAGGATCTCGCCGAAGCGCAGATCGCGGAGGTGCTGGGCATCAGCGACGGCACCGTGAAGTCCACGTTGTCTCGCGCGCTGGAGCAACTGCGCGTCGAGCTCGGGACTCTGGAGGGGACATGAACGATCACACCGAGGCACGACTGCGCGCCGACCTGGCCGCCGTCGACACCGTGTCGCTGATGTCGCTGGACGACGTGGGCGCCGCAGTCACGCGCGTGCAGCAGCGCTCGGCATTGCGCCGCCGCCTGGCCGTGGGCACTGCGACAGTGGCGCTGGTGGCCGCTGCGGCAGGTGCCGCGTGGATCGGCTCCGGTGCTCCGGAGAGCGTCACCGAAGGTGATGGTGGCTCGCAGCCCACACAGGCGCCGGCGACAGCGTCGACCGCGACCGAGGCGACGGGCGCGGCGACCACTGAAGACAGCGGAACGACGACCTCAAGGCTGGCGCCGACGACGGTGGGCGAGCGCTGGGAGGCGTTGCCGCCAAGCCCGCTCGGCTCGGTGACAGGCGCGCAGGTGGTGTGGACCGGAAGTGAGGCGGTGATCGTGGGCGGGCTGCTGCAGGACGGCCGTCAGGCCGATGGCGTCGCTGCGTTCGACCCTGTGCGCCGTGCCTGGCGGACGATCACCACCGAGCCCACTCCCTTGTTGGCACCGCTCGCGGTCTGGACAGGAGACTCGCTCCTTGCCGTCGGATGGAGCGACCATGTGCGCACCACTTCGGCCGTCACGCTCGACCTCGCGACAGGGGAGTGGTCGTCGCCCGTGCCGATGCCCTTCGGCTACAAGTCGAGCCCCAGCAACCCCCACGCGTGGACAGGGAGCGAGTTCCTGCTGTGGGCCGGCGACCGGTTGATGATGTTCGCATCGGCGGCGGGGTGGACGGAGCGGGCCGCGCCACCGATCGAGTCGCGGTACGATGCTGCCACCGGCTGGACCGGCACGGAGTGGATCGTGTGGGGCGGCGGTGCCACCGACGGTGACCGCGCACTGGGTGACGGCACCGCTTACGACCCTGCCACCGACAGGTGGCGGGTGCTGGCCGACTCGCCGTTGCGGTCACGCATGGTGAGTGGCGTGTGGACGGGGACGGAACTGCTGGTCTACGCAGGTCGCAGCAGCAACCTGAACGGCATGTTCGCCTTCGCCGACGGGGCCGGCTACGACCCTGCCACCGACAGTTGGCGCCCGATGCACGACGGCCCTGCCCACCCCGGCTTCGAGGCCGTGTACACGCCTGGGCGGCTGTTCGTGTTCGCCAAGGGTGGAATGTCGTCGTACGACGTGGTGGCCGACTCGTGGGACGCTCCGTTCGAGAGTGCCGGCGTGTGCTTCGATGCGTCGTCACCGGTGTGGACGGGCGAATCGTTGCTCCTGCTGGGCTGCTACGACGGCAGCACCGGCGGTGCCGCGTTCACTCCCCCGAGCTGACGGCGGCCGACGTGGTGAACGCGAACGTGACCACGAAGCCCTTGTGATCGCTGCCGCTGATCACCACGTCTCGGATGGAGGTGGGCGTGACGCCGGTGCCGAAGAGCGCGTGATCGATGCGCACGAACGTGGGCGGCAGCAAGCCTTCGTCCATCGGCCAGCTGACGCTCCACCCGAGGCCCAGCACCTCGTGCGTGTCGCGGAGACCATGGCCCAGCAGGTTGCGGAACGACGGGTGCCAGCGCGAGCCGTTGAAGTCGCCCACCACCACCGTGGGCAGCGTGGAGGCGGCGAACGTGTCGCCGATCGCCGCCAGCTGCTGGCTCCACGAATGGGCGTTGAAGGTCGGCGGATACGGGTGCACGCCGAGTACGCGCATCTCGCTGCCGTCGACGTCGAGCACCACGTCGACGGTGGGCCGTCCGTCGACCGCGACGATGCCGCCGCTGACGATCTCCCGCCTGCTCCAGATGCCGATGCCGCCGGCCCCACCGAACGGAGTCTGATCGCGGAACGGGTAGTCACCCTCGGCGACCAAGGCCTCCATCGACTGCCGCATCGGGTTGGAGAGCTCGACGATCACCAGCACGTCGGCATCGCTGGACAGAAGCTCCGCAGCCGCTCTCTCGGGCGTGGGGTTGCTGTACAGCGCGTTGGCGTAGGCGATGGTCAGGCGCGGCGACCCCGCCGCTGCGGCCGGGGCGCTGCCGTGGAACACGACGGGCGCGCTGAGCGCGAGCAACGTGATCAGCGGCGCCAACGACGCGATCGCCAGGGGGTGCCGGCGGGTGAGCGACGCGGCCAGCGCAATCGGCGCGGCCCACACCAGCACCCACGGTGTCAGCGCCTGGAAGGCGGCGATGGTGCGCCGGCCCTCGATGCCGAACCATTGGGTCACGCACAGGCCCAGCATCGGCAGCAGCGCGGTCCACCCCAGTACCTCCAGTGTCTTTGGCGCCCAGCGAGACATTCGGACCAGTGCAGCACATCCTGCGGCGGGAGTGTCGTCACGTGCCGGCAGTCACCACCCACGCAGGTCGATCGGCCAGCGCTCCAGCACCTCGCCGCCGCGCACCAGCCAGGCGGTCTCGTGCATCGCCATCGTCGGGTCGATGTGCGCGGGTACCACCCGCACCCGGTCGCCGACTGCGGCCACACCCGTGTGCGGCACGAACGTCACGTGCTCGTCGCTGAGGAACCACACGTCGGCACCCTGGCCGTCGAGTGTCTCGACCGCCGGGTTGCCGTGATCCATGCCCATCGCCTTCAGGCCGACGTCGGCCACCGCGTACTGCGCCGTCGCCGACACGACGGTGCCGATGACGAAGCAGGCCTGCTCGAAGGGCGTGCCCATGCGCGCGTAGTAGGTGTCCATCAGTGCATAGCTGCCGGCCTGCACCTCGCTGACTCGGTCGTGCAGGTGGTACGTGCCGGTGCCGCCGGCGCTGACGATGTCGCCGCCCACCAGGGCGTGCGCAGCCAGCAGCCGGTCGACCGACTCGGCCACCTTCGCTCGCTGCTGCTCGCGGTCGGGCATCGCCATCAGGTGGCCCTCGTAGCCCATCACGCCGCGCACGATCAGGCCGCGGCGGCGAGCCAGGTCTGCGATGCGACCTGCCTCGTCGGGCATGCACCCGCAGCGCGGGAGGCCCACGTTCACGTCGACCAGCACGTGGCGGAGGCCGGCCGCGGCCGCTGCGTCGATGGTCTCCGGCGAGTCGACCGCGACGGTGATCAGCGCCGTGTCCTGCGCCGTGGCAAGCGCGGCCAGGCGGGTGGGGTCGAGCACCTCGTTGGCCAGCAACAGGTCGTCGCCCAGCCCGGCCGCAGCCATGCCCAGCACCTCGCGCGGCGTGGCACAGGTGAACGCGTCGTGGCCGTGTGCCTGCTGCAGTGCCGCCAGCGCGGTGCACTTGTGTGCCTTCACGTGGGGGCGCAGGGCGCGGCCGGGACGGGCCGCGGCCATCGCCGCCAGGTTGTGGTCCAGCACATCGGCGTCGATCACCAACGCCGGGGTGGGCAACGCATGCACGTTCATCGGCCCGATCATCGCGCGGGCGCGAGGCGACCTCAGTCCAACCCGCGGCCGGGGTGTTCAGTCCAATGCGTGCAGGCGGGAGATGATCAGGCGATCGAGTTTCAGTTCGCGGGCGCGCTCTTGCGCGGCGAGATCGTCGAACGATGCCCAGCCGTTGGCGTCGAACGGCCGGTCGCCGGCCGCCTCGCGGGCAGCAGCGATGTACTCACCGGCCTTCGGGCTGCTGAGTCGCACGTTCACCCCGTCGGCGTGGGTGCCGGCGATGACGGCGAGCGCGCGGCTGTTGACGCCGACGATGATGGGCATCTGCTCCACCTCGCGCAGCAGCGCGATCTGGCGCACCACCATCGCGTGACGTTCGGCGAGTTCGGGATTGATCGGGATCCCCCGTTCGTGGTGCTCGCGGGCCCACGGCGTGTCGGGGGCGGCGCCGGCGCCGATGCCCACCTTCATGCGGCCGCCGCTGATGCGCTGCACGCTGGAGGCAGCGGCGACCAGCAGCGCCGGGTGCCGGTTCGCGACGTTGGCGACGAGGGAGCCGATGCTGATCGTGGTGGTGGCCACCGCCAGCGCGCCCAGCAGGGTGAAGCACTCCAGCACCCGGCGGTCGCCGCCCTCGAACAATGTGCCGTCGAAGTGGTCGAGCACCCACGTGGTGTCGTACCCCTCGGCCTCGGCCTGCAGCACCGCGTCGCGCAGGTGAGGCCAATCGTTGTGTGCCGAACTGAACTGGACGTCGATGAGCATCGAAACAGGATGGCGGCTGGGCAGGCGGATCGGCGTGGCGGCGTGCGGGCGGAGGGACTTGAACCCACACTCCTTGCGGAACAGGGACCTAAACCCTGCGCGTCTGCCAGTTTCGCCACGCCCGCGGCGGTGATTCAGCCTACTGGAGGCGCTCGACAGGACTGAGCAGGATTCTGGTCGAAGCGTTCGCGGCGAGTGGCAGGTGGATCGCACGGTTGGGGGTCCAGAGCCGGTGTTTCGTGCGATGGAGCACTTCGTCGCCGACGCGGCATTCGATGCGGCCCTCCACGAACTCCGCGACCCGCAGGGTGATGCCGCGTGCGGTGTGGGCGGCCCACAGGATCGGCGGCCGTACCTCGATCGGCCTCACGGCCGTGGGCCAGTCGTGCAGCGCCAGCCAGTCCATCACCGACAGCGCGGCAGCCCTGCCGCCGAGGGCGCAGAGGTCGGCAGTCTCGGCCGGGTGGACCAGGTTGCCGATGGCGAACACGCCTGGCTGCTCCGTGCGGCCGGTGGCGTCGGCCACCGGGCTCTTCGCGTGCGGCAGCATCGGCAGGCCACCGGCACGGGCCAGTTCATGGTCGGGCACCCAGTCGCCGGTGAACACGACGGTGTCGCACGCGATGCGGGTGCCATCCGTGAGCACCACGGCTTCCACGCGGGTGCGGCCCACCACCTCGACCACGTCGACACCCGTCAGCAGCGGCACCCTTCGCCGGCCGGCGGTGGCCAGGCGCAGCGGCGCGTACGACTGGTGGCGGGGGAGGGGCGTCACCATCGCCGCCACCTGGCAACCGGCGTGAGCGAGGGTCAGCACCGCCGAGAAGCTGACGTGCTCAGCGCCCACCACGACCGCGCGGGTGCCCACCCGCTGGTGGTGCAGGGTCGTGAACTGCTGCAGAGCCCCGGTGGTCAGCACGCCGGCCGGCCGGTCGCCGGGTACCAGGCGGGCAGCTCGTGGCCGCTCGCGCACGCCGGTGGCCAGCAGCACAGCGCCAGCGTGCACCGTGGCCGGGCCATCGGCGCCCGTCGTGGCCACTGTGCCATCCGCGAAAGAGCGCACTGTGCGGCCGACCTCGATCTCCACGCCGGCTCGCTCGGCCTGCCGCACCATCGCCGCCGCGTATCGCGGGCCGGTGGTGATGCGGTGCAGATCGCGTGCGCCGTAGCCGAGATGGGCGGTGTGGCGGGGAACACCACCGGGTTGCAGCTCGCGCTCGTACACCACCACCCGGCCGACGCCGCGCCGGCGCAGCTCGGTGGCAGCGCCGAGCCCGGCCGGGCCGGCACCCACGACGACGACGTCAGCGGCGCTCACTGCACGCCCATCCAGTCGCTCATCGGCCGGCCGGTGACGGCTGCCGCGTGTGCGCACACCTCTGCCGAGCAGTAGAAGCCCTGGCAGCGGCCGGCCAACGCGCGAGTACGCCGGCGCAGGCCATCCAGATCGGTGGCCGGAACCGAGGACGTGAGCGCGATCTCGAGCTCTTGCGCCGTGACCCGCTCGCAATGGCACACGACGGTGCCGCCCCGCTGGTACGGCCGCTCACGGCCTTCGCCCAGCGGCGTCATCCGGATGCCGTGCACCTCGTCGGCCGCCTTCGGCATGGCCGTGCACCCTGCCTCGGCCAAGAGCGCGAGCGCCTCCTCGGCGAGCGCCATCGCCGCGGTGAGCCCGGTCGATCGGATGCCTCCCAGGCACACGTACCGCGCCTCGCGTTGAGCTGACAGCTGGTAGTCGCTGTGCTCGGTGGCCGCCCGCAGCCCCGCGTACACGGCGGTGACCTCCTCGTGCAGCAGCGCGGGCAGGATGCGCCGGCCCTTCTGCAGCAGGCCGTCCACCCCGATGCGGGTGCTGCCGGTGGCGCCCTTGTCGTCGATGTCGTCGGCCGTGGGGCCGAGCATGATGTTGCCGAACACCGTCGGGGCCACCAGCACGCCTTTGGTGTGGGAGGTGGGCACGGGCAGGATCGTGCGGCCCAGCAGCGGGCGGGCCAGCTTGTCGAACACGATCAGCTCACCGCGCCGAGGTCGCACGGTGAAGCCGTCGAAGCCCAGCAGGCGGTGCAGGGTGTCGCCGTGCAGGCCGGCTGCGTTCACCACATGGTGGGTGCACACCGAGCGTCCGTCGGCGGCGGTGAGCGTCGTCGTTTCGGCGCCGGCAGTGGCCCCGACGACCTGGAAGCCGGTCAGCAAGTGGCAGCCGTTGGCCACGGCTTCGGTGGCGAACGCGATGGGGGTGCTCCACGGGTCGATGAGGTGCTCGCCGGGCACGATCATCCCGCCAGTGATGCCGTCGCCGAGGTGGGGCTCCAGCGCGTGTACGGCGGCCGCGTCGATCACCTCGGCGTGCGCGTAGCCGTTGGCCTCCGCCTTCACAGCCAGTTTCGGCAGTGTTGCCGCCTGCTCGTCGTCCCACGCCACCAGCACCGCCCCGGTCTCCTCCACGGAGATGCCGGCGGTGGGGGCGTAGGCGCGAAGCAGTTGGTACCCGCGGGCCACCAGGCGGGCCTCGACGGAGCCAGGCACAGCGTCGAAGCCGGTGTGCAGGATGGCGGTGTTGGCCTTGCTGGTTCCCGCGCCCACGTCGTCGCGTGCCTCTACCAGCGCCACTGAGAGCTGATGGTGGCTCAGCAGTCGGGCCACCGCGCAGCCGACCACGCCTCCACCCACCACCACCACATCGAACGGCTCCGCTGTCGGCGGATTGTCGCCCGGGCTGTGGCTGGGCACTGCGTCGGAAGCGGCCATCAGCGGTCCATCGTCGCATCGGCGACGGCTTGCCAGGCGGCTAGCCGGTTGGCAGCTTCGTCGGC
Source organism: Actinomycetota bacterium (assembly GCA_030645675.1). GTDB lineage: Bacteria > Actinomycetota > Acidimicrobiia > Acidimicrobiales > Ilumatobacteraceae > UBA668. The sequence goes on along the minus strand of JAUSLQ010000031.1, from coordinate 6,322 downwards.
GGTGATCGCCGGCTCGACGATGGCACTGGGCTGCCAGTCGTCGGCGCGGGCTGGTGACCCGGCGCCGTGGGCGGGCAAGCCGGCGCCGTGGGCAGCGAACGCGGCGACCCCAAGCGCGGTGGCGTGGGGCGACGGGTACACCTCCACCGGGCATTGCAGCAGGTCGGCCTGCACCTGCAGCAGGGTGCGGCTGCGGGTGAGGCCGCCATCGACCCGCAGACGGGTGAGCGGGGCACCCAGGTCGCGGCCGGCCGCAGCCGCCAGCAGCGCCACCTGGGCCGCGATGCCGTCGATGGCTGCCCTCACCAGGTGGCCGCGTTCCGTGCCCAACGACAGGCCCGTGAACGCGGCCTTGGCATGCGGCCTCCAGTACGGCGCGGCCAACCCGGCCAGGGCGGGAACGAACGTGACACCGCCGGCGTCGGGTACCGCGCCGCCGAGGCCATCGAGGTCGGCGGGCTCGCGCATGATGCCCATCTCGATCAGCCAGCCGACGGCTGCACCCACGGTGTACACCTGGCCGTCGAGGCACCACGTGAGCCGGTCGCCCAACTGCCACGCCGGGCAGCCGACGAGGCCGTTCTGTGAGCGAATGGGCGCGTCCCCTGTGCAGGCAAGCATGAACGCGCCGGTGCCGTACGTGCACTTCGCCTCACCTGCGGCATGGCAGTTCTCGGCGAACAGGGCCGCCTGCTGGTCGACGCAAGCGCCCGTGACAGGTACGGGCGCGCCGAACGTGCGGCACTCGCCCAGAGCGGTTGCATTGCCCACCACCTGCGGCAAACCGCCCGGGTCGATGCCGAACAGGGCGCACGCCTCGTCGCTCCAGCGGCCGGTGTCCAGCTCCAGCAGCAGGCTGCGCCCGGCCGTCGCGACATCGGTGACGTAGGCCCCGCACAGACGGTGCAGCAGCCAGGTGTCGCTGGTGGTGATCGCCGGCCCGTCGCCCACGCGGGCTCGCAGCCAGGCGATCTTCGGGGCCACGAAGTAGGGGTCGAGCTCCAGGCCGGTCAGCTCGGCCAGGCGCGGGCCGTGCGGCGCCAGCGCGTCGCACACGATGCTGGACCGCCGGTCCTGCCACACGATCGCCGGGCCCTGCGGGCGGCCGGTGGCGCGGTCCCAAGCGAGGATCGTCTCGCCCTGGTTGGCCAGCCCGAGCGCCTCGAGCGCCGGCCGGCCGGCTGCGGCCAGTGCCTGCTCGCCCGCGGTGACCACGCTGGCCCACAGAGCCTCCGGGTCCAGTTCGACGGCGCCGTCGGCTGTCGCGTGCACCGCCACCGGCACCTCGGCCAGCCCGAGCACGGCCCCGCCGTCGCCCACCACCAGCGCTTTGGTGGCCGACGTGCCCTGATCGATCGCCAACACGGCCATGCCCGAACACTACGCAGCCCGCTGTCCGGCACGCGCCAGGCCCGCCGCGTCCCGCCCGCCTGACCGCCACGCCCACACCGCGCTCCCGCCCCGACCGCCGCGCACGCAGAGAGTCCGGTGTCTGTGGCACTCACCACCTGAGACCGCCCACTGTTCCGTTCCACAGACCCGGCGCTTCGCTGCCCGGCGCACTGGCCTCGGGATTCGGGGCTGGATCGTGTTCGTTTCGGGGAAGTTCCAGCCCGGGGTGTCGGCTTCCCGCGCCCATGGGGTCGTGTACCCGCTGATCTGTCGGGGTTTCGTACCCGGTGGACAGGAGTGGCGGTGAATCGCGCCCAAGGGGCAGCCCAGGTGGCGGGGAATCGCGCCCGCTGGGCAGCCGAGGTGGCGGGGAATCGCGCCCGCGGGGTGGCGAGTAGCGTCTCGGCATGGCGTTCAGCGGCTTTCCCGACGAGGCGTTCGCGTTCTACGAGCGGCTCGGCAGCGACAACTCGCGCACGTTCTGGCAGGCCAACAAGGCCATCTACGAGGCTGCGGTGCGCGGCCCGATGCTGGCCCTGCTGGAGGAGCTCGGCGATTACGGGCCGTTCCACGTGTTCCGCCCGCACCGCGACGTGCGCTTCGCGAAGGACAAGACGCCGTACAAGGACCACATGGGCGCGTACGGGGAATCGCAGGGTGGCGCCGGGTTCTACGTGCACCTCAGCGCCGCCGGCCTGATGACCGGGTGCGGCTACTACGACATGGCCTCCGACCAGCTCGAGCGCTTCAGGGAGGCGGTGGCTGCCGATGCCACCGGTGCCGAGATCGCCGCCATCACTGCCGCCCTGGAGCGCAAGGGCATGCGGGCGGGCGCGATGAGCGAGCTGAAGACTGCGCCGCGGGGCTACGCGAAGGACCACCCGCGCATCGAACTGCTGCGGCGCAAGGGCCTGATCGTCTCGCAGGAGTGGCCGCTGGCGAAGTGGATGCACACCAGGCAGGTGGTGGGCAAGGTGCGCGGCGCGTGGTCATCCGCGGCCGGGCTGAACGCCTGGCTCGACACGCATGTCGGCCCCAGCACGCTGCCGCCCGACGAGTTGCACCGCCGCTGACCCCGGCGGCGTGGTGCGACGTTACGCCACGGGCACCCACACCAGCGCGATCTGGGTGACCTTCACGTCGCTCTTCTCCAACGGCACCTGCATCGTCGTGATGTTCTTCGCCACTGCCATCCAGCGCGTGTCGATTTCGATGAGATCCTGCGCGAGATCGGCCTCGAGGTCTTCCATCTGCTGATGCAGCAGCTGGATCTTGTTCTCCGCAGCGTCCAGCCGCTCGCCCGCCGCGCTGGAACGCCCGCGGCGGCCGGCAGCGCTGCCCAGCTTGCCCAGCAGCCCTCCGCGTGAGCGGCGGCCACCCAAGAGCCCGCCGAGGATGGAACCGGCGGTGGACAGCAGTTCCTCGTTGCGGCGGCCCTTCTGCTCGGCCTCCAGCACCTCGGCCCGGTCTTCCGCGGCATGCAACTGCGTCTGTATCGAGGTGACCTTGGACTGGTACTTGTCGCGCAGTTTGGCGACTTCTTCGTCGCCCTTCGCGTCGGCCACCTGGTAGCAGCGTTGGAAGAACGCGTCGGCCGTCTCACCCGGGCGGCCGTAGAGCTTCAGCTCCTTGTTCATCGGCAGCTCGATGCTTCGGCTGCGCACGAGGAAGTCGACCAGGTCGCGCTCCACGCCGCTCCAGAACGTCTTCGTCTTCAGCGGTGCCTTCGACAGCTGGTAGGTGGCAGCGGGCGGCGTTTCCACGCGCAGGTCGCGGTCGTCGTAGTCGACGGCGAACGCACGCGACGACTCGACCTGCTCGGCCAGCGGGAAGAGCACGGCTTCGTACTCTTCGTCGTGGATCAGGTCGGCCTTGTCGTCGTCGTACCGCAATGCCACGCGGGCGACGATGGCCGGCTCCAGCCGCGTGCCTCGCGGGTTGCCGCCGATCGCGGAGAGCCACGGTGCGGCCGGGTCGGCCCAACGGATGGCGACTCCGGCGGCGACCTCCTGCATCAATGGCGATTCGTCGTGGGCAAGCCCGTCGGCGGGCAGAGGCGGTGCAGCTGCCGGTGCGGGCGTAGGTACGGGCGCCAGCGTGGTTGCCGGTGCGGCCGCAGGCCCAGCGCTGGGCGCAGCCGTGGGCGGCGGGAACGCACCAGTCGGCGGCGGTACCGTCGGTGCGGTCGGCGCAGAGGAGGGCGGTGCCACCGAGGTGACGCCCTTCTGCTCGGCCATCAACACCGCGATCTGGTCGCGGGTCAGCGGGCCACGCAGGTAGCTCATCGCCCAACGGGTGGTGAAAACCTCCGGCTGGTCCTTGCCTGCGCGGCGCAGCACGAACTCGCGCTTGGCGAGACCGCTGATCGTGTCGCCCACCGCTCCCACATCCACCCCGCCGGCGGCGGCGCTCATGCCATCCAGCAGCCGCTGCTTGTCGCGGTCGGTCTGCAGGCGGCCGATCATCCAGGTGCCCGCGTTCGACAGCGCCTTGTAGTCGACATCGACCGGGTTCTGCGTGGACAGCACCACGCCCACGCCGAACGCACGCGCCTGCTTCATCAGCGTCATGATCGGCTTCTTGGTCGGCGGCATGGCCGTGGGCGGCAGGTAGCCGGCCACTTCGTCCATGTACAGCAGGGCCCGCAGGTCGGTGGTGCCGCTCTGCTTGCGCATCCAGGTGACCAGCTTGCTGAGGATCAGGGTGGTGACGAACTGCCGCTCCTGGTCGCTGAGGTGGGCGGTGGTGACGATGGCGCAACGTGGCCTGCCGTCGAGTGTGCGCAGCATGGCGTCGATGTCGAGCGCCGGGCCGGTCATCCACGCGCCGAACGAGGGGGAGGCGAGCAGGCCGTTCAAGCGCATCGCGAATGCCTGGCGGTCTTTCGGCGGGAAGAACTGGTCGAGCTCGAACACGCCCAGCTTGCGGATGGGCGGGCTCATCACCAGGCCCACCAACGTGGGCAGGTCGAGGTTGCGGCCCGCGTTCCACTCGTTGAGGATGAGGTTGCTGAGCAGGATGTGCTCGCGGCTGCTGAGCGGGTCGCTCTCGATGTCGACCAGGCTGAGCAGGCCGGAGACGAAGCCCTCGATCTCGTCGCCGACGATCTCCGGGTCGGCGCCGGCGCCGGGCGCCTGGAGCGAGCCGATGATGTTCAGGCCGACGCCGGCGTTCGAGCCGGGCGTGTAGATCGTGAACTCGGCCTGGTTGCGCAGGGCAGCGATGCGGTCGGGGCCGAGGCCCCAGCCGGCGAGGCCGTCGGTCCACGCCTTCGCCTGCCCGGCCGCGAACTCGGGCACGGTGACGCCGGCCTTGCTGGCATCGCCCTCGTTCACCCACGGCTGGAAGTCGGTGGGCGCCAGCGCCGGGAACGTGAGGCACAGGTTGGTGAGATCGCCCTTGGGGTCGATCAGCAGGGTGGGCACGCCCGCCGAGAGGGCCTCCTCGATCAACACGATGCCCAGGCCGGTCTTGCCCGACCCTGTCATGCCGACGATCACCCCATGGGTGGTGAAGTCGCCGCTGGGAAGCAGCACGGTCTTGTCGGTGCGCTGGTGCGCAGCCGCGTCGATCAACCCGCCGAGGAGGAAGTCAGCCATGTGCCCGAAGTTAGCGGGTGGGCACCGCGGGCACCCGCGGGCGCCTGCCGATCGCTCATGTCATGCTCTCGGCCGTGAGTCCTGAGGTCAGCGCACGACACGAAGCGGTGCGTCGCCGCTGGCCGCTCGTCCTGGCGTTGGCGGCTTGGCTCGTTGCGGCGGGTGCAGGGGCCGGTGCATGGGCGGGCGCAGGGGCGGGCGCAGGGGCGGTGAAGGCATCCGGCCGTCAGCGCAGGGTGACGCGGTAGGCGCAGCGCTGACCGCCGTCGAGCACGTGCTGCTCGCGGGCCACGTGCACGTCGGGGCCGAGCACCTTCTGGAAGAGATCCAGCTCGGCGCTGCACAGGCCCGCGCAGGAATCAGCCGCGTCGCGGATGGGGCAGTGGTGCTCCACCAGCGTGACGTGATCGGGGCCGTCGACGGCCTCGGCCAGGTAGCCCTCGGCGCAACGCAGTTCGGCGATGCGGTGCACCCGGTCGGTGACGGTGGCAGTGCTGTCGATCGCGCTCTGGTAAGTGGCCAGCTGACGCTCGGCTCGCGTGCGCACCACGCGCTCCAAGGCCTCTTCGCCGAGGGCGGAGCGGATGGACGCGATCAGCTCGACGGTGAGGTCGCTGTGGCGGTCGGCGAACAGGCTGCTGGCCGACGGGGCCAGCCGCCAGTGCACGGGCGGGCGGCCGCGGCCGGCGCTGGGAGCGGTCACCCGTTCCACCAGCTCTGCGCCTTCCAGCGCCTCCAGGTGCTGGCGGATGGCCGTGTCGGTGAGGCCGAACTCGGCCGCCAGCTCGGGCGCCGTTGTCGAGTCGGCGCGCTTCAAGCGCTCGATGATCCGGCGCTTGGCACCGGACAGATCGCTCGCGACATCGGCCATTCATCCAGCCTACAGATACCTCATCCAGCTCTTTCGAAATTGGATTGATCGGCGGGTCGGCGCGAAGTGGCCGCGCGTTTGACAAAATGTCAACCATGACTGCTCTCGCGGGTCACGCCGCCGATCCGATCGCCCACGCCCTGGAGAACCAGTTCGGTCTCGCCGACCGCGTGGTGAACGCCGAGGCGCTGGCCAACAGCGTCACCCGCTTCCGCGATCGGGGCGTCACGCTGCCCACGTTCGCCCAACTGGCCGACCCGTCGACCATCGACCAGTCGAAGGTGGGCGACGCCGACAAGAGCGGGCCGGACGCCCGCAACCTGTGGCGGGTGCACTGGTACAACGACCTCGCCGGCAATCGCGTTGCCGTGCCCGATCACGTAGTGCTGCCCTCGTCGCTCACCGGTGTCGAGAGCCCGATCATCGTCATGTTCGGCGACCGCTTCCCGATGATCACCGC
>JAUSLQ010000029.1 GCA_030645675.1 Actinomycetota bacterium | reverse complement strand
AACTACATGGGCGACACCACGTTCCTGTCGGGCGAGATCACCGACAAGCGCGTCGACCCCAGCGGACAGACCGTCGTCGACGTGCGCATGCGGATGGTCAACCAGCGCGACACCGAGACCGCCTACGGCATGGCCACCGTCGCCCTGCCGTCGAAGGATCGCGGCCTGCCGATCTACCCGGCGGTGCCCGACGCCATCCGCCAGGAGGCGGCGCGCATGTTCGCCCGCCACAACGAGCTCTCCGCCGCCAAGCGCGGCCGCTGAGCCCGCCTGGCCGAGGAGGCCTCGCGAGAAGCACTGCTACACCGACAGCTGATCCGCCGAGCAGCTGTCGGTGTGGAAGGATTCGGGCATCAACACGCTCATCGTCTCCGGGGCCGGCAGCCAGGCCATGCGCACAATCGCCGAGCTCGTCCTGTGAACGGTTCGCCGGCTTCCGAGCGGGTGCTCGACGACACATCGGTCGGCACCGTCACCATCGGCGGCGACCTCACCGTTCGCCGCCTGGGGTTCGGTTCCATGCGCATCTCCGGCGCGCGCAACGCCGAGGGCGCCCGCGACCGCGACGAGGCCCGCCGCCTCATCCGCCAGGTGGTGGACCGCGGTGTCAACTTCATCGACACCGCCAACATCTACGGCTACGGCGAGTCGGAGGAGATCATCGCCGAGGCGCTGCACCCGTACCCGGCGGGTCTGGTGATCACCACCAAGGCCGGGTTCAAGCCGGGCAAGATCATGAAGGGCCACGCCACGCTGCCGCCCTCGGGCCACCCCGACCACATCATCGCCGAGTGCGAGGGCAGCCTGCGCCGCCTGCGGGTCGATGTGATCGACCTGTACCAGATGCACGTGCCCGACCCGAACTACCCGTACGACGAGACACTGGGCGCGTTCGTGCAACTGCAGCAGCAGGGCAAGATCCGCCACATCGGCATCTCCAACGTGTCGCTCGCGCAGCTGGATTTCGCGCAGTCGCTGCTCACCGTCGCCAGCGTGGAGAACCGCTACAACGCAGCCGACCGCGACGCCGATCTGGTGCTGGCCGCGTGCCGCGAACGCGGCATCGCCTTCATCCCTTGGGCGCCGATCATCCTCAACACCGATCGGGTCAGCGGGGCCGTGGCGGCGATCGCAGCGGCGCACGGGGCAGGCGGTCAACAGGTGGCGCTGCAGTGGTTGCTGCAGCGCTCGCCCAACATGGTTCCGATCCCGGGCACCTCGCAGATCACCCACGCCAACGAGAACATCGACGCCGCGTGGCTGCAGCTCAGCGACGACGACCTCGCCGCCATCGACGCTGCCGCCGGCGTCGGCCCCGCCTGACCGCGGCGCCACTTGGCCTCGGGTGGGTGGCACAGGGCGTAAATCGGTTACCATTTTCGCCATGCAGCACGACGAGCCCGACACGCAGGAGCAGTGGTGCTTCGACGTCGACGGCACGCTGGTCGACTCGTTCGACGCGCAGCACGTGCGGCCGCTGGTGGTCGAACTGTTCGTGGCGATCCAGCGCGCCGGGCACGCCATCCACGTGTGGAGCGCCGGCGGCATCGCCCACGCCCGCACGGTGCTGGAGCGCCACGGCTTGGCCCACCACGTCACCGACGTGCACGACAAGGTGCCCGGGGCCGATGGCCGGTGGCAGCTGCCCGACGCGCTCGTCGAGTCGCCGAACGTCGTCTGCGTCGACGACCAACCCGACCGCCTGCCCTCCACCACCCGCGTGGTGGGGGTGTTCCCGTACCTGCAACCGAACCCGCACGACCGCGACCTTGCGCCGGCACTGGCCAACCTGGCCGAACGCGCCGCCACACCGTCGTCCCTTTCCTGAACTTGAGAGCCACACCGATGAGCACCACCGAGACCGACGCCCCACTCACACCCGCCGCTGCCGAATTGCGCGCCGTGCTGGAGCGCATCATGGATGCCCACCACGCCAAGTGGGGCGACAGCGACGAGTGGGACGCGCTCACCGACTTCCAGCGCGCGATCGGCGCCGCCGGCTGGGGTGCACCCGCATGGCCCGAGGCGATCGGCGGCAAGGGCCTGGGTGTCATAGACCAGCTCGCCTGCGACGCGGAGTTCGCCCGCGTCAACGCCCCTCGCCGAGTCGCAGTCTTCGGCGTGAACAACGTCGGCCCCACCATGCACGCCGTCGGCACGCCCGAGCAGCAGCGGCACCTCGCCGCGATCATCAACGGCGACGAGTTCTGGTGCCAGGGCTTCAGCGAGCCCGACGCGGGCAGCGACCTCGGCGGCCTGCGCTGCAAGGCCGACGTCACCGACGACGGGTTCGTCGTCAACGGGCAGAAGGTGTGGACGTCCATCGGCCTCAACGCCACCCACTGCATGCTGCTGGCCCGCACCGACCCCGACGCACCGAAGCACAAGGGCATCTCCGCCTTGCTGGTGCCGATGGACACGCCCGGTCTCACCCGTCGGGCGATCAAGCAGATCAACGGCGAGGCCGAGTTCGCCGAACTGTTCTTCGACAACGCGTTCGTGCCGCGCACAGCTCTGCTGGGCCCCTTGCACGACGGCTGGCGGGTCACGATGGCCACGCTGGGGTTCGAGCGCGCCGGCGTGCTCAGCGTGGCCGGCACCCTGGTGGGCCAGGTGAAGGAGATGATGCACTCGCAGCGCCTGGCCGACGCCCCGCCCACCCTGCGGCAGAAGGCACTGGGCACCTACAGCCAGGCCCGCATCCTGGAGTGGATGGGCCAGCGTGCGCTCGCCGAGACCACGGACGGCCCCGGCGCGGTGTCATCGCTGATCAAGCTGTTCTGGTCGCACCTCGCCGCCGAGTACGCGGAGGTGAACGCCGACGTGGTGGGCATCGACCTCATCGCCGGCCTCGCCCCCGACGCCACGAACCAACTGCTCACCAGCCGCTCGGCCACCATCGCCGGCGGCACCACGGAAGTGATGAAGAACCTCATCGGCGAGCGCAACCTGGGCCTGCCGCGCGAACCGCGCTGACCCGGCACCGCGACCAACGACCACTATCAACGACTGGGAGCCACCCATGGCAGATCGCACCATCGACGCAGGAACCGACGTGGTGAGGCTGGAGGTGGTCGACGGCATCGGCCTGATCACGCTGAACCGCCCCGACCGGCGCAACGCGCTGCATCACGAGATGTACGCGCCGATGCGCGCCGCGATCGAGGAGTTCAACACCGCCGACGACGTCGGCTGCATCGTGCTGACGGGTGAGGGCTCGGGGTTCTGCGCCGGCGGCGACGTGCGCGACGGCCGCGTGCGCGAGCCCGGGGCGCCGCGCCCGACGATCGAAGAAGCCGGTGCCTCGCTGCTGGCCGACGCGCAAGTTGCCCGCATGCTGCACGAGAGCCCGAAGCTGACCATCGCGGCCGTCAACGGCCCGGCCGTGGGCGCCGGCCTGTCGCTGGCGCTGTCCTGCGACCTGCGCATCATGGCTCGTTCGGCCACGTTCATCCCCGGCTGGGGCAAGTTGGCGTTCTCCGGCGACTTCGGCGGCACCTGGTTCCTCACCCGCCTGGTCGGCCCGTCGAAGGCGCTCGAGCTGCTGGTGTTGAACACGAAGGTCACCGCCGACGAAGCGCTGGCGCTGGGCCTTGCCAACCGCGTGGTCGACGACGCCGAGTTCCCCGCCGCCTGGCGCGAATGGGCTGATCGCTTCGCCACCGGCCCGCGCGACGCGGTGGCCCTGATGAAGCAGAACGTGCAGCAGGCACTGATCGAGCCGCTGTCGACGGCGCTGGCCGCCGAGTCGCTGCGCATGGCCACGTCGGCCCGCACGCAGGACCACAAGGAAGCCGTGCGGGCCTGGATGGACAAGCGCGAACCCGACTTCCGTCGCGGCGGCTGACGCGCCGCCGGGCAGCCTCAGGCCAGTTCGGCGATGTGCTCCGCGTAGCGGTCGACGAACGGCAACGCCGTCGACGGGTCGTGCCAGCCCTTGTACTGCGCACCGAGGACGACACGCACCACGCCGAGCTCCTTGTACTGGTGCAGGCGCTCGATGGTGGGGTCGCCGAACGCGACCAGCGTGATCGGGATGTCGCCGCGGCCGGCTTCCGCTGCGGCCTCGCGGAACTTGCCGATGTTCTTCTCCACGTTGCCGAGCGCCACGTCCATCGGCATCCACTCATCGGCCCAGCGCACCGCGTGCTGCGTGCCCAGCTTGCCCCCCGTGCCCAACATGACCGGCGGCGTGGGCTGCTGCAGCGGCTTCGGGTAGCTCCAGGCAGCGTCGAAGTCGTAGAACTCGCCGTGGAACTCGCTGTCGTGGTCGGTCCACAGGCGGCGCAGAGCGGTGACGGCTTCCTCCAGACCGCGGTAGCGGGCCTTCCACGGGATGGGACGGTGGTTGGCCAGCTCTTCCTCGTTCCAGCCGACGCCGACACCGAACAGCACGCGGCCACCCGACATCACGTCGAGGCTGGCGACCGTCTTGGCCAGGTCGAGGATGTCGTGCTCGAGTGCCAGGCACACGCCGGTACCCACCTTCAGCTGTGTGGTGGCCATCGCGGCCATCGTCAGGCTGACGAACGGGTCCATCATGTAGACGTAGTTCGGCGGCAGCTCGCCACCCGACGGGTACGGCGTCTTGCGCGATGCGGGGATGTGCGAATGCTCGCCGATCCACAGCGAGTCGTAACCTCGCTCTTCGAGCGCGCGTGCCAGCACATCGGGGCGCACGTCGTCGGGGCCGTTCATCGTCGAGAAGCCAAGTCGCATGAGCGCCCACCGTAGTCCGCGACCCACAGGAACTCCCCATGACGATCACCGAACGCTTCACCACCAATGGCGACGTACGCCTGCGCTGGCTGGACAACTCCCCCACAGCACCAGAAGGTCTGCCGATCCTGTTCTCCCCCGGCTTCAGCGACTTCGCCGACGACTACGTGGAGATGCTGGAGTTCATGTCGCCAAGGCGCGTCGTGGTGGTGGAGGTACGCGGCCGCGGTGGCAGCGATGCCCACGAGAACGCCGACTACTCGGCACCGCAGCACGCCGCCGACCTGCGCGCAGTGGTCGCCGACGCAGGGCTCGACCGCTTCCACGTGATGACGTTCTCGCGTGGCACCACCTGGGGCCTGGAGATGGCGTTCAGCCTGCGCGACCGCGTCGCCAGCATCTCGATCGGCGACTACTGGGCGAAGGAGCACGGCCTCACCGAAGACCTCGGCCGCGGCATGATGGCCACCAAGTTCCGCGGCAAGCCGATGGGCGACCGCATCCAGGAGCACGTCGTGCTCAGCGTGTTCCGCGAATCACGCGAGCGCCTCTTCTGGGATCACCTGGCCGAGATGCCGTGCCCGGTGCTGCTGGCCCACGGCACCGAAGAGGGCCGGCTGGTCGACGACGAGGGCATCGCCCAGTACCGCGCCACCCGCCCCGACATCGAGGTGGTCACCATCCACGGCGCCGCCCACGACCTGTTCCGCTACGACCGCCACGCCTACCCACGAGCGGTGCTGGAGTTCATCGCGAACAGGGCACCCGGCTGCTAGTACGGCGTCCGCGCCACCTTCACGGCAGCGCGCTCGTGGACGCTCCGATGAACGGTCAGGCGGTGAACGTGTCGGGGTAGTACTGGCCTTCGGAGAGCAGGGTCATGTCGCTGCGGAAGTCGGAGTCGAATGGCCAGTCGGCCTCCTCGCCCTCGAGCGGGCCCTGCACCCACGCGCCGAACTCGCCACCGACGCGTTCTTGGCCGACCAGCGACCATGCCTGACGCTTGTAGGTCCAGTTCTCGGGCTGGAGACGATGGCACTCGTTGAAGTGAGGGATCGCCAGATCGCGACGGCCGTCGGACCACAGGCGGTTGGCCAGTTCGAAGTGGGCGGCGCCGGCCGAGACCCCGATCGGCCGGGCCTGCGACCTGTCGACGACTTCCTCGGGTGAGAGGGAGTACGGGCTGCGCGGGCCGTGCGCGACCCAGTCGCGCAGCCGGTCGGCATACGCGGCGCGATCCTGACCGGACCCGATGACGGCCCTCTGATCGGCTTTGACCTCCGGCGGCTTCGGGGCGCGCGGGGCGCGACCGGTCCGGGGCATCGAGGTGCGCATGGTCGCGGGGATCTCCGTGGCGCCGTTCGGCCAACCGGGTTCGGCGGGTCGCACGATCATGCCGTCCTCGTCGATCCAGATGACGTTCGGGATGTTGACGGTGCCGAACAACGCAGCCATCTGGTGCGTCGGATCGAGCAACGACGGATGGCCGGGCTGAGCAGCCTCGATGTAAGGACGCGAAAACTCAGGCCCGCGCATCTCCAGCGAGACGGTGACGATCTCCAGACCCTGCGGGTACAACTCGGTACGCAATGCCTGCCACCCGGGCAGGTCGAAGCAGCAGCCTCAATACGGCGCCCAGGACACGACGGCAACCTTGCGACCGCGCAACGACGACAGCCGGAACGAATCGCCCCGCCAGTCGTCGAGCACCAGTTCCGGAGCCACGGCCGATACGAGCGCCCGGCTCGACAACGACTCCGGCCCGAAGGCCCACAGTGCGGCCTGCTCGTCGTGCACCACTGCCATTCCCAAGCGCTCCGCCGCCTGCCGCGCACTGAACGGACCCCCACCGAGCGGCACGCACACATCCGCCTTGCAGGCGCCTTCGGGTTTGATCTCCCAACCGGTGCCCGCACGAAACGCCGATGGGGTCATGTCCAGTGAGTCGACGATCATCGTCGGGATGGTACTGGCAGAGAACCCTGCGGCGCCTGGCGGGGCCGCCCGGCTCGACTCGATCGTCCGAGGGGACGACCCCTTTATCGCACCCGGCCGACCACGGATGCAGCGCGCTACGGTTGAACCATGTTCGATCTCCTCATCACGGGCGGCCGCGTGGTCGACGGCACGGGCGCTCCGGAACGCGTGGCCGACATCGCCGTGAGCGATGGCGTCATCATCGACATCCAGTCGTCGCTGGCCGGCGCCGAAGCCCGCGAAGTGATCGACGCCACCGGCCGCATCGTCACCCCGGGCTTCGTCGACGTGCACACCCACTTCGACGGCCAGGCCACGTGGGACGAACTACTCGAACCGTCCAGCCCGCACGGCGTCACCACGGTCATGATGGGCAACTGCGGCGTGGGCTTCGCGCCCGTGCGGCCCGACGCGCACGACGCACTCATCGAGCTGATGGAGGGCGTGGAGGACATCCCCGGTGCGGCGTTGGCGGAGGGCCTCACGTGGGGCTGGGAGTCGTTCGCCGAGTACCTCGACGTGCTCTCCCGCCGGCAGTGGTCGGTGGATGTCGGGGCTCAGCTGGCCCACGGGCCGCTGCGCACCTACGTGATGGGCGCTCCAGCAGCGGAGAAGCTGGAAGCCACACCCGAGCAGATCGCCGAGATGGCACGGCTCACCCGCGAGGCGATGCAGGCCGGCGCGTTCGGCTTCTCCACCTCGCGCACGTTGGGCCACCGCGCGCTCGACGGCACACCGGTGCCCGGCACCTACGCAGGGTGGGACGAACTGTCGGCCATCGGCCATGCGGTGAAAGAAGGCGGCGGCCGCAACATCGAGTTCGCCGCTGCCGGCCTCGCCCGCAGCGACCCGCAGCAGCAGGTGATCGACGAGTTCGAATGGGTCGGCCGCCTCGCCCAGGAGACCGGGTTGAGCACCACGTTCATCCTGCTGCAGAACCACTCCGACCCCGAGCGCTGGCGCAACGAGATGGAGCAGGCGCGCATGTGGCGCCAGGACGGCATCATGGTCACCCCGCTGGTGGCCGGCCGCCCGTTCGGGGTGCTGTGGGGCTGGGACGTGCGCCACCCGTTCGTGGCCCGCCCTTCGTACCGAGCGGTTACGCAACTCCCGCTGGCCGAACGGCTGGTGGAGCTGCGCAAGCCCGCAGTCCGCGCCGCCATCCTCAGCGAGGCCGACGACACCGACGATCCGGCGGTGAAGCGCCAGCTGGGCTACATCCGAACGGTGCTGGCCGACTGCCACATCATCAGCGGTTCGCCCGACTACGAGCAGCCGCGCGAACGCACCATCGGCGCCCTGTCCGATGCACTGGGCGTCTCGCAGGAGACCGTCACCTACGACGGCCTGGTGGCCGGCGACGACGCGATGCTGCTGTACGCGCTCTACAACTACACGTCGATGGACCACAGCGTGCTGTACGAGCAGATGCTCGACCCTGACACGATGGTCGGTCTGGCCGACGGCGGCGCCCACTGCGCATTCATCTGCGATGCATCGATCCCCACGTTCATGCTCACTCACTGGGTGCGCGACCGGGCGCGCGGGCCCCGACTGTCGCTGCCCGAGGTGGTGCGCCGGCTGACGTCGCAACCGGCCGACCTGTTCGGCCTCGCCGACCGCGGCCGCTTGCAGGTTGGGGCTCGGGCCGACATCAACGTGATCGACATCGATGCCCTCACCCTGCTGGCGCCCGTGGCGGTCGACGACCTGCCAGCGGGCGGCACGCGCCTGCTGCAGGGCGCGGTGGGTTACGACGCGACCATCGTCGCCGGCACCGTCACCCGCCGCCACGGCGCCGACACCGGGGCCCGCCCCGGCCGCCTCATCCGCAACTGACCACGCACGCACGCCTCGGCCCGTCGGCCCGCGACGATCCGCTCACCAGGGCAGCGGGCCGTCCTCGTTCACGTAGGTGCCGTGTGGGCTGTCGTCGCCGGCCAGTGCCAGGCGCACGATCGCCACCGCCCCTTGCGCGGGCGGGCGGGTGGCGTTGCCCATGCCGGCCGTCATGTCGGTGTCGGTGAACCCGGGGTCGACCGCGTTGATGCGGATGGTCGAGTCGCGCAGCTCCTTGGCGTACTGCACCGTCAGCATGTTCAGTGCGGCCTTCGATGCCGGGTAGGCCAACGAGATCGCCTTGCGGTGCGGGGTCTTCGGTGTCGTGTTCAACGTCAGTGACGCGAAGTCGCTGGACACGTTGATGATGCGGCCGGCGGCCGACGCGCGCAGCAGGGGCAGCAGCTCGTGGATCAGGGCCATGGGGGCGAACGTGTTGGTCTCGAAAATCGCCCGCAGCGATGCCATGGACACCTGGCTGGGAGGCGTGAAGTCGAGGCCGATGGCGGCGTTGTTCACCAGGATGTCGAGGCGCCCGTGCTCGCGATGCAGCAGCGCTGCCGCCGCGCTGACGTGCAGGGCGCTGGTGACGTCGAGCTCCAGGAAGCGCACGTCGTGGCCCTCGCCGCGCAGCTGCGCCGCCGCCGCCTCGCCCAGCGCCGGCTGGCGTGCCCCGAGGTACACGGTGGCACCGGCGGCGCCCAGGCCGCGGGCCACTTCCAGGCCGATCCCCTTGTTGGCCCCGGTGACCAGGGCGATGCGCTCACTCATGCGAGCGAACGTAGCAGCGGCCTCAGATCCAGCGACTGGTCAGGCCGGTGACCCGCTCGCCGGTGAGGTCTTTCAGCTTCACGCCCACCAGCTTCGAGATGCCCTCGGAGGTCTGGTAGCGGAACACGGGTGCGTCGGCCTGGGCCACCTGCACCAGCACCTCGGCGATCTCGGCGGGCGTCTGCGCGCCGACGTAGCCACCCTCCTGTGTCGCCTGGAAGCGGGCACGAGCTGCCGCGTACGGGCCGTCGGCCGCACGCTCGCTGGGGCCGCTGCCGTGCTGGACGAACTCGCCGGCGACAGGGCC
>JAUSLQ010000010.1 GCA_030645675.1 Actinomycetota bacterium | reverse complement strand
GTCGCCGACGATCACGCCCTGCGAGATGCGGCCCTCCACCATCGACGTGCCCAGCGTGCCGGCGTTGAAGTTGACGAAGCCTTCGTGCATGACAGTGGTGCCCGCGGCGAGGTGGGCGCCCAGGCGCACGCGGTCGGCGTCGGCGATGCGCACGCCTGAGGGCACGACGTAGTCGGTCATGCGTGGGAACTTGTCGAGCCCGTGCACGGTGAGCACGCTGCCGTCGCGGCGCACGCGCCAGCGCATCTCCTCCAGGCCCTGCACCGGGGCCGGGCCGAGGTTGGTCCAGGCGACGTTGGTGAGCAGGCCGAACAACCCGTCGAGGTTGATGGTGCGCGGCTGCACGTGGCGGTGCGACAGCAGGTGCAGGCGCAGGTAGGCGTCGCTGGCATCGGCGGGCTTGTCGTCGGTGTCGATGTGCAGGCGCACGGCCCGCACGCTGACGCCACGCATGTCGTCGCGGCGCTCGGCGGTGGAGTACACGTCGAAGAACTCGGGCCGCGGTTCGTCGCCAAGGCCCAGCTCGCGGAACCACGTGTCGAGCACGGTGCCGTCGGGCGTGATGGTGGCGAGGCCTCGGCCCCAGGCTGCGGTCATGATGCGTCTCCGTTCATCCGGGTGCTGGTGTCGGTCACCATCGGTTGCGGGCTTCCTCGGCGAAGCCGCGCAGGCCGGCCAGCTCGGCCGGCACCCCGTCGGCGCCGATGATACGGCCCGACCAGGTGCCGAAGCACTGGTGCACCTCCATCTTCAGCAGCTTCACGTCGGTGATGTCGTAGCGGTCGAAACTGGGCGTCAGCGTGAGGTCGACGAATGGCTCGCCGGCCCGCTGCGGCCCGGCTGTGCGCACCCGCCACGGCCGCATCGGCTGGTCCCACGAGTACGACCACTCCAGCTCGCTGCCGATCTTCGTCAGCCGGCCGTCGATGCACAGGGCGTTCTCGGTGGCGCCGGTGCCCACCGTCCACTTGCCGCCGAACTGCAGGCCCACCAGCCGGCCGTCGGTGGCGTGGCCGGACGCTGATGCCCAGTTCCAACGGTTCGAGTACGGCCAGATGCCGCGCCCCAGGTCCTGCACGCCCCAGGCGTCGTGATCGGCCGACACCGTCCACGACAGCGCGCCCACCCGCACCGTGCCGGTGGCGGGCCGTGTGTTCTGCTTGGAGGTGAACTGGAACCGCCGTTCGCTCCACGGGATCAGCACGTTGAGCGACTCGTGCCCGGCGGGCTTGGCCACCGTGATGTCGATGTCGATCGCACCCTCCATCGACGCGGCACCGTTCGACGACGGCGCCGACCCGACCAGGCGCGTGCCTGCGGCGTCTTCCGTGATCGACAGCGAGAGCACCTTGTGACGCAACGACACCGAGCCGGTGCACACCTGCTCGGGCAACGAGAAGCCACGCCCGAACGGCTGCAGCATGGCAGCCGCAGCCTGCCGGCCGGTGGCGTGCTCCATCACCCACACGCTGGCCAGGCCGGCATAGTCGACATCGGCGTACACGAACGACACCACGATCTCGTCGGTGATGACGGCCCAGTAGTCCCACCGCTTCTTGCGGCCCCAGGCTCGGCGCAGGTTGGCGCGCAGCATCGGATGGCGCGCCCAGCCGCGAGCGGCGGGGTTCAGCCGGCCGCCGGCATCGCAGAGATCCACTGCCGACGTGACCTCGCGCTCGCTCGCCATGGCGGACCCCTCAGAACACTTCCGGGCGCAGCGTGGGGAACAGGATGACTTCCTTGATGCTGTGCACGCCGGCGATCAGCATCGCCACCCGGTCCATGCCGATTCCCAGGCCGCCGGTGGGCGGCATGCCGTACTCCAGCGCGCGCAGGTAGTCCTCGTCGACCGAGCCGCGCTCGGCGTCGCCGGCGTCCTTGGCTGCCTGCTCGTCCACGAAGCGGGCGCGTTGCTCGACCGGGTCGTTGAGCTCGCTGTAGCCGTTGGCCAGCTCGCGTGCGCCCACGAACAGCTCGAAGCGCTCAGTGAGGTACGGGTCGTTGCGGTCCTGCCGCGCCAGCGGCGAGATCTCCACCGGGTGGCCGGTGACGAACGTGGGGGCGATCAGCCGGTGCTCGGCCGTGTTCTCGAACAGCTCTTCGATGATCTTGCCCGAGCCCCAGCGCGGGTGGAACGACACCCCGTGCTGGGTGGCCAGCGCACGCAGGTGCTCGACCGGCTGCGATGGGTGTACCTCTTCGCCGATGGCCTCGGCCACCAGGTCGATCATGCGCGCCCGCCGCCAGGGCTTGGTGAGATCCACTGCCATCTCCACCTCCGGGCCGAAGATCGTGACCACCGGCGAGCCGGTGGCGTCGATTGCGGCCTGGGTGATGAGCGCCTCGGTGATGTCGATCATCTCGCTGTAGTCGGCGAACGCCTGGTACAGCTCCATCATCGTGAACTCGGGGTTGTGGCGGGTGCTGATGCCCTCGTTGCGGAAGATGCGCCCGATCTCGAACACCCGCTCCATGCCGCCCACGATCAGCCGCTTGAGGTGCAGCTCCAGCGCGATGCGCAGGAACAGCTGCATGTCGAGCGTGTTGTGGTGGGTGATGAAGGGGCGGGCGTGGGCGCCGCCGGCCTCCACGTGCAGCACCGGCGTCTCCACCTCGATGAAGCCGCGGCCGTGCAGGTTGCGTCGGAAGCTGGCGATGATCTCGTGGCGGATGCGGAACGAGCGGCGGGCGTCGTCGTTGACGATCAGGTCGGCGTAGCGCTGGCGGAAGCGGGTGTCGGTGTCGGTGAGGCCGTGCCACTTGTCGGGCATCGGGCGCACGGCCTTCGACAGCAGTTCGAACCGCTGCACCTTCACGCTCAGCTCGCCCTTGCGCGTGGTCATGACGGTGCCGTGCACGCCCACCCAGTCGCCCAGATCCAGGTCGCGGAACGACTCGAACGCGTCGTCGCCGACGACGGCCTTCGAGACGAACAGCTGCACCTCGCCGTCGCGATCGCGCACGGTGGCGAAGATGAGCTTGCCCGAGTCGCGCATCAGCATGATGCGGCCGGCGACGGCGACGGCCACCTCGGTCTCGGTGCCGGCCTCCAGCTGGCCGTGGGCCGCCCGCAGCTCGGCCAGGGTGCCGGTTCGGTCGAAGCGGTAGGGGTAGGGGTTGGCCCCTGCTTCGCGCATGTTGTCGAGCTTCTGCAGCCGCTTGGCCTTCTCGGCCACCAACCCGCCGGTGCCCGCGGTCGGGTCGCTGCCGGAGGCCGCTTCTGGAAGGGTGTCGTCGCTGCTCACAGTCCCTTGACGGTACTGGCTCGGCCCCCGGTTTGCCCCGCCGATTCCAGCACACGTCTGCGCGGAGGGTCACCGACCGAGGCCGCGCCGTGATGGTCAGTGGTAGGCTCGCCGCTCACAGCGGGCCGGCTATCGAAGGAGTTCTGCATGTCGCGTCATCGCTTCGGCGTGCTCGCCCCCCTGATCGCAGCGGCCGTGCTCGCCACCGCGGTCGCCGGCGACGCTGCTGCACCGCTGCTCTCGGCCGACGACGCCGCCACCGCGTCGGCCGTGGCCGTTGCGCAGGCGCTCGACGTCGACGCGGTCTCGATCTACCAGACAGGCGAGCTCACCACGCCAATCCGCGACGCTGCGCTGGCCGCGGCGGCAACCGCCGGTGCCCCGGCCGTGGTCACCCGCGGCTTCAGCATCGGCCTCATCCGTGTGCGCCGCGGCGCCACCATCGTGCAGCAGTCCACCGGCCAGGGCTGGGCGTTTCCCATGTCGGTCAGCGCCGTGCCGCTGGAGGCCATCGCCTCGGTGATGGGCCGCAGCGTGTCCGGCCCGATCAGCCAGGCGCAGATCGTGATGAGCCAGACCAGCGCCTCGCTGCGCGGCGCCCAGCAGGGCGACATCGTCGACCTGCTGGCCACCAACGGCGGCACCGTCAGCTTCATGATCGGCCGCATCGCCACCGACGAGGAAGTGGGTGGCACCGAGATCGTGATGAGCCCGCAGATGGCCGACATGTTGGGCGCCAACATCACCACCCGGGTGTTGATCTACGGCCAGATGAGCCGCACTGCGGTGAACAACGCGCTCGCCGCCCGCGGCCTGCTCACCAACAGCAAGGTGCGCGTCCGCCGCTCGTGGGACCCCGCCGACCCCGACAACACGTTGGGCATGGGCCGCACGAAGTCGTTGCTCGGCGAGTTCGACATCGACTACGCGCACCTCAGCACCAACGGCTGGACCGCAATGGGAGCGGCGTGGAAGGCAGCCCACCTTCCGTCGGCGCGCGAGACGTACCCCACCGGCATCCGGGCGATGTGCAACTACGCGATCAAGGCCGACCTCATCGCCGCGCTGCAGGAGGTGGTGAGCTCCAACCTCGGCGGCTACATCGACGTGACGAACACCAACAGCTACGGCGGGTGCTCCATCGGCATGGCCCGCTTCGCCCGCATCACGCAGAACCTCGGCTCGGTCTCGCGCCACTCGTGGGGCCAGCCGATCGACATGAACACGGTCACCAACTGCCAGGGCTGCGTGCCAGAGATGGACTGCCGCATCGTGCGCATCTTCCGCAAGCACAACTTCGCGTGGGGCGGCAACTTCCTCACCGCCGACGGCATGCACTTCGAGTGGGTGGGCGAGCGGCGCGATCAGTTGCAGTACCCTTCGAAGTACTGCGCCAACCTGGCGATCGCGCAGGTGGAGAGCATGAACCTGCCACCCCCACCCACGAACAGGGCGACGTTGTTCGCCGACGATGGGTGGATGGGCGAGTGAACGCTGCCGCCGCACGTCGGCTCGCCTCCGGTGGCGCACGTCGTGTGGCAGCTGCGATTGTCGTGCTCCAGGCACTGATGGCGTGCAGCGACGGGTCGGGCCTGCGAGCGACCGACGTGCAGAACGCGGTCGGCAGCTCGACGATCAGCGGCTCCGACGGCGGCAATACCGCAATCAGTGTGGTCGGCGACGGCCCGTCGGTGGTGTTCGCCGACCCGTTGGTCGTCACCGACGATCCGGCCACCACGACCAGCGCGGTCATCACCGCGGCCACCGGGGGCACGTTGTCGGTGACGGCAGCCGACGGCACCGTGTTCACGCTCGACGTGCCTGCCGATGCCCTGGAGGCCGACGCCACCATCAGCGCCGCGGCCGCCGGCGTCGCCGGCATCGACGGGCCGGTCGCCGTGCATGCCGTGCACTTCGAGCCGGCGGGTCTGCGCTTCAGCAGCCCCGCAACGCTGCGCATCCAGGCGCCCACAGCGATCGCCGCCGGGCACGCCGTGCCGTTCCAGGCCGCGAGCGACGGCTCGGGCCCGCAGGTCGCGGTCATCGACGACGCTGCCACCGACGACACGGCGATCGTGCTGCTGGTGAACCACTTCTCCATCTGGGGCATCGGCGAGATCGTCGATGCGATCTCGGATCTCGTGGTCGTCACCCAGAGCGCCAGCGCCGAAGCCCAGTTGCAGACCAGGATCGGGCAGGTGGTGGCGATCCGCAACGAGATCCGCCGCCTCGGCCAAGAGCCGTCGGCCGCGCTCGACAACGACCTGGCCGAACTGTTCATCGAGTACCAGGACAAGGTGATCCGCCCGTTGGTGGAGAGCGCCAACGCCACGTGCGACGGCTCGCTGACGGTCGCGCACGCCACCAGCAACTATCTGTTCCTCTGGATGCACAACTCGCTGCCCGGGTCGATCGTCTCGATGAAGCAGGTCGCCGAAACAGCGTTCCTCGGCATGGAGCGGTTGTGCGAAGACGAACGCATCGAGCAGTGCCTGGACAGCGGCGACCACACGACGCTGAGCAACTTCTGGCGCAACATGAACCAGTGGCGGGCGCGGTTCAACTACGCGCGCAAGCCGGGCGACGACCCGGCGCAGTACGAGGTGCGGGCGAGGAAGATCTGCAAGGGGTACGCGTACTTCATCTCCGGCGGCCTCCAAGACTTCCAGGTCGACGGTGTGCAGGTGTGCGATGTGCGCAAGCCGTTCACGCTCACCTCGCCGGGCATCGCCACAGCCGAGTTCAGCGGCGGCGAGAGCCTGACGGGCACGTACTCGGCGACGGGTGCGTTCAACCTGTCGTACACCGGCACCTACACCATCTCGCTGCCGGCGGGCCCGGGCGAGCCGGGCACGATGGTCGGCGGGGGCGGTGGCCAGATCGCCGGCCAGGCCGGCAGCGGCACCGAGACGTATGTGCTGACCCCTGCCTACCAGGTCTGCTGAGCCGCTTGTGTGCCGCGCGTCCGGCGGGGGCAGCGGCAGCGGCGCCTGGTGCGCCCACCGGCGTACCCACCGGCATGGAACAATCGACGCATGTGGTCGAGAACGGTCGCGATCGGCCTGACGGTGGTCGCGCTGGCGGGGTGCTCCGGCAGCGACGGCCCGCCTCAGCGGGCGGGTGGCAGCGTGCCCGCGACGGATGCGAGGCCCGCGACCTCGACTGCGACGAGCGACGGCACGGTGGTCGGCACGGTGGTCGGCACGGTGGCCGGCACGGTTCCGGCCACGGTTGTGGGGCCAGATGTGCTCGCCGACCAGCCGGCAAGTGCGGGCGAGCTTGCTGCCGAGTTGTCCGCCGTAGAGGCTGCGATTCGCGCCCCACAGGTGACGCCGGAAGATCTCGCAGCCGTCGGCCGCCGGCAGCAGCTGGCGTACCGGGTGCTGAACCGGCACCCCGAATGGCATGCCGATGTGGCGGCGCTGGTCGACCCGGTCGCCGCTGGGCCGCTGCTGTACCACCTGGCGGCGCGCCAGGCGTCGATCGATCACGCTGCCGGCCGGCCGCCGGCCGAATCGCCCGCCGAACCGCCCGCCACTGTGCCGGCGTGGACCATCGTCGAGCCGCTGCCGATCGCCGAGCTGCGTGGCTACTACGACGAGGCCGAGGCGGCCACCGGCGTGCCGTGGGAGTACCTGGCGGCCATCCACTTCCAGGAGACCCGCATGGGTCGGGTGGTTGGAGTGTCCAGCGCAGGGGCCGTGGGGCCGATGCAGTTCTTGCCGTCCACGTGGGCACGGTGCTGCGCGGGCGACCCCACCGTCGCCCGCGACGCCATCCTCGGCGCCGCCCGCTACCTGGTGTCGCGAGGCGCGCCCGCCGACATGCCGGCCGCGTTGTACGGCTACAACCCCAACGACGGCTACGTGGGTGCGGTCACCGCCTATGCGCAGAACATGCTCGCCGACGAGCGGGCGTACCTCGGCTACCACGGCTGGGAGGTGTTCTACGGCACGAGCGCCGGCACGGTGCGGCTACCGGTGGGGTACAGCGAGCCCGTGCCGGTCGATGTGGCCGCCTACCTCCGCCAACGACCGATGGACCTGTTGCCCTCCGCCTGACGTGCAGCTGGAGGGGCAGGCAGCCGGGCCGGCAGGCAGATGGGCAGGCAGATGGGCAGCGGCCGGCGACAGCGAGTGACCGTGCAGAACCTGGGTTCGATCAGGGTGCCGACATGCTGGGCTGCGGCGCGTGGCGGTGCTGGGTGATCCACGAACCGGCCGGGCCGTTCAGCATTCGCGCCCGGTGCAGCCGGCGGTGGAACACCTCCACCAGTTCCGCGTCGTGGCGGCCCTCGTCGGCCAGCACGTACGCCTCCAGCGCGGCTTCGCCCTCCGCCCACGCCGTCGCGCGGATGCCGAGCAGGCGTCGCATGTCGTCGAGATCCGCCGCGAGCACGGCCGGCCCGGCTTCGTCGAGCCGTTCCAGGTGCCGCGCCAGCCGTACCGCGATCCGGGTCTGGTAGCGGCCGTACCCCGACTGCGGGGTCAGCTCCTCCAGCATCCGCGAGAGGTGGCGATGGGCCGGGCCAGAACCCGACGGCGCGGTGGCGGGCTCCTCCACCTCGCCGAGGGGCACCCCCAGCACATCGGCGATGCCCTCCAGGGCGATGGTGTTCGATTCCAGCACCCACGAGCGGTTCAGCATGTAGTCGGAGCCCGACACCGGGTCGGCGAGCGTGGCGTGGAACTCCAGCGGGTTGGAGAGGTGCCACAGGATGCAGTGGTACTGCACCGACGGGATGTGCACCTCCGTGCCGCTGCGGTCCTGGTAGCGGCGCATCAACGCCGGCATGTCGCCGAAGGGGATGAACGGGTTGCGCGTCCACATGCCGCCGAGGTCCATCATCGGCTCGCCGATGTGCCCGAACTCGAGGTCGAGCAGTGCCGTCACCTTGCCGCCCTCGTGCAGGAACTGACCGGCATCCCACACGATCGCCGACTCGCGACCGTTGTTGTCGGGCCGGTTGCGGGCGCACCAACCGAGAGCGAACTCGAGAAACGGATCGGGGCCCGCCTTCAGCGCGCGGTAGGCCCGCTGCTCGAAGTGCTGCAACCCCACCACCGCGGCCTGCGACGGGTGAGATGCACGGACGATGCCCGCCTCGCCGAACGGGGCGACGTCCAGTGCGTGCAGCCGAACGAGGATGTCGATGTAGTCCTCCATCACCGAGCGGCGTTCGTCGTCGGGCACTCCCTCGAAATCGAATCGGCCGGGGAGGCGGTCCATCACGTACGCCTTGGGCTCGTCGCACCAGCCGTGCACCTTCGCCACCGGGATGCCGCGGTCGGCGAGCAGCGACTGGTAGCGGTACTCGTGCTCCAGAGGGAACGCTGAAGGCGAGTCGGTGCGGTCGCCGCGCACGTACAACTGCAACCGGTCGGCGCCGCGATCGAGATCGACGAACCATGCCGGCCGCCAGCGAGCCTGGCGCTCGCAGCTCACGACGGTGCCGCCCAGCTCGCGCTGCAACCAGTTGATGAGGGTGCTCTCCGCGTCGCTCATGCCGCGACGTGGCGATCGAACCAGGCGACCATGCGCACGCGTGCGTCGGCGGCGATCTCGGCATCGAACACGTCGGGCCGGTCGTCGCAGTTGAAGCCGTGGAGGCCGTTCGCGTAGCGCACGATCTCCGAGGGCACCGTGCCTGCCGCGGCAACCCCACGCAGTTGCTCCACCTCGTCGACCGGGATGCCCTGGTCGCGGTCGCCGTACAGACCCAACCATGGCGAGCGCAGGTGGGCGCCCGACTCGAGGCCCGGCGGGAAGCCGAAGCGGCCCTTGGCGATTCCCCCGCCGTAGAACGTGATGGCCGCCCCGATCGTGCGCGTACCGGCGGCGTAGAGCGTGACCGAGCCACCCATGCAGAAGCCGACGATTCCGCTCTTGCCGGGCGTCAACCCGCAGTCGGCCAGGTACCGGAACGCGGCGTCGAGGTCGGCGTCGAGGCCGGCCAGCGTCAGCGCCCCCATCGCCGGCATCACGGCCGGGATGTCGTCGTAGGGGAACACGTGTTGCGCCTGACGGTGGAAGAGGGCGGGGGCCACGGCCAAGTAGCCCGCTGCGGCGAGCAGCTGGCACACGTCCTCGATGTGCGTGGTGACCCCGAACGCCTCCTGGATCACCACGATGCCGCCCTTCGGCTCGCCGCCGGGCTTGGCGACGTAGAGATCCATCGGGCCGTCGGCTGTGGGGGCGGTCACTGTGCTCATGCTGACGGTCATGCTGGCTCCGCTGGTTCGGGCGCTGAGATCGGGATCTTCCGTGCCTGGATGTGCCGACGATACGTGGCGACCAGCTGGCAACTCGCCTCGGACGAGGACAACCCGATCCCGTGACGTGCCCACCGGCCACGGATCGATCTGTCACGCGGCGATAGATTCGTTGAGGTGGCGACTCGATTCGTGATCATCGGCGGTGGGCCCGCGGGCAACACCGCGGCAACACACGCAGCACGGCTCGGGGCGGAGGTCACGCTCATCGAACGCGATGTCATCGGCGGCGCCGCCCACCTGTGGGACTGCATTCCGTCGAAGACGATGATCGCAACGGGCGGCGCAATCGCGTTCACCCGCCGGCTGGAGGGCATGGGGCTGGAGCAGCAGGCACCCGAGGTGGATGTCGAGGCACTCACCGAGCGCATCGAGAGCATCAAGATGCGGCTGCAGCGCAGCACCACCAACCTGCTCACCAGCCAGGGCGTCACCCTCGTGCACGGCACGGCACGGTTCCTGTCTGCGAACGACATCGAGGTCACCACCGTCGACGACGATGGGGTGCCGACGGTGAAGGTCATCCAGGCCGACGCGGTGCTGGTCGCCACCGGCACCCGCCCGCGCATCCCCGAGTGGTGCCACCCCGATGGCGAGCGCATCCTCACCACGCGTGACTGCTACCCGCCGAAGACCTTCCCCGAGAGCATCACCGTGGTCGGTTCTGGCGTCACGGGCGTGGAGTTCGTGCACATGTTCAGCTCGTTCGGCGCCAAGGTGACGCTGGTGGTCAGCCGCCAGCAGGTGCTGCCGAACAAGGACCCCGAGGTGGCGGCGGTGTTGGAGGACGACTTCCTCAAGCGTGGGGTCAGCCTGCTGAAGGGTGCCCGGGCCATCGCCATCGACCGCGTCACGAACGAAGCGGGCGTCGAGGAGGTCGTGGTGCGCTGCGACGACGGCCGCGTCGTGCGCAGCTCGCACGCCGTGCTCGCCATCGGTTCGGTACCCAACACCGACACCCTCGGGCTCGACGCGGCAGGCCTGCAGCACGACGGCGGCTACGTCACCATCAACCGCCATTGCCAGAGCAACGTGCCGCACATCTATGCCGCCGGCGACATCTCCGGCAAGCTGCCGCTGTCGTCGGTCGCCAGCATGCAGGGCCGCAAGGTGGCCGAGCACGTGATGGGCCTGCAGAAGGTGGCTCACCGCCACCTGGACTACGACAAGGCGGCGAGCGCCATCTTCACCGAGCCCGAGATCGCCGACGTGGGGTTGGCCGAGGCCGATGCGTTCGCGGTTGGCCGCAAGATCCGCGTCACCAAGGTGCCCTTCAGCAGCACCCCGAAGGCGTTGATCAACAACGACTGGCGCGGCTTCGTGAAGATCATCAGCGACCCGGCCACCGGCGTGGTGCTGGGTGGCAGCATCGTCGGCCGCCACGCCGCCGAGCTGATCAGCGTGATCGCGCTGGCCGTCACCGCCAACCTGAAGGTCACCGACATCGTGGAGAGCTTGCTGGTGCACCCCGCCCTGGCAGAGGCGTTGGCCGAAGCAGCCGACTGATGTTCACCACGGAGGACGACGAGACCTCTGGCCCGATCGTGCCGGCGGGCCTCCACCTGGCGCCCATCGGCCGGCGGGCGCTGGGCCTGTTGCTCGATCAGATCCTGGTGGTAGTACCCGTGTTCGGCGGGTTCCTGGCCTTCGGCTTCAACCCAAAAGAGGCGGTCACCGACACCCGGGCGGTGTGGTTCGTGGTGGCCACCACCTCGCTCAGCTTGATCTACGAAACCGTGGCCGTCTGGCGCTGGCAGCGCACGCTGGGCAAGCTGGCCACCGGCACGGTGGTGGTCAGCATCGTCGACGGCGGGCCGATCGGGTTCACCCGCTCGGTGCAGCGCTCGCTGGTGCCCACCACCGTCAGCGCCATCCCACAGGTGGGCATGTTCCTGGGCATCGGTGTCTATGCCTTGGCGCTGTTCCACCCTCTGCGCCAAGGGTTGCACGATCGGGCCGCCGGCTCGCTGGTGGTACGGGCGCGGCACAAGGCGCACGGCCAACCGTGAACTCACCGTTCGCCACGTAGCGAACGGTGAATGCACGGTTCGGCCCCGAACGAGCCGGGGTCGGGTGTCGGGTGTCGGGTGTGTCGGGTGTCGGGTGTCGGGTGTCGGGTGTCGCGGGGACGGATCAGGCGATGACGACGACGACGTCGCCGGCGCCGACGGTGTCGCCGGCCGTCACCTTGATCTCCTTGACGGTGCCGGCCTTCTCGGCGGTGATCTGGTTCTCCATCTTCATGGCTTCCAGCACCACCACCGCCTGCCCGGCTTCCACGACCTGGCCGACCTCGACCAGCACCTTCACGATCGTGCCCTGCATGGGCACTTCCACGTTGCCACTGCCGGCGCCGGCGGCGCCACCGCTGCTGGCGGCGCGGGCGGGCTTCTTCGCGGCCTTCGCCGGGCCCGCGGCCACCATCGGCATGTCGGGCACCCACATCTTCACGTCGAAGCGCTTGCCGTTGACCTCGACGGTCGTGGAGCGCTGCACGAGCGGGTCGTCGCCCTCGGCGGGGGCCGGCGGCTTGGGGGCCTCGATGCCCGACAGGTCGAGCTTCTCCTCGACCCACTTGGTCGAGTGCTCCATCGCCTGGAAGTCGGGGTGGCGCAGGATGGCCAGATCGGCGGGGATCGTGGTGGCCACGCCCTCGACGACCATCTCCTCCAGCGCACGGATGGTGCGTGCAATTGCCGTCGGGCGATCCTTGCCCCACACGATCAGCTTGCCGACGAGGTTGTCGTAGTACTGACTGATGGTGTCGCCGCTCTCGTAGCCGGCGTCGAAGCGGATGCCGAAGCCGTCGGGCGCCACCAGCTTGGTGATGGTGCCGGGGGAGGGCAGGAACTTGCCGCCCGCCGGGTTCTCGGCGTTGAAGCGCACCTCGATGCCGTGACCGCGGCGATGCGCCGCGACCTCGTCCTGCGTCATGGGCAGCTTCTCGCCGCTCGCGACGCGGATCTGCCACTCCACCAGATCGATGCCGGTGATGACTTCGGTGACCGGGTGCTCGACCTGCAGGCGGGTGTTCATCTCCAGGAAGAAGAACTCGCCGTCCTGGTAGATGAACTCGACGGTGCCGGCGTTGAAGTA
>JAUSLQ010000009.1 GCA_030645675.1 Actinomycetota bacterium | reverse complement strand
GCTGCCGGCGCCGGTGACGAGTGCGACCTGCCCGTGCAGGGCGGTGGGTGAGCTCACGCCAGCAATGCTGCCACAGCGTCGCGGAACACCTCGGTGTGCGCCTTCACGTCGTCGATCGAGTGGTGCGGCGACATCAGCGCCATGTTGTGGAACGGCGTCAGCAGGATGCCGCGATTGATGGCCCACAGGTGCATGAACGCATCGAGCTGGTGGTCGACCGCGGCTGCCGCCGAGGCGCCGTCGCGCGGTGGTGGGCAGAACCAGTACTCGGCGCGGGCACCCAGCTGCTGCACGTGCCACGGCAGGCCGAACTCGGCGATGGTGTCGGTCACGCCGTCGGCCCAGGCGGTGGCCAGCGGGATCATGTGCTGGAAGTCGGTGTCGCGAAGGGTGCTGCCCAGCGTGGCCCGCACCGCAGCCAGCGCCAGCGCACTGCCGGTGAGCGTGCCGCCGACGCCGCTGACGTCGATGGAGTCGCCGAACAGGATGGGTGCGAGCAGCTCGGCCATCTCGGTGGTCATGCCGTACGCAGCCGCCGGCATGCCACCACCGATCGTCTTGCCGATGACGAAGAAGTCGGGCTGCAACCCCCACTCGGCGGTGGCCCCGCCCGGGCCGACGCAGATGGTGTGCGTCTCGTCGATCACCAGCAGCGTGCCGTGCTGGCGGGTGAGCGCTCGCAGCGCGTCGTGGAAGCCGGGCTCGGGCAGCACGATGCCGATGTTCGTGAGCGCGGGTTCGGCCAGCACGCACGCGATCTCGCCGGTGGCCAGGGCAGCCTCGAGCGCCGGGATGTCGTTGAACGGCACCACGACGGTGGTGAGCTCGGGGTGCACCTGCGGGCCGATGTTGCCCGGCCGCGGCTGGGGCCTGCCGTCGGCGCCGAGGATGACCAGCGTTTCGTCGACGCTGCCGTGGTAGCACCAGTCGAACACCAGCACCTTCTGGCGGCCGGTGAGCTGGCGGGCGAAGCGCAGCACGAAGCGGTTGGCATCGGTGGCGGTCATCGCCATCTGCCACACCGGCAGGCCGAAGCGACGGGCCAGCTCGCCGCCCACCCACGCCGCGTCGGTGCTGGGCAGCATGGTGGTGATGCCGCGGCCGGCCTGACGGTAGAGCGCCTCGGCCACCTGCGGCAGCGCGTGGCCCGTCATCGCCCCGGTGTCGCCGAGGCAGAAGTCCACGAACTCGTGGCCGTCGACATCGGTGAAGCGGGCGCCGCGGGCCTGCTCGAAGAACAGTGGGAACGCCCCTGGCCACTTCGTCATCCAGGCCATGGGCACGCCGCCCAGCAGGTTGGTGCGCGCCTCCGCCGCCAGCTGCGCCGAGAGAGGGTGGCTGTCGACGAAGCGCTGCTCTTCCTGAGCATGCAGTGCGGCAAGTTGCTGTCGATCGATCATGTCACTGACAGTACTACGAGCGGATCACTGGTACTACAACAGATCGGCAAGCGAATCGCTCGTCGGACGGAGCGATGGCGGCATCCGAGTGCTCACTCGCACCCAGGGTACGAGTGAGCACTGGGAGCTCGGGCGGCTGCCGGCGGGGCAGCGGCGAGCGAGGTCAGGTGTGGGCGGCTTGGATCGCTTGCCAGACGCGCTGGGCGGTGCAGGGCATGTCGATGTGGCGCACGCCGAGGTGGGCGACTGCGTCGATCACGGCCGACTGCACTGCCGGCGTGCTGCCGATGGTGCCGCTCTCGCCGATGCCCTTGGCGCCCAACGGGTTGTGGAACGTGGGCGTCTCCATCGGTACCACCTCGAAGCTGGGCAGCTCGGCGGCGGAGATGAACCCGTAGTCGGCGAGGTTGGAGGTGATCGGGTTGCCGTCGCGGTCGAACGCCACTTCCTCCAGCAGCGCCTGCGCCGCGCCCTGGGCAATGCCGCCGTGGATCTGGCCCTCCAGCAGCAACGGGTTCAGCACCGTGCCCGCGTCGTCGCAGGCCACGTGGCGCAGGTGCCGCACCTGCCCGGTCTCGGTGTCCACGTCCACCACCGCCACGTGCGAGCCGAAGGGGAAGCTGGCCGCGCCCTGGAAGTACTGGGCGTGCTGCAGGCCGTCGTCGAAGCCGGCTTCCCGCCCCAGCGGGGTGCGGGCGGCGACTGCCAGATCGGCCCAGGTGACCGTGACGGCAGGGGTGCCCGACACGTGGAACGAGCCCGTGCTCTTGTCCAGCACGACGTCGCCATCGTCGGCCTCCAGCAGCGTCGCGGCCAGCGCGCGCGCCTTGTCGACCAGCTCGCCGGCGGCCGTCCACACAGCCGTCCCGCCATGTTGCAGCGAGCGCGAGCCGGCGGTGCCCGACCCCTTCGGCACCAGGTCGGTGTCGCCCCACACGACGTCGATGTCGGCCATCGGGATGCCGGTCTGCTCGTGGGCCAGCATGCTCCACGCGGTGATGTGGCCCTGCCCGTGCGGCGAGGTGCCGGTGTACACCACGGCCTTGCCGTCGTCGGTGACCTCGATCTTCGCGTGCTCACCGAACGGGGCCACGCCGCCGGTGATCTCCACGTAGGTGCTGACGCCGATGCCCAGCTGGCGCACGTCGCCGGCAGCGCGGCGGCGGGCCTGCTCGGCGCGCAGCTCGGTGTAGCCGGCGGCCGCCAGCGCCTTGTCCAGCGCGGTCTCGTAGTCGCCGACGTCGTAGGTCTGCCCGGCGGCCGTGGTGTGCGGTTCGCCGAACTTGGGGATCAGGTTGACGCGGCGCACTTCGGCCGGATCCATGCCCAGCTCGGCGGCGAACAGGTCGAGCGCCCGCTCGGCGGCAGCCGTGGCCTCCGGGCGGCCGGCGCCGCGGTAGGCGGTGACCGGCGTGGTGTTGGTGATGACGCTGGTGGTGCGGCACTCGATGTTGGGGATGTCGTAGACAGCGCTGGCCATCGGGCGGGTCATGAACGGGGCCAGCACCGCCGCCAGCTCGGCGAACGCGCCGCAGTCCTGGATGACTCGCAGCTGGTAGTGGGTGATCTTCCCGCTGCGGCTACCGCCGGCGGCGAGGTACTGCACCTGCCCGCGGCCGTGGCCGAGGGCCATCATCGACTCGCTGCGCGTCTCGCGCCACCGCAGCGGGCGGCCGGCCCGCTTGGCCAGCACCCCCAGCAGCGCTTCTTCCGGGTAGCACGAGATCTTGGCGCCGAAGCCGCCGCCGACATCGGGGGTGATCACCTTCACCTGGGTGTCGTCGACGCCGTTGGCCTTCACGATCGTGGCCTTGGCGCTCTGCGCGTTCTGCGTGCTGAGCCATTGCACCAGGCGCTCGGCGCCGTCGGGCTGGGGCACCCACGCCGCCGCCGAGCCGCGCACCTCCAGCGGGCAAGGGGCCACTTTCTGGTTCAACACCCGCGCTCTCACGACGACCTCGCAGCTCTCGAAGAACGTGTCGTCGGTGAGGTCGGGAACGCCCATCGCCATCGTGTCGAACACGGCGTTGCTGCCGGCAGCCTCGTAGATCAGCGTCTCGCTGGTCAGCGCGTCTTCCACGTCGACCAGCGCGGGCAGCATGCCGTAGTCGACGATCACCTGCTCGGCCGCATCCTCCCCCTGGGCGCGCGTCTCGCTGATCACGACGGCCACCGGCTCGCCGACGAAGCGCACCTTGTCGATCGCCAGCAGGCCGCGAGCGACCTGCTTGTTGACGCCTGCCGGCTGCGGCTGCAACCCGAGGTCGGCCGCCGTGTGCACCGCCAGTACGCCCGGCATCGCCAGCGCGGCGCTGGTGTCGATGCCGTCGATCGTCGCGTGGGCCACCGTCGACCGCACGTAGGTGACGTGGGCGGCGCCGGCCAGCAGCGGCTCGTCGAGCAGGTCGTCGACGTACACGCCGCCGGTGGTGAGGAACTTCGGGTCTTCCTTGCGAAGAACCCGATTGCCCAGAATGCTGCCTGCCACGCGCGAAACCCCCAGAGTCGAGACCGAGGCGTCCGACACTAGACGGGGGCTCTGCTGGCCTCCTGCTCCTGCTCCTGCTCCTGCTCCTGCTCCTGCTCCTGCT
>JAUSLQ010000007.1 GCA_030645675.1 Actinomycetota bacterium | reverse complement strand
GGCAAGGTCGGCTGGAAGCAGACCGCCCTCGCCGAGATCATGCCCGTCCACACCGAGCGCCCCATCTTCGACACGATGGCTGCGCTCATCGCCCACGGCGTGTTCGATCGTCACCCGAAGCTGAAGGTCGCCGTCCTCGAGCTGGGCACCGGCTGGGTGCACGAGCTGTTCCGCCGCATGAAGATCGCCTACGGCAAGATGCCGCAGCTGTTCGCGCAAGACCCCATCCAGAACTTCGTCGACCACGTATGGGTGATGCCGTTCGCCGAGGACAACGTCGCCGAACTGGTGAAGGACCTGCCGATCGACAACGTGATCTACGGCAGCGACTGGCCGCACCCGGAAGGCCTGGCCGAGCCGGAGGACTACGTCTACGACCTGGCGACGTTCACCCCGGCCGAGCAGAAGCTGATCCTGCGCGACAACCTGCGCAAGATGGTCGGCCTGCCGATCTGACGAACCCCCAGCCGGCCCGGCCCAGGTCTGACGACCGGGCCGGGCCGGCCCGCGTCTGCGATCGTGTCGCCGCGCGCTGGCTGCAGCCCGCTCACGGTCAGCGCACTAGAACGCTGGCATGGAATTCGGCATCTACGTTCCCCAGATCGTCGCGGAGTACGACCAGCTGCTGGGCCTGGCCCACACCGCCGAGGCCACCGGGTTCACCTCGTTCTGGCTGTTCGACCACCTCTACGCGCCCGGCGCGCCGGGCTTCCCCGCGCTGGAAGGCTGGACCACCGCCACCGCCCTGCTGGCGAACACCACCACCTTGCGCGTGGGCGCCTTGGTGATGTGCAACAACTTCCGTCACCCGGCCCTGCTGGCGCGCATGGCCACCACGCTCGACGTCATCTCCCACGGCCGGCTGGAGTTCGGGCTGGGCAGTGGCTCGTACGAGCAGGAGCACCACGAGATCGGCATCCCGTGGGAGACGGGCGCGGTGCGGGCCGCCCGCCTCGGCGAGGGGCTGGAGATCATCACCCGCATGTTCGCCAACGAGCGCACCACCTTCGAGGGCGTGCACTACACCGTGCGCGACCTGCCAAACCTGCCGCGGCCGGTGCAGTCGCCGCGGCCGCCGATCACCATCGGCGGCGCCGGCCCGAAGTACACCCTGCCGCTGGTGGCCAAGTACGCCGACGTGTGGAACGTGCCCACCTACGGCCTGAAGGACTGGCAGCGGCTGACCGGTTTGCTGGAGGCCGAGTGCGCCAAGGTGAACCGCGACCCCGCCGAGATCCGCCGATCGCACGAGGCCGTACTGGCCATCGCCGCCGACGAGCGCGACCTGCCCGAACTGGAGGCGCAGACCCGCCGCCGGTTCGCGCCCGCCGATGCGTTCGGGGTCGACGAGGGCTACATCGGTACCGCCCAGATGGTGGCCGATCGCATCCACGCCCACGTCGCCCAGGGCATCGACGCGTTCAGCTTCATGGTCGGCGCCAAGTCGGCCGCCGAGACGATGGAGCGCTTCGCCCAGCAGGTGCTACCGCTGCTGTAGGGCTTGGTCGATCAGTTCCATCGGGTGCTTCGTCGGCGTACCGGCCGCGCCTAGGTGCATCGAGCAGCCGGGGTTGGCGCTGGCGACCATGTCGGCACGGGCGCGGCCGATGGAGCCCACCTTGCGGTCGCGGATGGCCCCCGCCAGCTCGGGCTCCAACGCCGAGTACGCACCGCCGGCGCCGCAGCACAGGCCGTCGTCGTCGAGCTCCACCAGCTCGCGCACGAACGGGCGCAGCACCATCCGCGTGTCCATGTGCACCTTCTGCACGTGGCGCAGGTGGCACGGATCTTGCACCGCGACGCGCATGTCCAGCGGGGTCACCGGTGGCAGCCGGTCGACGTATCGGGCCAGCCACTCCTGGATGTCGAACACCCGGGCGGAGAACGCCTTCGCGGCATCGGTGCCCAGCAGGTGCCCGTAGTCCTTCATCGCCGCCGCACAGCCGGCCGAATCCACGAGGATCGGCAGCTCGGGCGCGAGCGCCGCCATCATCCCTTCGGCCAGGCGGCGGGTCTGGTCGGTGAGGCCCGCATGCGCGTGCAGCGCGCCACAGCACGGCGCCTTCGCCAGCGTCGGCATCACCCCGAACCCGGCGGCCTCGATCACCCGCTTGGTGGCCTGGTGCACGTCGCGCTGCCAAGCGTCCATCACGCAGCCGGTGAACAGGTACACATCGGCGCCCGAGGCCGTGATCGGCCGTTGCCGCAGCGGGATGCGCACGCTGAGGCCCAGCCGCTTCGGCACCAGGTGCAGGCGTTGGGCGACGCCGAGGGCCACAGAGCCGGCGCGCAGCAGGCGCGGCCGCGACAAGGGCGCGTAGGCGAGCCGCTGCCATCGGGGGGTGGAGCGGTGGGCGGCAGCCAGCGTGGTGCGGGCCTGCTCGATCAGGTGCCCGTACGGCACGCCGGACGGGCATGCCGGTTCGCAACCACGACACTGCACGCACGTCTCGAGCGACTCCACGATCTCGGGCGTCAGCGGCGCGTCGCGCAGCTGCACGTGACGCATCAACGCGATGCGGCCACGGGGCGAACGCGTCTCGTCGCCGGTGACGCGGAACGTGGGGCACGCCGACAGGCACAGCCCGCATTGGACACAAGTGTTCAGCTCGTCGGCGTCGATGCCGAGGTCCATCAGCGGGCTCCTGGGTTGCGGCCCGGGTTCAGCCGGCCGGTGGGATCGAAGTTGCTCTTCACGCGGGCACTGAGCGCGGCAACCGTGGGCGGCAAGGCTCGCGACGGTTGGGGGCGCTCGGCGTGCACCAGGCCAACACCGACAGAGGCGACGAACCCGCCCAGCTGCTGGGCGTGGAGGTGGCGCAGTTCGCCCGGCGCCAGCGACCAGCGGCAGGCAGGCAACGGCGGTGGCCCCTGCACCTCGGCGAACCGGCCCACCGTGCCCAGCAGGGCCAGCTGTGCCGTCACATCGGGTGCGTGGCCCTCGAGGTTCACCCAGGTGTGCGTGCCGTCCCACAGCACGGCCGCGGGGCGCAGCAGCGCATCGCGAGCAGCGAACGGGTCGGCATCGGTGGCCATCGCCCACAGCGACGTGGCCGGCAGCGGGTTCGTTCGCAGGATCACCTCTGCGATCAGGCCCAGTGTGCCCAGTGCCCCCACCATGATCCGCGGCAGGTCGAAGCCGGTGACGTTCTTCACCGTCGGGCCGCCGCCACGGATCAGCCGGCCCTCGGCCGACACGTAGCGCACCTCCAGCACCGACGCGCGCAGCGTGCCGCAGCCCAACACCAGTAGGTCGTTCTCGCCGGC
This sequence comes from Actinomycetota bacterium, assembly GCA_030645675.1. GTDB lineage: Bacteria > Actinomycetota > Acidimicrobiia > Acidimicrobiales > Ilumatobacteraceae > UBA668. Next base: position 13,002 of record JAUSLQ010000007.1, on the reverse strand, counting down.
AGCGATCGCGCCACCGACGGTGCCGCCATGATCGGGTAGCGCGCAGCGCTGTCCGCGCTGGGCCAGTGTCGCAGCCAGTTCGGCCACGGGCGTGCCGGCGCGCACGCAGACGATCATCTCCTCGGCCTCGTGGCGGACGATGCCGGTGGGCGCCTTCACCAGGCGCGTGCCGTCGGCGACGGCACCACCGACAGCCCAGCGGGTGCGCGCACCTTCGACGGCGACGGCATCGGTGGCGCCCACCTCTTCGGCGAACGCGGCCAGCACGGGGTCGGCGGCGAGCGGCGGCGCGGTCATACCCACATCCCTTTGGGCACCGCGGTCAGCATCTGGATGTCGGCGCAGCTGTGTCCCGACGGCAGCACCTTGCCGGGGTTCGCCTTGCAGTCGGGGTCGAAGCTCTTGCGCAGCCGGTTCTGGTGATCGAGGTCGTCGTCGGTGAACAGCAGCGTCATGTACGCCTGCTTCTCGACACCGATGCCGTGCTCGCCGGACAGCACACCGCCGGCATCCAACGAGGCCTTCACGATCTCGCCACCGGCCACGTGCACGCGCTCGACGACACCCGGCTCGCGGGCGTCGAAGAGCAGCAGTGGGTGCAGGTTGCCGTCGCCGGCGTGGAACACGTTCATGACGATGAGGCCGTGGCGCTCGGCGATCTCGTACGTCTGGGCCAGCACGTCGGCCAGCTTGGCGCGGGGCACCACCGTGTCGTGCAGGTAGTAGTCGGGTGCGATCTGGGCGATGGCACCGACGGCCGTCTTGCGCCCCGTCCACAGCAGCATCCGCTCGGTGTCGTCGCGCGCCAGGCGCACTTCGGTGGCACCCTGCTCGCGACCGATCTGGGCGATGGCCTGCGCGTCGATGTCGACACCATCGGCCAGCCCGTCGACCTCGGCCAGCAGCACGGCGGCGGCGTCTGTGGGGTAGCCGGCGTGCACGTAGTTCTCCACTGCCTGGGTGATGCGCTGGTCCATCACCTCCATCGCCGCGGGCACGATGCCGGCGGCGATGACGGCACTGACGGTGTTGGCGGCATGGCGAACCTCGGCGAACGACATCAGCAGCGTGCGCACTGCCGGCGCCGTGGGGGTGATGCGGGCGGCGATGCGCGTGGCGATGCCCAGCGTGCCCTCGCCACCCACGAACGCGCCGCGCAGGTCGTACCCGGGGGGCTCCGCCTCCAGCCCGCCCAGCAACGCGACCTCGCCGTCGGGCAGCACCACCTCGATGGCGATGATGTGCGCGTTGGTGATGCCGTAGGCGAGGCAGTGCGGCCCACCCGAGTTGTTGGCCACGTTGCCACCCAGCGTGCACACCTGCTGGCTGGACGGGTCGGGCGCAAAGTGGAAGCCCAGCGGCTGGAGGTGCTTGGTGAGGTCGAGGTTCACCACACCGGGCTCGACCCACACGACACGCGCGTCGTTGTCCATGTCGAGAATGCGGTTCATTCGCGTCAGCGAGACCACCACGGGCGCACCCAACGGGATGGCGCCACCGGCCAACCCGGTTCCTGCGCCACGGGGCACGACGGCACGACCGTGGCGCAGCGCAGTGCGCACCACAGCCTGCACATCGGCGGTGCTGCCGGGGAAGCACACCGGCCCGGCGACGCCGTCGTCGAACACCGATGCGTCGCGACGCAGCAGCGCGCGCTCGGCGCTGTCGTTGCGCACCCTGTCGCGGCCGATGGCGGCGACGAGGTCGGCCACCAACGCGACGTCGGGCCCGGCGCCCTGCCTGGAGAACCTGCGCTTCATTGCTCTGCCGCGGAGGGGCGGCCGCGGCGAACGGGATCGGGTGGCGTGGTCATCTGGTGAACAGTTAACACCGTCGCGGCACGATGGTGCCCGTCCGCGGATCGAGCGCCCCACTCGGGCCGGCACTGGGCGACGACAGACGTGACGCTAATGTCAACTTCCCGACCGAGACGGCGGCGTTGGAGGCAACCATGGGTCATCTGCACGTAGAGATCTCCGACCGGATCGCGGTCGTCACGCTCGACCGCCCGCCGGTGAACTCGTTCGACCACGCCACGTTCGCCGAGCTGGCGTCGGTGTTCGACGAGCTCAGTGCCGGCCGCGAGGCGTCGGTGGCCATCCTGCGCGCCACCCCCGGGGTGAAGGTGTTCTGTGGCGGCGTCGACCTGAAGGACTCGCCCAAGCGCTACCGGCCCGACGGCCGCTTCGAGGACGGTGGCCCGCAGATCGACGCCCGCTACCACGTCGACCCGGGCCGCATCGTGCGCGAGTGCTTCTGGTCCGTGCTGGACTGCGGCATCCCCGTCATCGGCGCGGTCGAGGGCAAGGCCATCGGTGTCGGGGTCGCGCTGATCGCCAACTGCGACCTGGTGGTGGCCGCCGACACCGCGACGTTCGCACTCACCGAGATCAACGTCGGCGTGCTGGGCGGGGTGCGGCACACCCAGCGCTTCGTCGGCCAGTACCTCGCCAAGCGGATGTTCCTCACCGGTGAGGCCGTCGGCGCCGACGAGTTGTACCGCCGCGGGGCGCTGGAAGCCGTTGTGCCGGCGGAGGATCTGCTGGAGGCGGCGATGCAGATCGCCCGCCCGATCTCGCAGAAGAGCCCCATCGCGGTGCGCCTTGCCAAGGAGTCGGCGAACCGGGTGGAGTCGATGTCGCTGAAGGATGGCTACCGCCTCGAGCAGGACTACACCGGCCGGGTGAAGCGCCACGCCGACAGCGACGAAGCCCGCATCGCGTTCTTCGAGAAGCGCGAGCCCAACTTCCGCTGGGAGTGACCCGACTGGGCGGTCGACGTCAGGTGGCAACGATCGTCGCCGCCAGCGCCTGGCGGTGGTCGCTGGTCCACGGCGACCCCAGCCTGGCCCGCGGCGCACGCAGCACTTCCTCGGCGCGCACACCCAGGAGGACACAGGCTTGCTGCTCGACCCGTTTGGCCTCGTACAGGTGCACTTGCCAGCCGCGCTCGCCAGCAATCTCGGCCAGCACCTGGCAGTACATGATCGAGTCGGCGCGGCTCTCGAAGGGCACTCGCCGTTGCGTGGCGATGTCATCTGGGAAGCCGGCCGGCCACGCGCGCACCGAGAGCGAGACGATTGGCTCCGGGCACGCAGAGGCCAGCTGGGCCAGCCCGTCCAGCGCCATGGCCGTCGACCGCCGGACCGATGCGCGCACGGCGGCCACCAGGGCGGCAAGCTCGTCGTCCGTCAGCGGCGCCGCCGCCCTGTGCATGGCGTATGGGCCGCCCTCGTGATGCACCGGCGCGTTGGGAACACCGGGTTCGATCAGTTCGATCCTGCGCCGGTCCACCACCTCGTATCCGGCCGTGGCCGTTACGGCCGCTGCCCAACCCAGATGATGCGCGATGCCGATCCGCATGCCGCCAGTCTGCCGTAGGGCGGCCGGCGAGGTCGCGTGCGCTGTGTCGCGCCGCGAGCGACGCTGCGCACACGAACCCACGCGAGCCCGGCCGGGGCGAGCGCGTTCGATACGGTCGCGAGTGCGATGACCGAGCCTCCGTACGAACCGCCCGACGTGCGCACCGACGTGTACCTGGGCACCGTCGTGCACGTGGTGGGTACGCGCCAGGCGCGGCCCAACCTGCCCGGCACAGGCTGCCCGTTCTGCCCCGGTGGGCGCGAGGCACCCGATGACTACGACGTGCGGTGGTTCACGAACCGCTGGCCGGCGATGCCGGGCGATCGCTGCGAGGTGGTGCTGTACACGCCGCAGCACGATGCGACGTTCGCCTCGCTGGGCGTCGACGGCGCCTGCAAGGTGATCGAGCTGTGGGCACAGCGCACGGCTGAGCTGGGCGCCCGCAACGACGTGGACTACGTGCTGGTGTTCGAGAACCGTGGCCCGGAGGTGGGCGCCACGATCGCCCACCCGCACGGGCAGATCTACGCCTACGACCACGTGCCCGAACGGCCGGGGCGCTTGCTGGCCGCCAACTGGTCGCCCGACCTTGCCCCTGGAGAGCGCCTGGTGTGCGAGCACGACGGTTGGGTCGCCGCAGTCCAGTTCGCGGGCGTGTTCCCGATCGCGCTGTCGATCGCACCGCGCGATCAGGTGCCCGATCTGGTCGCGCTCGCTCCGCCGGGGCGCGCCGCGCTGGCGACCACTCTGGTCGATGTGCTCGGCAGGCTGGACCGGCTGTACGGCCGGCCGCTGCCGTACATGATGTGGCTGAACCAGCGCCCCACCGACGGCGGCCCGTGGCCGCAGGCGTGGTTCAACATCGAGATCGTGTCGCCGTGGCGCAGTGCGGGCGTTCCCCGGTTCATCGCCGCCGCCGAAGTGGCCGGTGGCGAGTACTTCAACCCGGTGATCCCGGAAGTGCTCGCCGAGCAACTGCGCGCCTTGGCGGGGTAGCGCCCGCCGTTTCGTCGCGACCGGCGCTCGTGCCCCATAATCGACCACGAACGAAAGGGGCGCATGTGGGGGTGTGCATCACCGGCGTCGGCTCGTCTGCCGTCGGAAGAGCGTTGTACCGCAGTCCTGGAGACCTGGCGGTGGAGGGTGTCCTGAACGCGATCGCCGACGCGGGCCTCACCCGCGACGACATCGACGGCATCGCCGCGTTCCAGATCGAGGGCTCGGCGGGCGTGATGGAGGTGATCGACGAGATCGGCTTGAACGTGCGCTGGTTCGCCAACGTCGGCATCGGCCCGTCGCAGATCAGCGCGATCTTCGAAGCGATGATGGCGATCGAGACCGGGCGGGCCCGCCACGTGGTGGTGTTCCACTCGTCGTGCGAAGGCACCGTGCGCACCACCCTGGGCAAGGGCGGGTCGATGCCCGGTTCGGCGACGGCGATGCCCCAACGAGTCAGCGGCCCGACCGAGTGGTGGATGCCGTTCGGCGCCCCATCCGCGGGCAACCACATCGCGATGTACGCGCAGCGCCACTTCCACCTGTACGGCACCACCCGCGAGCAGATGGCCCAGATCCCCATCGTGCAGCGACGCAACGCCGGCCTGTACGAGAAGAGCATCTACAGCACGCCGCTGACGATGGACGACTACCTCAACGCGCGCATGATCACCGAGCCGTTCTGCCTGTTCGACTGCGACATCCCCATCGACTTCTCCTGCGCGCTGGTGCTGTCGGCCGACGACAGCACCAGCGGGCTGCGCCGCCGGCCGCTGAACATCGAGGCAACCAGCACGGTGCTGGCCTCGCGACCGAGCTGGGACCAGTTCGACGACCTCACCACGATGATGCTGCGCGACGTGGGCGCCGACCTGTGGAAGCACACCGACCTCACCCCCGCCGATGTCGATGTCGCTCAGCTGTACGACGGCTTCACGTACATCGCCATGGCCTGGATGGAAGCCCTGGGGTTCTGTGGCAAGGGCGAGAGCGGGCCGTTCATCGAGGGAGGGCAGCGCATCTCGCTGGATGGCGAGCTGCCGATCAACACCAACGGGGGGCAGCTGTCCTCCGGGCGCATGCACGGGTGGGGGTACCTGCCCGAGGCGTGCGTGCAGCTGTGGGGCGACGGCGGCGCCCGGCAGGTGCCCAACGACCCCGAGGTCGCGGTCGTGGCCTCGGGTGGCGGCATCTTCGCCGGTGCGATGCTGGTGACGAGGAGCTGACGATGACGATGTACCGACCCGACGGCCCCGGGCCCATGCGTGTACCACCCGAGCTGACCTCGCTCAATCGCGAGTTCTGGACCGGTGGCTTCGACGGCGAGCTCCGCATCCGTCGGTGCAACGCGTGCGGGAAGTGGCAGCAACCCGCGGCGGCGCGCTGCCGCGGGTGCCTGTCGACCGACGTCACCGCCCGCGTGGTCAGTGGCAACGCCACCGTCGCCGCCTTCACGATCAACCATCAGCACTGGAGCCCGACCGCGACCACCGAGCCGTACGTGATCGCGATCGTGGAACTGGCCGAAGATCCCGACGTGCGGCTGACCACGAACATCGTCAACTGCCCGCCAACCGACGTGCGCATCGGCATGCCGGTCAGCGTGGTGTTCGAGGCCCTCGCCGACGTCGCCCTGCCCCTGTTCGAACCGGCTCGCTGAACACGGCCTCCGGCCCGTTGCCCGCACGCGCGCCCTGGCGCGCCTGCGGCGGAGGTGACGTTGGCCCCTATGCGTTCCACGGGTGCGGGTGGACGCTCGCGATGGACCTGTGGCCATCGAGATGTCGGAGGTGTCGCCATGGTGACGCGCCGAGCCGCGTGGCCGCTTGCCGCGGCCGCAGCCGCCGTCTGCATCCTCGGCGTGACGAGCGCACCGGCCCGTGCCGACTCAGGCGGCGAGCCGGATCTGTCGACCGTGACGTTGGAGGTCGCCGATCTGCCCGACGGATTCACCCTCGTTCCTGCCGACCAACTCGAGGAGGTGGGCGGATCGGCCAAGCAGGTGGGCACGGCGCTGGAGCGGTCGCTCGAGGTCGCGACGTTGCAGCAGTACCTGGTCTACGCGAACGCCGGCGATGACGAGCTGATCGAACTGGTCGTGGTCGGGCCGCTCATCGAGCCCGAGCGTGTGGGAATCACGCACGAGATGTCCGACGCCGGTGCCTTGGCCGACGACCTGGCACCATCGTTCAGCCTCTACGTCGACACCAGCGAGCCCCGGCTCCTCGACACGACCGGGATCGGTGAAGCGGCGGTGGGCTTCGCTGTCGACAGCCGGCTGGCGTCGGACTCGGTCGTGGTCACGAACATCCTCGGCACCTCCTGGACCGAGGCCACCACGCAGTTCGTCCTGTCGGTTCGCGGTGACTACCTGGCCCTGCTCGTGCACCAGTACGTAGGCGGCGGTCGGGCCCAGGTCGACTTCCTCGGCGCTGCGCGTCACGTCGACACACACCTCGCTGACGCCTTGGGGCTTGCCGCACCCGGTGCGTACCGGCCCGTCGGCACGTTCTCGCCCAGAGTCGCGAACAGCATCCCGACCGCGGGCGATGTCTCGACCGAACCGTCCGTGGTGCTCGCCAACCTCGTGCTCGCGGCGGCCGCAGTGATCGCTCTGTCCATCGCCATGCGCATGCTCAACACCACGCTCGTGGCCCACGAGGACGTGCTCGAGCACATGTGGCGGCCGGCCCGCGCGGTCGGGCGATGGTGGGCGTCTGCCGACGATGCACTCGTCCGCAGATCCGGTGCGCTCGCCGGGTTCCTGCGCACGGTCGGCGTGCTGCTGTTCTACGGCGTTCTGTTCTCGTTCCTCGAGGACGGCTGGCGCCCGTGGACGATCTCCGGCCTGTTCGTCCTGGTCGTGATGACGATCGCGTTCGGTGTCGTCGGCACCACCGACGACATGGTCGAGCTCCGTTCGGCACATCGGTGGGGCGTGCCCGCACGTCTGGTGGTGAAGCCGGCTCTGGTGCTGTTCGCCATCGGATCCGTTGCACTCACCAAGGTCGCCGGTCTCATCCCCGGGCTGATGATCGGCACGCCCGAGGCGTTCTCCCTGGAGGACGAGGTCGATGACCGCGACGAGCTGCGCCTCGCCCGCATCGGACTCGGCACCACAGCAGCGGTCGCGGTCGGAGCGTGGGTGATCGCCACCCCACTGGACGCCCAACTCGACGGCGGACGCGGCTTCACCCAGGGCGCGATCGCCGCCGCCGTGTCACTCCTCGTGCTCGTCTTCGCGGTCGCAGTCGAGAACCTCTTCGCCAACCTGCTCACCTTCCCCGGCAGCGAAGGCACCACCCTTCGCCGCCACCATCCCACGGCGTGGTGGGTGTGCATGCTCGCCGTCACCGCGCTGTTCTTCCACACGCTCGTCAACCCGCGCGGCGACCTCGCCCAGTCGCTCGAGTCGACCAACGTGCGGGTCGTGATCGGCACGGTCGCGGCATTCGTCGCGTTCACCATCGGCATCCGGATCTGGTTCGGCTCGCTGGAGCACCGCCGAGTGCCGGCTGCGGGCTCGCCGCTGCCCCCGCCCACTGTCGTTCCGCCCACTGTCGTTCCGCCCACTGTCGACCCGCCACCTGTCGTTCCGCCCACTGCCGTTCCGCCCACTGCCGTTCCGCCCACTGTCGGCCCGCCACCTGTCGTTCCGCCCACTGCCGATCAAGCCTCGTGGTTGGATGCGTTGCCGGCACCGGTCGCGCCCACACCGACCGCGCCGGCCCCTAGCCCACCCGCGGCCCCTGCCCCACCGGCAGCGCCGGCGCCTGCCTCCCCTTCCCCACCGCCCGCGGCCCCTGCCACGCCACCCGCATCCACGAGCAGGGCGAGGCCCTCGGTCTGGATCGCGACGGGCGCGATCGCCGCAGTGCTCTTCGTGGGGCTCGGGGCACTCGGGGCGTTCCTGTGGATCCGGGCTGATCAGAGCGACACGGCCACGTCGCCGTCGAGCACCCCCACGAGCCAGCCGGCCGAACCAACCGTGTCCCCCACCGTGTCCCCAACCGTGTCCCCAACTGTGTCCCCAACGACAGCACCCTCCGGCTCGACCACGACCGGCTCGCTCGTCGCCGACACGTCGCGTGTCGTGGCCACCTTCACCGTCGACCGCATCCCGCAGCACATCGCCTACGACGGCAGGCACCTCTGGGTGACCATCTACGGATCGACGATCGGGCCGAGCAAGGTGGACGAGATCGACCCGACGAACGGTCTCACCGTCTCCACGTTGCCCAACTTCTCGGCAGGTGTTGCGTTCGACGGCGCCAATCTGTGGCTCGCCGGTGGCTCCGCCGCCGACACCGTGTCCAGGATCGACCCCGCGACCGGGACCGTCAACCTGGTGATTCCTGTTGCTCCGGGCCCGTATGGGATTGCCTTCGACGGTGTCTCCCTGTGGGTCTCCCATCCTCAGGCCGACCTGCTGTCGAAGATCGATCCCACCACCGGAACCATCGTTGCCACGGTCGCCGTCGGCATCCCCGCAGAGATGGTGTTCGACGGTTCGTCGCTCTGGGTGATCGACCTTCAGTCGAACGTCGTGTCGAGGATCGATCCGCTCACCGTCGGCGTCGTCGCCACCATCGAGGTCGGGGTCTATCCGTCCGGCCTTGCCTTCGACGGTCGGTACCTCTGGGTCGGCGACGCCACCACGTCGAGCGTGACGAAGATCGATCCGACGAACGGGACGAACGCCGGCAGCGTCGCCGTTGGTGATGGATTGCACGACCTGCTGTTCGACGGCACCTACCTCTGGGTGACGAATGCGCGCTCGAACACGGTGTCCAAGATCGACCCGGCCACCTCCACGGTGCTCGCAACGCTCGACGTCGGCGGCTTCCCACGATCGATGGCGTTCGACGGCACCTACCTGTGGGTCGTCAGCCTCGACTCGGCGACGCTCTCCAAGATCGACACCTGAGCAACCGTGCGGAGCTCGAAGGCCGACGAAAGGTGATGGCTACCCCGGTAGCGAGGCGCGGGATTGCCAGCAGCGGGCGACTTCAGGCGCCAGCGCACAGCAGGGACTCGGCGAGCGCCAGCAGGTTGGGGTCGGCATCACTGCGGAGGTTGACGACGACCACCACGCCCGCCGGGCGATCGTCATCAGCAAGCGCGATCGACTGGGTGCCGCTCACCGAACCGCCATGGCCGTAGAAGGTGCCGCACGACAACTCGTACCGCCCCAACCCGAGGCCGTACGAACCGTAGGACTGGCTCGTGGCGTGCTGCATCTCGTCGGTGAGCGACTGCGGGAGCAGCTGACCTCCGACGATCGCCTGCATGATCATCAGGAGCTCCTCAGGCGTGGAGATCACGCCGCCACCGCCACCGTTGCCGAGCGCGAGGAAGTCCGCGGTCAGGTCCACCAACGAGCCGTCCGCGGCGTCGAGGCCATACCCATGCATCTCGGGGATCCCGGCGTCGTCCGGAGCGATGGAGGTGTGCTGCAGGCCGAGCGGCCCCACGAGCCGCGTTCGTACCAGCTCGCCGAGCGTTTCGCCGGTGACCCGCTCCAGCACCATCGCAGCCAGCTGGTAGTTGACGTTGCTGTAGTGGTAGCCACCACCCGGCTCGAAGTAGCGGTCGTGGGTCTCGGCGAGCGCCACGAACAGCTCGGCCGGAAGGCTGACATGCTCCCCGCCCAGGTACCTCGCTCCGATGTCGCGAGCCTGAGCCTGCAAGGCAGGATCGGTCAGGTTCTCGACGTCGGCGGCGATGTCGCCCTCGTCGCCGACGTTGAAGATGCCACTGGTGTGATCGAGGAGCATCCGTACGGTGATCGGCGGTTGCTCACGGAGCACGTCAGGCACGTACTGGCTCACCTCGTCGTCGAGCGACACCTCATCTCTGCTCACCGCGTCGAGCACGAGGAACGCCACGACTGTCTTCGTGATGCTGGCGATCCGGAACCGCGTGGTCGTGGTCAGTTCGGTGCCGGCCAGGTCGGCGGACCCCGACCGACCGAACCACTCGGTGCCACTCGCACGGAGGAACGCCATCGCACCGGGCGCACCGTACGACTCGCGCAGCTCGTCGAGCAGGTCGTCAGGATCAAGGGCGCTTGCCGGAGCCGTCGTACCGGGTGACTGCGTGTCGGAGGGGAACGTGCTCTGCGTCAGCGTGGTCGATGGCTCGGTCGGGCTGCCGCTGCCGCTCTCTCCACACCCCGCCATGCCCAGCGCGAGCACGACCACGAACGCGATGGCTTGGGGCCTTCCGCATCTCACGACATCCAGCCTTGTACGACGAGCAGCGCGCGACCAGGGTCCAACGTCTCGGCTGAGCCTTCATGTCATACCCCTACCGTGGGCAACCTTGCGGGCCGATGACATGACCCGGCAATGTGGGCGCGCGGCACCGGGCGGCGAGCTCGCCTCAGGCCGGTGGCGGATTGAATGCAGCGTCAGGCGGTGGTGGGCGCGGCGAAATCTGCGATCGCGGCCGCAAGCGCGGCGGGCTGATCCAGCATCACGAACGCCTTCGCATCAGTGATCGGGTGCAGCGTGGCGTTGGGGAAGTCGGTCTGCAGGCGTTCGGCGTGGGCGAGCGGGAACAGCTTGTCGTCGGCGCCCCACGCCAGCAGCACCGGTTTGGTGAACGCCTTCAGCGAATCGACCGCATCGAGCGTCACGCTGGGCTCCAGCGACTGCGTGGTGCGCAGCGCATCCTTGCGAGCGGCCTTGCTGGTGGCGAAGGCCTCGAACACGCGGTCGGCGGCCTCGCCCCTGGGCGGGTGCGCGCAGACGGATTTCAGGAAGAACCTGCGACCAACGCCGGAGGCGAGGAAGCGGATGAAGCCCGCACCGACGAGACTGGCGCGACGGCAGACCGCGACGAGCTTGTCGAAACCCTTGGGCGGGAAGTGCTCGTAGCTGTCGCAGTTGGTGAGCACCAGCCGACCGATGCGCTGGAGCCCCGGGTGCCCGGTGGCCAGCGAGGCGAGGCACAGCCCGCCGCCGGTGTCGTTGCCCACCAGCGTGACGTCGTGAAGGTCCAGCGCCTCCAGGAAGGCGGGGATGCGGGCGGCGGCCGCCCGCGCCGACACGTCGGCGTCAGGCGCCGGGTCGGCGTGCGCACCGAACGGCCAAGTGGGCACGATGCAACGGAACCCGTCGAGTTGCTCGACCACCGGCTGCCACAGCGAACCGCCGACGTACACGCCGTGCACGAACACGACGGCCGGCCCCTCACCGATGCTGCGGTAGCGAACCGTCGCACCGTCGACCACCACGCACATCTGCTCCACGTCGCTCATGGCCGGCTCAGTACTCGAGGGGGACGAGCGCAGTGACGTCTTCGCCGGTCATCATCTTCATCGGCAGGCCGGTGTCGAAGTAGTCGTGCCAGCGGCGGATCTTGCCGTCGCGCACCACGAACGTGCCCATCACCGGCACGCCCAGAACGGCGCCGCCTGGCGTGCGGATCATGTCGAGCCGCTCGGTGAGCACCACATCGCCATTGACCGCGATGTTCTTCATCACGTACTCGTACGAATCGGGGAACATCCCGATCTGGCCGGCCAGGTTCGCGAGGATCGCATCGACACCCACCGACGCGGGCATGCCCACGTTCTGGTACTCCGCGTCGTCGGCGATGAACCCGCGCAACGCCTCGGCGTCGCGGTTCACCATCCGGTCGCAGAACTCTTGCACGATCCTCATCGCTTCCGACATCTCGAACCCCTTTGATCACGCCGCAGATGCCGAGTGCACATACAGGCTGTATGTCGACCATAATGGCTGTGTGCCACCTCGTCAAACCCCCACCACCCGGCCGGCCGCGCAGGGCGCGGTTCGCTCGGCCTTGATCGCGGAGCGGGCAGAAGCGACACGAGCCAAGCTCATCGCCGTCGCTCGGCGGGTCTTCGTGGAGAAGGGCTACTTCAACACCGGCACGGAGGAGATCGTGCAGGAGGCCAAGGTCACACGCGGCGCGCTGTATCACCACTTCACCGACAAGAAGGCGTTGTTCCTGGCGGTGTTCGAAGCGGTCGAGCAGGATCTGCTGGCCAACTCGGGCCAACTCGTGGCCACCGACTCGTTCGAGCGCCTGCGTACGGGCCTCACCGGCTTCCTCGACGCCTCGCTCACGCCCGAGGTGCAGCGCATCCTGCTGATCGACGGCCCGGCCGTGCTGGGCTGGCAGGAGTGGCGCACGCTGGAGGCGCAGTACGGGCTCGGTGCCATCCAGGGCCTGCTGGAGGCTGCGATCACAGAGGGCACCCTGCGCCCTCAGCCGGTGAGCGCACTGGCTCACATCCTGCTTGCGTCGGTGGACGAGGCGGCGCTGTTCATCGCCAACGCCGACGACCCGCAGGTCGCCCGCGAACTCGCCGTGGGCGCGATGGAGTCACTGCTCGGCGGCCTCGCCTCACGCTGACGAAGCGGAGCCTGCACCGCCCTCCCCGAAGCCGGCGCGTGCGAGCGCTGGGTCACCAGGCCAGGTCGAGGCGGCCGTAGCCGGCCACGCCACCGGCGTGCTGCTCGATCGTCGAGGTGTCGGCCACGTGGTAGTTCGGGATGCGGGCCAACCACTCCTCCACGGCGATCTTCAGTTCGGCGCGGGCGAGGTACGAGCCGAGGCAGCGGTGCGGCCCGGCCCCGAACGCGATGTGGCGGTTCACCTCGCGGTCGAT
>JAUSLQ010000294.1 GCA_030645675.1 Actinomycetota bacterium | reverse complement strand
CACTCCACTGTGCGCGTCAGCCGTGCCGGGTGGCCAACGGGGGCGATGGCGCCGGTCTCGTGCCAGCGGCGGCCGTCGCCGTACTCGTTGACGTCGAAGTGGGTGGACAGCGACGGGAAGTTCACCGGCGCCCACAGCCAGAAGAACTGCGGCACCTGCACCGGCGCGCCAGTGGCCGCAGGTTCGCCCACCGGCCGCACTCCCCACGAGCGGTCGCGGCTGCCCCACACGTCGTCGGGCCGCACCTCGTGGCGCACGCCTTCGATCTCGATCCACCCGCTCCACGAACCGAACTGGGTCAACCGCGTGTAGTCGAAGAACGTGCGCAGCCCCACCCGCTCGAAGAAGTGCGGTTCCTCGATCGCGGGCGAACGGCCGTCGAACGTCAGGTCGGCGCGCAACCCGTGCTCGGGCGCATCCACGGTCAGCCGCAGGGTCTGCAACGGCTGCACCACCTCTACCACGATCGGGCCCAGCGTCGTTGCATCGCGCCGGTCCAGCGGCGCACGCTGGCTGCGGAACACGCTGAGCTGGCGGCCCTGGTGCACCACGCTGAACGAGGCATCGGCCACGTGGCGGTTGGGGTACAGCCCCATCGCCGCGCCGAAGTAGATGCCGCCGTCGCGTGAGTAGCCGTTGAAGAAGTAGCGGTCGTACTGGTTGAGGTCGCCGGTGGCGCTGTGTGCGATGGGCACCGAGGCCTGGTGGATGGGGAAGTCGTCGTAGCTGGTCAGCACGCTGCGAACCGTAGCGAGGGCGGAGTTTGGTCCCATCACCGTGGCGCGCCCTAGCCTTGCGGAATGACACAGCCTCGCCGCATGACACTCCTGAGATCGGCGTGGGGGCGGGTGCGGGCCTTCGGCCACCGTGTGCGCAATGACGGGTTCACGCCCAAGGAGTTCCGCAGCATCTGTGTCGGTGCCCTGGTGCTGCTCAGTGCCATCGTGGTCAGCGGCGGCCTGGTGCGCCTGACGGGCAGCGGCCTGGGGTGCAACGACTGGCCGAACTGCAACGACTCGAAGTTCATCGACGTCTCCAACAAGCACGCCGCGATCGAGCAGGTGAACCGCTTCGTCACGTTCCTGGTGGGCTTCGCCGTGCTGCTGGCCGCCCTGGCTGCCTGGTTCCGCCGGCCTCGCCGACGCGACCTGCTGGTATTGGGCCTGGTGATGCTGATCGGCGTGCCCGCGCAGGGCATCGTCGGGGCGATCGTGGTCTGGACCAAGCTGAATCCGGCCTGGGTGCAGGTGCACATGGTGCTGTCGGTGGTGCTGATCTGGGCCTCGGTGATGATGCTGGTGCGTTCCGGCGAAGGCGATCGTGGCCGCCGCGTGAGTGCCGTGGTGCCCCGCATCCGCCGCCGTGTGCGCCTGCTGGCCGTGTGGGCCATGATCGCCGTCGTCGCCGGCACCGTCGTCACCGGAACCGGCCCGCATGCCGGTGAGGCCCTGCGCGACCCCGACGGCATCTGCCTGGCGGAAGGTGCCGCCCGTCGCTTCTTCGGCAGTGAGTGCGACATCAACGGCAACGCACTGGTATGGGCCACCCGTGTGCACAGCGCGGTCGTGTGGGTCACCGTCGCGATCGCGCTGTCTCTGCTGTGGCACCTGCGCCGCCTGCGGCACGACCGTGAGGTGCTGGACGCCCCACTCACCGCCTGGCTGGTGACGGCCTTGGTCCAGGGCGGTGTCGGTTACCTGCAGTACAACACCGGGCTGCCGGTGGGCCTGGTGGCGGTGCACCTGGCGGGCGCGGCCACGCTGACGGGTTGCACAGCCTGGTTGTGGTGCGCCACCAGCAAGCTGTCGACGCCGGCAGCGGAGATGTTGGACGAGGCGGTGGCGCGCTAAGCCGCGCCGCGCCGAATCGGCTCGGCTACTCGGTCAGCGCGCGCACGAACTCGCCGACCTTGTCGATGAGCGCGGCGAAGAAGCGGCCGATGCCTTCGATGAACCCCATGGTGCCGCGAGCCGCGCCGGCCGGATCTTGCCAGAGCCTGATCGCCACGTACGCCACGACGAGATACGCCGCGATGCGAGCCGCGGCTTTGAACTGCACGAGAACGCCGTTCATGGTGGACCTCCGGGAATAGCCGAGCTGAGCTCAGTAGGTCTCCACCTGGCCGACAGCTTAGCGAACTCGTCAGGTGGAAGCGAGGACCGGGTCGTAGAGGTGGTGGCAGTCGTTGGCCGTGACGATGGTCGGGCCGTGCGGGCCCACCCGCATCTTGGTGACGCTGGTGTTCTCCACCGTCAGCACCATCGAGCGATGAATTCCCAGCAGGTGGGCGAGGTAGGCGTTGATCGACCCGCCGTGGGCGACCACGGCGATCGATTGGCCGGGGTGTCGCGCCGCCAGCGCGTCGATCACGCCGGACACTCGTGCCCGGAAGGCGTCGTCGCCCTCTGCGCCCGGAATGCCGTCCCAGCGACCGGTGCGGCTCCAGGCCACCCACTCGGGGTCGCGCACGGCGGCGCGGCGGCGGAACTCGCCGTTGCCCCACGCGCCCAAGCGCACCTCCTCGAGGTCGCGGAACACCACCGTCTGCAGCCCGCGGGCGGCGGCCAGGGGGGCGGCGGTTTGCAGCGCTCGGGCGAGCTGCGAGCTGTACACCGCGTGGAGGGTCTTGCCGGCCAGCCGTTCGGCCAGCAGTTGCGCCTGCCGCACACCGATCACGTGCAGCGGCGGGTCGACCGAATCGGGGCTGCCCGGCACCACATCGGCCGAGCGGCCGTGGCGGATCAGGAGCACCTCGCACTCGTCGGGCTCGGGCGCCGGCAGCGTGGGCTGGGGCACGGCCGTCGTGCGGTCCTGCGCGCTGTCCGTCGTGGTGTTGACGGGAGGAGTGCTGTCGGAGTGGCTCACGCTGCCAGGCTAGAGCTGAAGGAGCTAGAGCTGGATGACGAAGCGGCAGGTGGGTTCGTCGCGGAACGCCTGCAGCAGCTCGTCGGAGGCGTAGTCGGTGACCGCCGGCTCGATCACCGACATCGACTTCTCCAGCGCGTTGAAGAACTGGCCGACACGGCCGGTCATGTCGCCGTCGGTGATGCCGGACAGGGTGGCGAACGCTGCCCTCTCCTCGGCCAGCTCGTCGGCTGCCTGCTGGGCGCCCAGCACCAGGTCGGCGGTCAGCTCGGGGCCCTGCACCAGCGCCGCGGCCCGCAGCTGGCCCACGTCTGTGCCGTGCCGGGCCGTGCGGGCGATCAGCTCGTCAAACCCGGTGAGCACGGCATCGCGGCGCGCGACGGGGTCGTCGCCGTTGCTCACCTGTGCCGCCGCGCCGTTGGCGATGTCGGCGCTGTCGTTGTCGTACGCACGAAGCAGCCCGCACACCGTGATGGCAGTGGCGGCAGCCTGCGGAGCCGGCGCCGACGAGGGCGCGGAGCTGCCGCAACCGCCCGCGCAGGCGGTGATCAACACAGCGCACACCATGCTGTTCAGCAGGCTGCAGCGACGCAATCGGGGACGTTCGAGCCAGTCGGGCACTGTGTGTAGAGTACGCCCCAATGTCTCGCTGGTATCTGTTCGGCCTTGTCGGGGCCGCTGTCCTTTCCCTTGCCGCGCCGACCTCAGCCGACGCTGCGATGCCTCACGCGCCGTTGCCAAACGGGCAGGTGGTCAGTGGCACGCTGCAGTTCAAACCCGAGACCCCCGACCCCAGCGCGCCGAATGCGCGCACTCCGGTGGAAGGCGCCGTGGTCGAGGTGTTCGGCGCCACCCTGTCCATCGACGGGCGCAAGGTGGAAGAGCTCGGCGAGCTGCTCGGCAGTGCCACTTCGGATGCCGAGGGCACGTTCGTGTTCGAGATGCCTGCCGGCGCCGGCGACTACGCCGTGCGGTTGGTGCTGGAGACGTTGCCCGCGGGTGTCGGCCTGGTCGATGCCACCAAGCAGACGTTGCCGGTGCGTTTGGCGGAGGGCCAATCGAAGGCGATCCTGTTCAACCTCGCTGAGGGTGACGCGGCCACCGCCGGCGTGCCCTCGCGTGGCGACCCGTGGTACGAGCGCATGGCCCGCCTGGCCGTCAACGGCCTGCAGTTCGGCCTCATCATCGGCATGTGCGCCATCGGCCTGTCGCTGATCTACGGCACCACCGGCCTGGTCAACTTCGCTCATAGCGAGATGATCACTCTCGGCGCCGTGCTGGCCTGGATGTTCAACGTCACGTTCGGGGTGCCGCTGGTGCTGGCTGCGGTCCTGGCGATGGTCATCGGTGCCGGTGCCGGTGCCCTCATCGACCGCGGGCTGTGGCGGCCCTTGCGGAAACGCAACACGGGCCTGATCGCGATGAGCATCGTCTCCATCGGTCTCGGTCTGTTCATGCAGTACGCGATTCTGTACCAGTTCGGCGATCGCCCGGCGAAGTACGCCGATTACAGCGTGCAGACCAAGAGCATCAGCTTCGGGCCGATCTCGCTCAGCCCGAAAGAGATCATCATCATGGTGCTCAGCGCCCTGATCCTGGTCGCCGTGGCGCTGGGCCTGCGCTATACACGGCTGGGCAAGGCCATGAGGGCGGTCAGTGACAATCCCGACCTGGCGGCATCCACAGGCATCGACGTGGATCGCATCATCACCCTCGTCTGGACCCTTGGCGCTGCGCTGGTCACCCTCGGCGCCGTCTTCCAGGGTGTCAGTGAGACCGTCAGCTGGACCATGGGCCAGCAACTGCTGCTGCTCGTGTTCGCCTCGGTCACGCTCGGCGGGCTGGGTACCGCCTTCGGCGCGATGGCCGGCAGCATCATCGTCGGCGTCGCCATCCTCACCGTCACCGTGTGGTGGCCTTCCGAGTTGCAGACCGTGCCTGCGCTGTTCCTGATGATCGTCATCCTGATGGTTCGCCCACAGGGGCTCTTCGGTCGCCGCGAGCGGATTGGATAAGCGATGGATTGGTCACTGATCATCAGCAACACGTTCCGGTCGGGCATCACGCAGACCGCGATCATCTACATCCTCGCTGCCATCGGAATGAACCTCCACGTGGGCTACACGGGCCTGATGAACTTCGGCCAGGTCGGCTTCATGGCGGTCGGCGCGTACGGCGTGGGCATCTCCACCAGCTACTACGACCTGCCGCTACCGGTGGGCATCCTCGTCGGCCTGGGGTGCGGTGTGGTGCTGGCCCTGCTGTTGGGCATGCCCACTCTGCGGCTGCGAGCCGACTACCTGGGCATCGTCACCATCGCTGCAGCGGAGATCATCCGCCTGGTGATGAAGTACCAGAAGTTCAAGGACTGGAGCGGCGGCACCAACGGCATCAACGGGTTCGCCGACGACTTCCAGGCATGGAATCCGATGACCACATCGGCCAAGTACGGCTTCGAGATCGGCCCGCTCGACCTGCGCTTCACCGGTGGCGACCTGTGGGAGATGGCCATCGGCTGGACGCTGGTGCTGCTGGCGGTGCTGGTCATGTGGAGACTGGTGAACAGCCCCTGGGGGCGTGTGCTGAAGTCGGTGCGCGAGGACGAGAACGCCGCCCGGGCGATGGGCAAGAGCATCTTCCGCTTCAAAATGCAGAGCCTGATGCTTGGCGGCCTGTTCGGCACGGTTGCCGGCATGTTCTACGCCATCTCCAACAATTCGGTGCAGCCCGACAACTACAGCCGTGCCTTCACCTTCTTCGCCCTGACGGTGGCCATTCTCGGTGGCCTCGGGCGGGTCTGGGGCCCGGTCATCGGCGGCGTGCTGTTCTGGATGCTGTTGTCGGGCGTGGAGAACCTGTTGAAGGAAGGCGTCACCAACGATCACATCCCGGAGAGCATCATGGACGGCGTGCAGGTGGGCCAGGTGCGGTTCATGCTGGTCGGCCTAGGCCTGATGTCCCTGATGATCTTCAGGCCGCAGGGCATCTTCGGCGACAAGAGGGAGATCGCGATCGATGCCCGAAAGTGACGACTTCGTGGAGTTCGGCAAGACCGCCGGCGGCGGCGGCGCCGGCCGGGTGCGCGACACCGATTGGCCGAATCCGGCAGCTCATGCGTTCGACGACTGCATTGAGGAGCCCGGCTCGCCCAAGCCCGACCCGATCCTCGTGGCCACCGGTGTGCAGCGGCACTTCGGTGGCCTGACAGCGGTCGACGTGGCCACCATGCAGATCCAGCGTGGGGCCATCACCGCGCTCATCGGCCCCAACGGGGCCGGCAAGACCACCTTCTTCAACCTCCTCAGCGGCTTCGACCGGCCAGACCAGGGCGAGGTCTACTTCGACGGCGCGCGCATCACCAACGTGGCGCCGCACCTCCTGGCCAAACGTGGGATGGTTCGTACGTTCCAGCTGACCAAGGTGCTGGCCAAGCTCAGCGTGCTGGAGAACATGAAGCTGGCGGGGCAGTTGCAGGCCGGCGAGAGCATGTGGAAGGCGCTGCTGCCGCCCCTGTGGAAACACCAGGAAAAGGCCATCGAGGCCAAGGCGCTGGAGATCCTCGACGAGTTCAACATGGTCCACATGCAGCACGAGTTCGCCGGCGCGCTGTCCGGCGGCCAGCGCAAGCTCTTGGAGATGGCCCGCAGCATGATGACCGACCCGCAGGTGATCATGCTCGACGAGCCAATGGCAGGTGTGAACCCGGCCCTCACCCAGTCGCTGCTCGGCCACGTGAAGCGCATGCGTTCGCAGGGCATCACCGTCGTGTTCGTCGAGCACGACATGGACGTGGTGCGCGACATCTCCGATTGGGTGGTGGTGATGGCCGAGGGCATCGTCGTGGCCGAAGGGCGTGCCTCCTCCGTCGGCGCCAACCCGGCCGTGATCGACGCCTACCTGGGCACCTCCCACGCAGCACTCACCGGGGAGCACACGGCATGAGCGACGACGAACTGATCGTCCACGTCGACAGTGTCGTTGCCGGCTACGTGCCCGGTGTCAACATCCTCAACGGGGCCAGCATCGAGCTGGCTGCGGGCGAGCTGATCGGCATCATCGGGCCTAACGGCGCCGGCAAGTCGACGATGCTGAAGGCGCTGTTCGGCCTGCTCAACGTCAGCTCCGGCACGGTCAAGCTGCGCGGCGAGGACGTCACCGGTATGAAGGCCAACGCCCTCGTGCGCCGTGGCATCGGTTACGTGCCGCAGATCAACAACGTGTTCCCCAGCCTGACGGTCGACGAGAATCTCGAGCTCGGTTGCTACCAGAAACCGTCGCTGTACCGCACCCGGCGCACCTTCGTGCTCGATATCTTCCCTCGCCTCGGTGAGCGGATCAGCTCGCCCGCAGGCTCGCTGTCGGGTGGTGAGCGCCAGATGCTGGCGATGGGCCGAGCGCTGATGATGGAGCCGTCGGTGCTGCTGCTCGACGAGCCCTCTGCTGGCCTCTCGCCACTGCTGCAGGACCAGGTGTTCGAGCGGGTGAAGGAAGTCAACAACTCGGGCGTCGGCATCATCATGGTCGAGCAGAACGCCGCCCGCTGCCTGCAGATCTGCGACCGCGGCTACGTGCTCGACCAGGGTCGCAACGCCTACACGGGTACCGGCCGCGAGCTGCTGGCCGACCCGAAGGTGATCGAGCTCTACCTCGGCACCCTCGTCAAAGCCCGCTGAGCCCCCGCGGGCCAAATACCTGGAGGCACGGTCAGTCCGCGGCGCGCCCTCGTGGCCGATGTGCGCCGGTCTCGTCCCCGGACGCGAAAGGGGGGCCACCCTTGCGGGCGGCCCCCCTTTCCGGTTGCCTTCGTGGTCAGATCAGATCTGGTCAGATCAGATCTTGGCGAAGCGGTACTCCGGCGCAATCTCGCCGTAGACCTGGTTGTCAGCGTCGTAGCTGAGGATCTGGAAGCTGGCCTCGGTGGGCTCGCCTTCGGGACCGAAGGTCTGCGGGCCCGAAGGGCCGTCGTAGTCGATGTCGGTACCGGCCTCGATGAGAGCGATGCAGTCGGCGTACGTCGTGCACTTCTCACCGTCGCGGGTGACACCGTTGATCTCGGCCGCAATCAGGCCGGGGTTGTCGCTGCCGGCCACGGCCGCGGCGAGCGCGGTGATGATCACGGCGTCGTACGACTCGGGGGCGTAGCTGTAGTCGGTGAGCTCGGGATCGACCGCCAGCAGGGCGTCCTTGAAGCCCTGCGTGGTCTCGGCAGCTGGCAGAGTGCCGCGGATGCCGAGGAACGCGCCGGGCTCGAAGCCTTCTGCCAGAGCGTTGCCGACGTTGCCGTCGACGAGGTAGATCTTCTTCACGTCAGGGGTGAAGCCGTTCTCGAACAGGCCCGTGAGGATCTGGGCCGACTCGGCGAAGCCGATGAGCACCAGAGCGTCGGGATCGGCGCTGACGACACGGTCGACCTCAGCGTCGAAGGTGGCCAGCGTCGGGTCGTACGTGAACGAGTCGACCACTTCGCCGCCCTGATCGGCGTACGGCTCGGTCGAGTACTTCAGGAGGCCCTCACCGTAGGGGTCCTGCAGCGCCATGAACACAGCGTTGGTGACGCCCTCTTCGATCATGAGATCGGCGAGCACGCGACCCTGCAGCACGTCGGACGGGGCGGTGCGGAAGTACAGCCCGCCGTCGTCGTAAGTGGTGAAGTCGGGCGAGGTGTTGGCCGGCGAGAAGTGGATCTTGCAGTTCTCGACGAGCTTGTCGATGAACGTGAAGGACACACCCGACGAGGCGGCACCGATGAACGCATCGACACCTGCCGACAGGCCGGCGTCGACCGTCTGGTTGGCGATGTCGGTGCTGGTGTCGCCCGAGTCGCCCTGGGTGAGCTCGACATCGGCGCCGAGCACGCCACCGGCCGCATTGATGTCCTGGACAGCCAGTTCGACAGCCGCGAACTCGGGCGGCCCGAGGAACGCCAGGTTGCCGGTCTGGGGCAGCACGGTGCCGATGTGCAGTACGCCGTCGGACTCGCCTTCGCACACCGCCTCGGTGCCGGAGCCGCCCTCGGTGGTGGCCGGGGC
>JAUSLQ010000292.1 GCA_030645675.1 Actinomycetota bacterium | reverse complement strand
GTGCGGGGCCATCGCTCCGCCGGCGGGCATCGGAGTGCCGGGCCCTGGGGCAGCCGGCGGGGCGGGTGCGGGCTGGCCGGGCCGGGGCACGCCGCCGGCGTCCAGGCGCCGCAGCATGCAGCTGCGGAACGTGTCGATGAGGGTCAGCTCGGCCACCGACGGCACCAGATCCAGCGCTGCAGACACATGGGCCAGCCGCAGGCCGAGTTCGTAGTACACGTGGCTTCGCCGCGAGCCGTACTGCTCGTCGGCGCGACACAGCAGGTCGAACAGCACGCTGGGTTGCTGCAACGCTTGTGGCTTGCCGCGGAACAGGTTCATGCTCCGCGCGGCAACCGTGGACGTGATCAGCGGCGGGTCGAGCAGTGGCCCCACCACGTCGAGGTATGCATCCAGCTCGCCGTCGGTGCACCGATCGTCGGCGGCCATGACGCCGCCGACGATGTTCGACACCTCATTGGCCACATCGGCAAGAAAGCCGGCCGCGGGCTTGCCGCTCAGCGCCGCCAGCTCATCGCTGACGGCGCTGAGGAACGACGAGACAGCCTCGCCGAGAGCGGCTGGGCTCAACGGCGATCATCCCGGCGGGCACGCAGCGGCACCCGATCGGCTTCGCGAGCCCCAGCGGCGTCGTCGACCGAGACCACCAACCAGCCGAGCGCACCCTGATCTGCTGCGGCGGCCAGATCGACCGTCGTCGGCAGGAACGTGGTGGTGTGCGGGTCGAGGTAGTCGAAGTCGCCGTTGTTGACGGCCGGGTTGTACGGATCGAACACGCCATCGGCCGTGATGTCGGGGGCGAGCCCGGCGAGCACCGTCCAGCCGAGGACGTAGAAGTTGATCGGGCCGCTCAGCTCGGGCATGTCTTGCAGCAGCACCGGCAGTTCCACGACCCCACCGTTGGCGGGCGCGTAGGCGGTGAAGGCATCGACCAGGAACGGCGCACCGTGCACGTCGACGAGGAAGGCGGTGAGCAGACCGTCGGGGGCCCCGCCCAGCAGCAGGCCGTTGTCGACCGCCCAGATGGCGTAGTCCTCGACGAAGTCGCCGTCGACGTCCATGTAGACGTCGTACTCCATCGTGGCGTGGGTGGTGACCCGATCGTTGAGGCTGATCGCGAACACCGCGAGGTCGCCCAGGCCCGGGATGGTGAACGACTGCACGCCGACGTCGCGGATGTCGGGCACGATGCCCGTCGGGTCGCCGGTGTCGTTCGCACCGTCGGTGATCGCCCACTGGTAGGTGTCGTAGCTGCCGTAGTGCACGCCGGCGTTGCTGAGCTTGATCGACTTCACCACCTGCGTGTGCGAGTCATTGCCCGAGTGATTGGTTCCCACCGCCCGGATGTCGGAGACGCCGTAGGGCACGAGCACCAGCGGGGTCTTCAGCGTGTACACGCCGGCAGGGGTGGACCGCGGCGTGGCGTAGACCAAGCCGTTGATCGAGGCCAGTGAGCCGGCGTTGTCAGCGTCGGCGTCGGGCAGGTTCTCAGGGTCGGTGATCTTCAGACTGACGGACACGCTGCGCGAGCTGCGGGCCGGCACCGTCACCTTCGACGGGCTGAAGCTGACGATGAGGTTCACGCCCAGATCGTCGAGCGCGGCCGACATGTCGTAGGTGATGGTGGCGTTCGAGGTGTTGCGGATGGTGATCGAACGCGATGCCACGAACGTGCCGGTGAGCTGACGGAAGCCGAAGGCCAGGTTGTTGCGGCCGTCGGCGGTGGAGATGTACGCGGTGGTCTTCACTGCCGCAAGGGCCGAGACCAGACCGGCGCCGCCACGGACGACGTTGAAGTCGCCGACGCGGGTGGGATCGGCGGTAGCCATCATCGCACCCTTGATCGCCAGCGGGCCCCACGTGGGGTGCGCCTGGCGCACCAGCACGGCAATGCCGGCGGTGTGCGGGGCGGCCATGGAGGTGCCCGACAGCAGCATGCCGTCGGTGCCAGTACCGACCGAGGCCGACAGGATGTTGCTGCCGGGGGCCGTGATGTCGGGCTTCGGGGCGCTGTCGTTGCGGGGGCCGTTCGAAGTGAACGACGAGAAGTTCGTGTAGGCCGGGTTCGGGATGTCGGCGCCGACGTCGAGCGTGACGACGAGGCCGTCGGTGAACGCACCACCGTCGAGGCCGTCGACCCCGACGAAGGGCACGTCGCCACCGGGGATCACGCCTTCCACCGGGGGCAGGCCGGCGGCGTTGTTGATGAACACCACGGCCAGCGCGCCGGCGGTGGTGCCGTTGATGGCGCGGGCCACGCGGTCGCAGACGCCGCGGGTGGTGACGGCGATCTTGCCGACGGCCGGGGTGTAGTCGGCGAGATCGCAGCCGAGGCCGACGTCGACGAGCTCGCCGGTGACGCTGCCGTTGGTGGCGTAGTCGTAGAGGTTCGAGTTCTGCGCGGTCATGGTGATGCCGCCGCTGATGGCAACGCCGGGCAGAGTGGCCGAGGAGGCATCCATCGAAGCGACAGACAGCGCTGTGTTGGCGGTGGAGGGGGCGCCGACGAGATATGCGTTCGGGCCGGCGTTGCCGGCCGAAACGACCACCAGCACACCGCTGTCGGTGGCGGCGTCGATCGCTACGGCGAGGGGATCGGTGGCGGTGCCCCAGTCGCTGCCGAGCGACATGTTGATGACGTCGACGCCGTCGGCGACCGCCATCTCGATTGAGTCGAGGATCACGTCGTCGTTGACGCTGCCGTCGCAGCCGAAGACCTTGTAGGAGTAGATGGTCGCCTCGGGAGCGGCGCCGGGTGCGACGGTGAACGAGTTGGCCGACAGCGTGTTGGCGTCGTACGGGCCGGTGTAGGTGCTGCCGTCGGCGAGCACGCCGAAGCCGGCGGCGGTACCCGACACGTGGGTGCCGTGGTGGCCGCAGGCCAGCGGGTCGTCGTCGGGCACCGGGATGTCGGTCTCACCGGGCTGGTCGGCGTTGGCGTCGTAGTTGTCGCCGACGAAGTCGTAGCCGCCGGCCACCTTGACGGTGGGGAAGTTGGCGTCGGCGCTGGTGCCGTCGTCGTTCAGCCAGTCGTTGGGATCGCCTGAGCCGCCGAAGTCGGCGTGGTAGTAGTCGATGCCGTCGTCGATGACGCCGATCGTCATGCCCTCGCCGGTGAGGCCGAGGTCTTGCCACGCGCCGGGCACGCCGGTGTACAGGTTCGAGGAGCCGTTGAACAGGCGCACCGCGTTGGAGACGTGCACGCTGGCCACGCCGGGGGCGGCGGCCAGGGCCTGGAGGTCGCGCACCTTCACTCGGACGGTGACCGCGTTCAGCACGACGCTGACGGAGGAGCGCACCGTCGCTCCAGCGGCCTGGATGCCTGGCAGCACCGTGGCCTGCTGTGCCTTCACCTGACGCTGGATGGACGCACGGTCGAAGCTGCGGTTCAGCTGCTGCGCACGGGTCTGCGCGGCGCTGACCGAATCACCCTGCAGCACCACCGTGGCGGAGACGATCGCGTCGGGGTCGTGCGCGTCGTGCAGGCCGGTGATCGCGGCGCCCGACACACCGAGCCGCTGGAAGCGACCGGCGTCGCCGATGGGTGTGGGCGGGGGAGCAGGCTCCTCCGCGGTGGCCCCGGCGCTGAAGCCGAGGAATGACGCCAGAGCGATTCCGCTCACGAGTGCTCGCTTCATGATTCGAAGGCCTCCCAACCCCTGACCCGGCGGCGCACCACCGGCGTCTACTGCATTCCTGGGAGACTAGACCACCCGCGACCCCGACCGGAACAGCCGTTCCACGAAGTTCTGTCAAGGGTCGTTCACGGTCCAGCGCTGTGCGCGAGCTGCTGCGCGCCCACTGTCGCAGTTGCGGCCGGGCGAATGCATTCCGATTGACCGTCTGGTCAAGGGCGAAAGTAGGGTGCCTGCATGGCTCATCGTTTCGAGAGCGTCCAACAGGTCCGCGATGGGCTGAAGGACGTCAACTACCTGGCCGACGACGGCATCGCCGGCGTCGCCTTCCTGGCCGATCGTCTCGGCAAGCCCGTGCTCGTGGAAGGGCCTGCCGGTACCGGCAAGACCCAGCTGGCCAAGAGCATTGCCGACATGACCGGCGCCCGGCTCATCCGCCTGCAGTGCTACGAGGGCCTCGACGAGAGCAAGGCGCTCTACGAGTGGAACTACAAGAAGCAGCTGCTGCGCATCCAGGCCGACCGCAACAGCGATTCGTGGAGCGACATCCACGACGACATCTTCGGCCCCGACTTCCTGCTCACCCGCCCACTGCTGGAGGCCATCACGGCCGACGACCCGGTGGTGCTGCTGATCGACGAGGTCGACCGCGTGGAGGTGGAGACCGAAGCCCTGCTGCTGGAGATCCTGTCCGAGTATCAGGTGTCCATCCCCGAGCTGGGCACCATCACGGCCACCCGGCGCCCCTTCGTCGTGCTCACCTCCAACGCCAGCCGCGAGCTCTCCGAGGCGGTCAAGCGTCGCTGCCTCTACCTCCACCTCGACTATCCAGACGCCGAGCGCGAGCGCGCGATCGTCACCGCGCAGGTGCCCGACCTCGACGACACCATCGCCGGGCAGCTCGTCGAC
>JAUSLQ010000281.1 GCA_030645675.1 Actinomycetota bacterium | reverse complement strand
GTTCTCGGCGTACGACACCGACGAGTTCGGGAAGAAGCGGCCACCGCGCACCGACCCGTCGCCGGCGTCGAACACGATGTCGCCCGGGTCGCCGATGACGCCGGCGTACGCCCACAGGCGCCGCCAGAACTCGGCCGGCTCGCGCACCGACCACGCGTGCAGCGCCGCCGAATCGATGACCTCGGGAACATCGGTGGCCACCGTCTGGCGGAACGACTCCATGCGCGTGGAGGCGAGGCGATCGGGGCTTGGTGTCCAGAGCGGTTGCATCGCGCCGCATCCTAGGATTGGCCCATGGATCTCGCACTTTCCGGCCGTCGTGCCCTGGTCACCGGCGCCTCCAGCGGGCTCGGGTTGGGCTGCGCGCAAGCACTCGCCGCCGAGGGTGCCCTGGTCACCCTGGTCGCCCGCAGCGCCGAGCGGCTGGCCGCCGCCGCGGCCACCATTCCCGCGCGTGTGCACACGCTGGCGTTCGACCTCGGCGAACTGGATGGCATCGGCCAGCTGGTGGCCGACGCCCAAGCCGCGATGGGTGGCGTCGACATCGTCATCGTCAACGCCGGCGGCCCACCGGCGGGCAACTTCGCCAGCACACCCTTCGAGCGCTACCAGCCGGCGCTGCAGCTGAACCTGTTGTCGGGCGTCGCCCTGTGCGAGGCCGCCCTGCCTGGCATGCGCCAGCGCGGGTGGGGCCGCATCGTCGCCATCACGTCCATGTCGGTGCGCGAGCCCATGGCCAACCTGATCCTGTCGAACACGGCCCGCGCCGGCTTCACCGCCTTCCTCAAGACGGTCGCCACCGAGGTGGCCGCCGACGGCGTGACGGTGAACACGCTGCAGCCGGGCCTGCACAACACCGACCGCTTGGCCGCTCTGTACGGCGGCGACGCTGCCGTTGCTGCGGCCGGAGTACCCACGCACACGTTGGGCGACCCCACCGACTTCGGCTGCGTCGCCGCCTTCCTGTGCAGCGACGCGGCGAAGTTCATCACCGGCGCATCCATCCCCGTCGACGGCGGCGCCCTCCACGGCCTCCAGTAACCCAAGCGCCGAACTTAAGTTCGGTTGTAGAACTTAAGTTCGGCGGGAGCGGGGGCCCACGTGGGCGACTCGGCTGGGCACGGGGTGGCCGACCATCTGCTCCACCAGCATGGCCGCCTCGATGATGCGGTCGATGGCGATGCCGGTGCTGACACCCAGGTCGTCGCACAACGCGACCGCTTCCTCGGTGGCCACGTTGCCGGCCGCACCGGCGGCGAACGGCGAGCCACCCAGCCCGCCCACCGAGGTGTCGAACCGAACCACGCCTGCCTGCAGGCCGGCGTAGAGGTTCAGCAATCCGGTGCCGCGGGTTTCGTGCAGGTGCAACCCGACGGCGGCGCCGGTGAGCGCCAGCACGTCGGCGATGCGGCGCGGCGTGGCCATGCCGGTGGTGTCGGCCAGCGTGATCGCGGCGGCACCCGACGCACGCAACTGCTCGGCCAGCAGGGCCACAGCAGCCGGCGCGATGTCGCCCTCGTACGGCGACCCGAACGCACAGGAGACGACCGCGTCGACCGGCACCCCTGCGCCGGCCGCCAGCGAGCACACCTCGGCGACAGCCGCCACGGACTCCTCGATGGTCATGTGCACGTTGCGCTGGTTGTACGCGGCAGAGGCCGAGATCGTCACCGTCAGCTCGTCGATTCCGGCGGCGAGCGCCATCTCGGCGCCGCGCAGGTTGGGCACCAGGGCAGTGCGCACCACACCCTCGGGTGCACCGAGCCCGGCGACCAACTCGGCCGCGCCGGCCATCGCCGGCACCGCCTTCGGGCTGACGAACGCGGCGATCTCCAGGTGGGTCAGCCCAGCGGTGAGCAACGCGTCCAGCAGCTCCAGCCGCTGGTCGACCGACAGAGCGGCCTCGCCCTGCAACCCGTCGCGCGCACCCACCTCGCGGATCACTATTCGATCGGGAAGGTTCACGAGCAACAGGCTACGCACGCCCGCCGGTCGTAGGCTTCCGGCCAGTGATCAAAGACCCCTCGCTCCACAAGTTCGACGACCGCACCGAACTGCTGGCACACCGCATCTTCGAGTACGTGTTGGGGCGCATCCGCATGGCACCCCCGCCCCTGGACGGGCCGCTCACCCAGGCCGAGCTGACCGCCGCCACGGGCGACATGATCACGTCGTACGGGCTCGGCTACGACGAGGCGTTCCGCCTGTTCCGCGAGGTGCTGGCGCCGGCCTGCATCTCCAGCGACCATCCCCGCTACCTCAGCTTCGTGCCCACCGCTCCGTCGGAGGCCGCCACCTTGTTCGATCTGGTGGTCTCGGCCTCGTCGATCTACGGCGACTGGTGGCTGGAGGGCGCGGGCGCGATCCACGCCGAGAACGAAACCCTGCGGTGGCTGGCCGGCCTGGCCGGCTTCCCCGCCGGCGCCGGTGGCACGTTCATCAGCGGCGGCACCTCGGGCAACCTGGCCGCGCTCACCACGGCACGCGAGACCTGGCGCCGCCACCACCACGAAGGCAGGCGCACGCCACTGGCCATCGCCGCGGCCGGTAGCGCGCACTCCTCCGTGCGTCTCGCGGCGAAGGTGCTGGACATCGACGTCATCGGCGTCGAGGGCGACGAACGCGGCCGGCTCACCGCCGGCGCGCTGCGCAAGACGCTCGACGCCATGAACGCGGCCGACGGTGTGGAGGTGTTCGCCGTCGTCGCCTCAGGTGGCGCCACGAACGCCGGCGTGGTCGACGACCTGGCCGGCGCGGCCGAGGTGTGCCACGAGCGGGGGATGTGGCTGCACGTCGACGCGGCCTACGGAGGCGCTGCCCTGTGCAGCACCATCGGCCGCCCGCTGTTCGCCGGTATCGAGCGCGCCGACTCGTTCGTGATCGACCCGCACAAGTGGCTGTTCTCCCCGTTCGACTGCGCGGCGCTCGTGTACCGCCAGCCCGGCCTCGCCCGCCAAGCGCTGACCCAACACGCCGAGTACCTGGAGACGCTGGAGGTCAACTACGAGTGGAACCCCAGCGACTTCGCCATCCACATGACCCGTCGCGTGCGCGGCCTGCCGCTGTGGTTCTCGCTGGCCTCGCACGGCACCGCCGCCTACGACCGGGCGGTCACGCACAGCATCCTGCTGGCGAAGGAAGCGGCACGGATGATCGAGGCCACGCCGTGCCTCCAGCTGGTGATGGAGCCCGAGCTGTCGGTGGTGCTGTTCCGCCGCCTGGGCTGGACGCCCGAGCAGTACCAGGCGTGGAGTGACGACGTGCTGGCCCGCGGCCTGGCCCTGGTGGTACCGACGGTGTACAACGGCGAGACGGTGCTGCGCTTCTGCTTCGTCAACCCGCTGACCACCAGCGACGACGTGCAACTGATCCTCGACGCCCTGGCCTGAGGCGCGGCCGTTCGGGCACCCGCGGGCGGACGAACGGCCCTTGAGCCGATGCACCAGCGGGCACACGATGACAGCGGGCGCAGGAACCCGCCCGAGGAGGCTCACCATGCAGTTGCAGCTCACCGAGTACGACTGAGCCGTCCGTCGCCGAAGACGCCGACGGCCCCGTCCAGACGTAAGGGACGGGGCCGGGCGCGGCGCGACCAGAAGCCGGACGAGGCGACGCTCAGGCGCGCTGCAACTCCTTCACCCGAGCGTCGACCTGCACTTGCAGGTTGGCCCGCTTGAACAGCTTGGCCGCGTTGCCGCCGAGGATGGCGACGAAGTCGTCCATCGTCGCGTCGGGGTGCTCCGCCATCATGCGGTCGACGACGTCCTTGCTGAACGGGAAGGTGCCCTCCGAGTGCGGGTAATCGGTGGCGAACAGCAGGGCCTCGATGCCGACGCCGCGGCGGGTGGCCACCGAGCCGGTGTCGTTCTGCAGCGCGCAGTGGATCTGGTCGCGCACGATCTGGCTGGGCAGGCGGCTGAGCTTCGGGCTGATGCTGGGGGCGTGGCCGTGGTACACCTCGTCCATCCGCTCGGAGAGGCCCCACAGCCAGCCGGCGGAGTGCTCGGCGAACAGCACATGGGCGTTGGGGTTGCGGTCCAGCACGCCACCAGCGATCAACTGGGTGATGATGTCGACGGCGTCGTTCATCTGGCGGGTGTAGTTGAAGAGCGCGCCGCCCGGGCCCTTGAGCGCCCGGATGTTGATGTTGCCGACGCCGGTGTGGAACACCACCGGGATGTCCTTCTCCGCCGCCAGAGCAAAGATCGGGTCCCAGCGCGGGTCGTTGTAGTTGTTCAGGCCCTCCCAGAGGCAGAAGGCGGGGAAGCCGATGTCGGCCGTGCGCTGGCACTCGGCCAGGGCCAGGTCGAAGTCGACGCACGGGATCATCGCCGCCGCGACCAGCTTGTCGCGCACGGGCTCGCAGTACTCCCACAGCCAGTCGTTGTAGATCTGGCAGGCCTTCGCCTGCGCGGCGGGGTCGGTGATCCGGGGCAGCATCAGGCCCAGCGAGGGGAACACCAGCTCGGCGTCGACACCGTCGCGCTCCATGTCGGCCAGGCGCAGATCCAGATGGCGGGCGCCGCGGCGAGTGGTGTCGACCGCACAGTCGGACACGAAGTTGTCGCCGGCGTCGGTGCACGACCGGTCGGCCGCCTGGGCCGCGAACTGCGCGTCCTGCTGGCCGGTCTTGTGCAGGGTGAAGTTGGTCTCCATCTTGAGGATGACCTGCTC
Source organism: Actinomycetota bacterium (assembly GCA_030645675.1). Lineage (GTDB taxonomy): Bacteria > Actinomycetota > Acidimicrobiia > Acidimicrobiales > Ilumatobacteraceae > UBA668. The sequence continues at coordinate 9,326 of JAUSLQ010000281.1, read as the reverse complement.
GCCGATCTTGGTGACACGAATGCCATCGCCGATCTCGGCGTGGATCACGTACTCCTGCATGTGCTCGGGCATGTTCTTCTGGAACAGATCCGGCGGCTCTGCGACATGTGCGTCACAGCTGAAAACGAACGGTCGAACGGTCATGATGACTTCCTCCACGTGAGTCAGGGCGAGATGCGGCCGCTCGATTGGGCTGCCGGTGCCGGGCGTGGGGGAGCACCCGACTCCGAAGTGGATCCAATGGCACACATCGTCGTCTCTAATTGGAAACGTGAATCTCAAAGTAGGTGCGGACGTGCGCTCGAACCAGGGACCAAAGTCCTGATCTGCGGTCAGCGTCGCGTGTGCTCCAGCAATTGCACCAGCTCGGCGCGAGTGGACTGCAGGTGCGCCTCCACCGCGTCGGCCGCAGCCGCGCCGTCGCCGCTGCGGATGGCGTCGTAGATCGCCAGGTGCTGGGTGCGCGAGGTGTCGATGTGCGTGTCGTAGCGCAGCTGGTCGGTGGGGGCGAACAGCTCGCCGCGGGCCTGCTGGATCGCGGCCTGGATGCGCGGGCTACCGGCCGCCCGCGCCACCGCATCGTGGAACGCCGAATCGGCCAGGCGGAACTGCTCGGCATCGGCAGCCACGTCCAGTCGCTGGATGGCAGCCGCCATCGCCTGCAGGTCGGCGGCCGTCGCCCGCTGGGCGGCGAGCCTCACTGCCCTCCGCTCCACCGCCAGACGGAACTCGATCAGGTCGTCGAGGCCCGCCAGGTCGCGCCGCATGCGCCGCAGCCAGCGCTGGTAGGGCCGGCGCAGCTGGGTGACGAAGTTGCCACCGGCTGCGCCTCGCCGCACCTCCAGGTAACCCTCGTTCTGCAGCAGTGCTAGGGCGCCGCGCACGGTGATGCGGCCCACGCCCAGCTGGGCTGCCAGGTCGCGCTCGGCAGGCAGGCGATCGCCACAGCCCAGCTCGCCTCGGTGGATGCGCCCGCGCAGCAGGTCGGCCACGCCGTCGACCGTGGTGCGCCGCAGGGGCTCGCTCACATCGGCGCGCCCGGGTCGTCTTCGCCCACGATGCGGCTGCCGCGGAACAGCTCGAACACCTGCACGTCGCCGTGGGCGCCGAACCCGCTGGTGCCCCAGAAGCTCTGCGTGGAGCCGTCGCAGAGGTCGAACAGGCCGGTGCCGTTGATACGCACCTCGCCGCCGCGCAGCTGCGCGCCCATCGCGAGCGCGGCGTCGACGTCGGCGCTGAACACGAACCCCGCCAAACCGTCGCCGGCCTCGTTCGCCGCGGCCACGGCTTCGTCGTCGGCGTCGAACGCGTGCACCGTCACCACCGGCCCGAAGATCTCGCTGACAGCGGCAGCCGAGGGCAGGCCGGTGAGCACGGTGGGGGCGACGAACCAGCCGCGCAGGGCCGGCAGGCGATGCACCTGATGGGCGGTCGCGCCGGCCGACACGAGTTCGGCGATGCGGCCGACCAGCTCGTCGCGCCGAGCACGGTGCGACATCGGGCCGATGGCCGTGCCCGGCTGCAGGCACGAGCCAAACGAGCGCTGCTCCAGTTCGTCGAGCAGGCGGGCGACCAGCTCGTCGGCCAGCGAGCGGTGGACCAAGATCTTGCCCGGCGCCTCGCACCACTGGCCGTTCAGCTTGGTCATGCCCGCGGCCAGGCCGGCCGCAGCGGACGCGATGTTGGCGTCGGCGCGCACGATGGCCGGGTTGTTGCCGCCCAGCTCCAGCTGCAACGCGGCGAAGTTCGGTGCGGCGGCGGCAGCGATGGCACGGCCCGCCTGCAGGCCGCCGGTGAACGACACCACCCGCGTGCGCGGGTCGGCCACCAGCTGCGCGCCCACGTCGGCGCCACCGTGCACCAGCTGCACCAGGCCCGGAGGCAGGTCGGCGGCGGCCATCGCTTCCATGAACAGGTCGGCCGTGAACGGCGCCCACTCCGACGGCTTGACGATCACCGGGCAGCCGGCGCCGAGCGCCATGGCGGTGCGGCCGATGGTGCACGGCGCCGGCGCGTTCCACGGCGCGATCACCACCGCCGGGCCGCGCGGCGCCCGGTGCAACTGCACGCGCCCGTGGCGGCCGGCGCGATCCTCCACCTCGCCCTGCGTCTGGAGGAAGTGGGCGGCACCGTGGAAGTACCCACCGAGCCCGCCGGTCATCGGGCCGGCGACGTCGATCGGGATACCCGTGTTCAGCGCCTCGGGCTCGGCCAAGCCGGGGGCGATCGCAGCCACGGCATCGGCCAGGGCGTGCAGCCGGGCCACCCGCTCGGCCAGGGGCAGCCGGTTCCACACCCCACTGCGGTGGACCTCGTCGGCGGCCGCCAGTGCCTCGTCGACCGCGGTGGCCGACGACGCCAACCCCTCGGCCAGCACCTCGCCCGTGTCGGGGTTGCACAGCATCGCCCCCGACTTCAGTTCCGGGCGGCGGCGCGCGCCGGCGATCAGGTCGAGTTGCTCAGGCGCATGCGGCATAATGGCATCAGGATAGAACCATTGATCTCGACATATTGATCTCGACATGAGGGAGCAGCAGACGTTGGCTTTCGACCACAACGGGAAGGTGGCGTTCATCACAGGGGCGGGCTCGGGCATCGGCCGCGCCACCGCCCTCCGGCTGGCAGCCGAGGGCGCGGCGGTCATCGTCGCCGACGTGAACGCGGAGGGCGCCGGCGAAACGGTGCGCCAGGTACACGCGGCCCGTGGGCGCGCGCTGGCGGTGCACTGCGACGTGCGCGACCGGGCATCCATCGCTGCCGCTCGCGATGCGGGCCTGGCGGAGTTCGGCAGCATCACCTACCTGGTCAACAACGCCGGCCTGGTGACGATGGAGAGCCTCGACGAGCTCACCGAAGAGCACTGGGACCTCGTGCTCGACGTGAACCTGAAGGGCCAGTGGCTGGTGACGCAGGAGATCAACCCCACCATCGAGGCCGCCGGGGGCGGCGCGATCGTCAACCTCTCCACCGTCGAGTCGATGGTGGTCGTGTCGTCGAAGGGCTACGCGCAGGTGCACTACAACGCGTCGAAAGGCGGCGTGCCGATGCTGACCAAGGCACTCGCGGTCGAACTGGCCCGCAAGAACATCCGGGTCAATGCGGTGGCGCCCGGCCCGATCGCCACCGGCTTCGTCTCGCTGGAAGGCATCACGTCCCCGGAGGCGATGGAGTTCATGAGCCAGCGCCTGCTCATCCAGCGCGTCGGCCAGCCCGACGACATCGCGGCCGCCATCTCGTTCCTGCTCAGCAGCGACGCGTCGTGGATCACGGGCATCCAGCTGCCGGTCGACGGCGGGTGGCTCACGCGATGAGCGGGCACCTGGCATCGCTGGGCGCGGCGGCGGGCGAGATCGACACCGTCGTGGTGGCCACCCCCGACATCCAAGGCCGCCTCGTCGGCCGGCGCGTGCCGGTCGCCGGTTTCGACTACGCGTGCGCCGACGGCGTGGGCGTCAGCACGTGCATCTACGGCTGGGACGTCACCCAGTCGGTCGACCTGCTGGCCGCCGGCACGCTGCCGTACACGGGCATGCACACCGGCATGGGCGACCTGTTCATCCGCCCCGACCTGAGCACCTTGCGGCAGGCGTCGTGGCTGCAGCGCAGCGCCATCTGCCTGGCCGATGCGTTCGAGCCGGATGGCAGCCCCACACCCATCGGCCCGCGCAACCTGTTGCGCACCCAGATCGAGCGGCTGCGCGCCGCCGGCTTCACCGCCTCGGTGGGCACCGAGCTGGAGTACTACATGTACGAGGGCGAGCCGCGGGCGCTGTTCGAGCGCGACTACCGCGATCTGCAACCCGTCACCTTCCGTTCCAGCGACTACCTCATCTCTGCCGGCGACGAGCTCGACGGTTTCCTCGGCGAGCTGCGCCGGGTCATGGCCGCGGCCGACGTGCCGATCGAGGCCGGCCAGATCGAGTGGGGCCTGGGCCAGATCGAGAACACGATCGTGCACGACGAGCCGATGAAGATGGCCGACCGCCACGTGCTCTACAAGCTGGCCGTGCGCCAGCTGGCGGCGCGCTCGGGCCGCACGGCCAGCTTCATGGCGAAGCCGATGGACGGGGTGCCCGGCAGCTCGTGCCACATCCACCTGTCGCTGCGCGCGTTGGACGGCAGGCCCGTGTTCTGGAGCCCGGACGAACCGCACCACATCGCACCGGCCCTGCGCCACGCGGTGGCGGGCGCGCTCACGCATGCCCCCGAGCTGATGGCCTGGTACGCACCGACGGTGAACTCGTACCGCCGCATCCGCTCGCAGGATGCGGCCGGTTGGGGGCAGACGTGGGGCATCGACCACCGCTTCACGTCGGTGCGCGTGGTGGGCCACTCGGCCAGCAGCATGCGCCTGGAGTTCCGCCTGCCCGGCGCCGACACGAACCCGTACCTCGCGATCGCCGCGCTGCTGGCCTCGGTGCTCGATGGCATCGAACGCCGGCTCGACCCGGGCCCGCCCGAGACCGGCAACCCGTACGAGCGGCCGGCGGGCGAGATCCCTCAGCACCTCGGCCAGGCGGTGGCGCGGTTCGCCGCCAGCGACTGGAACCGCAGCATGTTCGGCGGCGGCACGGTGGAGCACTACGCGACGATCGGCGAGTTCGAGTGGGACCAGGCGTTGAGCGCGGTCACCGACTGGGAACGCCGCCGGTACTTCGACACGATCTAGTCCAGTCGCGCCGCCCGGCCACCCTTGCTCTGCCACCCACCGGAGCACTGTGCTCGCAAGCATCCGGACCTGCGGCGGCCGGAGCGCCCGCGCGCCCGCCTGGCGAGATCAGACGGCGGCGAGGGCGGCGATGGCCATGTCGTGCAGCAGCGGCTCCAGCGACTTGCGCGGCAACCGGCTGACGTAGGGCGTGGAGTTCACCAGCCCGATCGCAGCCTGCACCGCCGCGACGAGGCGTGGCCGCTTCACCCGCGGGTTGGCCTGCTGCATCGCATCCACCCATACGTCGACGTACTGGCGCTGCAGCGAGCGCACGCGGTGCGCCTGCTCGGTGTCGAGGTGGTGCAGCTCGCGGGCGTGCACCACGATCAGGTCGGGCTCTTCCAGCGCGAACTCCACCTGCATGCGCACCAGGGCATCCAACGCCGCGGCCGGGTCGGCGGCTTGGGCGACGCACTCGCGGCCGCCCGCCAGCAACCGCTCGCTGACGTCGGTGAGCATCGCCGCCAGCAGCGCCTGCTTGCCGGGGAAGTGCCAGTAGATCGCTGGGCCGCTGACCCCGACCGCGGCACCGATGTCGTCGATACCGGTCGCGCCGTAGCCGCGCTCGGCGAACAGCCGTGCCGCTGCGTGCAGGATCTGGTCGGCGCGGCTGGCCATCACCCGTCACCCTAACGAGGCGCGGAGCGGGCGCCGCCAGGGCGTGCGCGGCCCAGCCGATCCGCGCCTGCGCCTCACCAGCTGCCGGAGCTGCCGCCGCCACCGCCGCCACCGACGCTGCCACCGGAGAACCCGCCGCCGGAGAACCCGCCACCGCCGCCCGAGCTGCTGGACGACGGTTTGGTCACCGAGCCCTGCCAGTTGCCCCGATAGGTGTGCAGCAGCAGTGGGGCGGCCTGCGCGGCGACCACCGTCGGGGGCACTGCGCTGGCGGCCACGGCTCTGCCCCAGGCATCGGCGGCGCCCAGCGCAACGGCCCACGCCGAGTACTCGCGCAGCAGGCCGCGCTGCCACGCCCACTCGACGTGCTGCCCTTCGCTGGCCTCCAGGAAGCGACGGAACGACTCGGTGCGCAGGGCCAGCGCACTGCCCTCGGCGCTGCGCACGGGCAGCAGCGGTCGGTACGCGATGCCGGCCACCACCGCCGGAACGGTGAACCCGGCAAGTAGCGCCAGCGGCCACAGCCGCAACCAGCCGGCCCACGTCGCCAGCGCCAGCGCGAGGGCGGCGAAGCCCACCGTCACGGCCACCGCGGCGGGGAACTTCGGCGTGGTGCCAGGGGCGAACTTCGTCCACCACCCCGACTTGCCGGCCACAGTGCTCTGCTCCTTGTGCAGCTTCCGCCACAGCGCATCCAGCGTGGGCGCGTACTCGCCGAGCCGCAGGGTGCCGTCGGCACCGACCAGCGCCGTGATGCGCTGTTGCGTCGCCTTGTTGGCCTTGGCGATGTCCGGCCCGGTGGCCAACACCTGCGAAGTGGTGCCGCGGATCTCCAACGCCCCGGCGGCGATCTGCTCGGAGAACCAGGCCGACACGGACGCTTCGTCCACCTTCTCGCGCAGCAGCAGCGCACCCTGCCACGGGTGCAGTCCGCGTGGTGGTTCGAACTCGGTGGTCGCCAGCGAGTCGAGCTCGTCGTCACTGACCAACCGGCTCGGCCCGCCGGCCGCGTAGGCAGCATCGGCCGCACCCGCACCGCCCACCTCGTTGCGCCCCAACCGGCGGGCCAGCAGGAAACCGCCCAGCCCCGCCGCGGCACCGAGGCCGGTGGCTCCCAACGCCAGCGGCACGCGGTGGTCCGCGCGGCGCGCCACGGGCGCCGGGAGCGGCACGTCGGCAGGGGGCGTGAGCGCCACGATCGTGCCGCCGATGGTGATGCCCTGCCCAGGGCCGAGCGGCTGGAACACCACGCGGTAGACATCGCCGTCCTGCAGCAGCTGGCAGCCACCCTCAGTTCCGAACGCTCCGATGTTGCACGTCGGGTCCTCCAACTGGAAACCGGCCAGCACCACCTCGAAGCGACCCGTCTCCAGCGTCTCCTCGCTGCCGATGATGTCGAGGGCGAGGGCCCCCCTGGACAGGCGCGCCTCGGGGAGGGTGTAGGTGAGCACGTAGCGGTGCTGACCGGAGATGGTGGTGTCGGCATCGCCCACGCGAATGCGCGTCTCGTCACCCATGTCGACCACCTCGACATCGTCAGGGGCGTCGGGAGAGAACACCTCGATCTCGGCCGGGTCGCCGAAGTCGTTGGGAACGAACCGTTCCAACCCGTGACGGTCGGTGGTGCCGAAGTCTTGATCCACTGTTTCGCGAATGCGCACGCCCTCGCCATCAGCGGTCGGCACCACCAACACCTGTTTGGCGTCGAACCGCTCGCCCCGGATGCCGCCACCGACCACACCCACCAGCGCCAGCACCGGCAGGGCCAGCGCCGACGACCCGACGACGACATGACGCAACACACCGACAGGGTTGAGCACGGCCGAACCGTACCCCAGGCGGCCCACCCGCACTCCGCCACCGAGCCCACTGCCAGCCCCGCATCGACGGGTCCAGGCCGGAGTCAGCGACGAACCGCTTGAACGATCGTTCAGGTCGCGAGTAGATTAACGAGCGTTCAATCCCTGAAGGAGCCCCGATGATCGAACGCACCGACGAGCACGATTCGTTCCGATCAGTCGTACGCGACTTCGCCCGCCGCGAGCTGGCGCCGCGCATCGACGAGTGGGAGGCTGCGGCAGAGCTGCCGATGGAAGCCGTCACCAAGATGGCCGAGCTGGGCCTGTTCGGCATCGTCTTCCCCGAGGAGTGGGGCGGCAGCGGCGGCGACTTCACGTCGCTGTGCATCGCCATCGAGGAGATCGGTCAGGTCAGCCAGAGCCTGGGCATCACCCTGTCGGCCGGCGTCGGCCTGGGCGCCAACCCCATCCACTCGTTCGGCACACCCGAGCAGCAGGCGCAGTGGCTGCCCGCACTGGTGGCCGGCACGGCTCTCGGCGCCTTCGGCCTCACCGAGCCCGATGCCGGCAGCGACGCCGGCGGCACCCGCACGAAGGCGGCGTACGACAGCGCAACCGACGAGTGGGTCATCAACGGCAGCAAGGCGTTCATCACCAACTCCGGCACGCCGATCACGTCGGTGGTCACCGTCACCGCGGTCACCGCGCCGGGGCAGATCAGCTCGTTCATCGTGCCCGCCGGCACCCCCGGCCTGATCATCGAACCGGCCTACAACAAGCTCGGTTGGCACGCCAGCGACACGCACGGCATCACGCTGGTCGACTGTCGCGTGCCTGCAGCCAACATGCTCGGGCCGCAGGGCAGCGGCCTGCGCAACTTCCTCGCGATACTCGACGACGGCCGCATCGCGATCAGTGCGTTGGCGCTCGGCTGCGCTCGGGCCTGCCTCGATCTGTCGGTGGAGTACGCCAAGGAGCGTCATGCGTTCGGTGGGCCGATCGGCCGCTTCCAGGGTTTGGCGTTCCAGATGGCCGACCTGGCGGTGGCAGTGCAGAACAGCCACAACCTCACCTACGGCGCCGCGCTGTTGAAGGACCAGGGCAAGCCGTTCAGGCAGGCGGCGGCGATGGCCAAGCTGTACAGCACCGAGACTGCCGTCACCGCCACCCGGATCGCCACCCAGGTGTTCGGCGGTTCCGGCTTCATCGAGTCGCCGGTGGCCCGCTTCTACCGCGACGCCAAGATCCTCGAGGTGGGCGAAGGCACCAGCGAGATCCAGCGGCTGGTCATCTCGCGCGGCCTCGGCCTGCCGGTGGGCTGAGCACGGAGCCCCGATGCAGTCGCCGCTCGCCACATCCCCTTATCGTGCGTTCATGTCATGCCCCGACTGCGGGTTCCGCAGCCAGCAGATGACACGGGTCGGAAGGATCGCCGCATGAACGAACACGAGGACCTGCTGGTGCGGTCCGATCGCGCACGGCTCGGCAACCTGCACAAGGAGGGCGACAAGCTCGCCCGCCAGAACAAGCTGTTCGTGCGCGACCGGCTGGCGCTGCTGTTCGACGAGGGCACGTTCGTGGAGGACGGCCTGCTGGCGAACACGATGGCCACCGACCTGCCCGCCGACGGCGTGGTCACCGGCCAGGGCAAGGTGGATGGGAGGCCGGCCCTGGTGGTGGCCAACGACCCGACGGTGAAAGCCGGTTCGTGGGGCGCGCGCACCGTCGAGAAGATCGTGCGTGCCACCGAGATGGCGCTGCGCGAGGAGCTGCCCGTCTTCTGGTTCGTCGACAGCGCCGGTGCCCGCATCACCGACCAGGTGGAGATGTTCCCCGGTCGTCGCGGCGCCGGACGGATCTTCCACAACCAGGTGGCGCTGTCGGGCAAGGTGCCCCAGATTTGCTGCCTCTTCGGCCCGTCGGCCGCGGGGGGCGCCTACATCCCGAGCTTCACCGACCTGCTCATCATGGTCGAGGGCAACGCGTCGATGTACCTCGGCAGCCCGCGCATGGCCGAGATGGTCGTGGGGGAGACGGTCTCGCTCGAGGAGATGGGCGGGGCGCGCATGCACTGCACCGTCTCGGGCGTCGGGGACATCCTCGCCCACGACGACGCGGAGGCCATCGAGCTCGCGAAGCTCTACTTCTCCTACGTGCCGCAGAACTGGCGCACCCCCGGTCCGTCGTATGCCGTCGAG
>JAUSLQ010000075.1 GCA_030645675.1 Actinomycetota bacterium | reverse complement strand
TGCCTCAGCTGCAACCAGGAGTGCGTGGGCCGCATGGGGCTGAATCGCTGGCTCGGCTGCATCGAGAACCCGCGCACCGGTCGCGAGAGCGAAGGCGTGGGTGCGGTGCGCCTGACCGCGAAGCCCAAGCAGGTGCTGGTGGTGGGCGCCGGGCCCGCCGGGCTGCAAGCCGCCATCGCCGCCGCCCGCAACGGCCACCAGGTGACGGTGTGCGAGAAGGAAGCGCTGCCCGGCGGCCAGGTGCGCCTGGCGGCCAGCGTGCCCAACCGCGCCGAACTGGGCGACATGATCCGCAACCAGGTGGCCGAGTGCACCCGGCTGGGCGTCACCATCGAGTACGGCGTGGGCGTGTGGGCCGGGCTCATCGACGAACGCAAGCCCGATCACGTGATCGTCGCGATGGGCGCCGAGCCATCCCGCCCGTGGTGGGTGGCCGGCGACGTCGGCACGCCCGGCAACGGCAACGTCGCAGACGTGCGCGAAGTGCTGGACGGCACGGCTCACGCCACCGGCGATGTCGTGGTGGTCGACGAGATCGGGTTCCACCACGCCACCTCGGTGGCCGAGCTGCTGGCCGGCCGCGGCTGCCGGGTGGAGATCGTCACCCCCGGGATGGTGGTGGGCCAAGACCTTGGCATCACGCTCGACATGGAGAACTGGTGGATGCGGGCGCACGCCAAGGGCATCGTGCAGTCCACCGACCTGGTGCCGATGGGCTACGCCGATGGCGAGCTGACGCTGCTGCACCATCCCACCGGCGCCAACCAGACGCGTCGCCCCGACTGGGTGGTGCTGGCCGTGCCGCCCACCCCGGTCGAGTGGCTGTACCGCGATCTGAAGGCCGCCGGTGTCAGCGTGCAGCGAGTAGGTGATTGCGTCGCGCCGCGCCGAGCGCACGCTGCGGTGGTCGACGGCGAGCGGGCAGGTGCAGCGGTATGAGCCAGCCGATCGACGACACACCGGCCAGCGACACACCGGCCAGCGACACACCGGCGGGCGTTTTGCCGGCCGATGACACGGAGGCGATGTCGCCCGCGCTCGTGTCGCGCATCCGCGTCACGCTGATCGTGGGCATGTGCGCGGTGTTCCTGGCCGGGCTCGACCAGCACATCGTCAACACCGCCGCGCCCAGCATCACCGGCGAGCTGGGCGGCATCGAGCGGTACTCGTGGCTCGTCGCCGGCTACATGCTGACGATGTCGATCTCCACCCCGGTGCTGGCCAAGCTGTCCGACATCTACTCGCGCCGGCTGATGATGCAGCTGGGCATCGCCGTGTTCGTGCTGGGTTCGCTGGCCTGCGGCCTCGCGCAGAGCATGAACCAGCTGATCGCCGCCCGCGCGCTGCAGGGCATCGGCGGCGGCGGGCTGTTCCCAGTGGCCATCGCGATGCTCGGCGACCTCGTGTCGCCGCGCCAGCGCGGCCGCTACGTGGCGCGGCTGATGATGGCCTACACCGTCGGCACGGTGCTGGGCCCCACCGCGGGCGGCTGGATCGTCGACCAGTTCGGCTGGCGCTGGGCGTTCCTCATCAACCTGCCGGTCGGCGCGACGGCGATCGCGATGGCCACCAGGGCGCCAGGCACCAGTGGCACAGCCACCTCGCGGAAGTTCGACACGGTCGGGTTGGGTCTGCTCGCCGGCTGCACCACCACCCTGCTGCTCGCGCTGCAGTGGGGCGGCCGCGACTACGCCTGGGGTTCGCCGGTGATCGTGGTGCTGCTGGCGTCGTCGGTCGTCTTCCTCGTGGCCCTGTGGCGCTGGGAAGGCAGAACTCCCCACGCGATCATCCCGCCACGCCTGTTCGACAGCACCCAGTTCCGTTCGTTGATGCTGCTGTCGGTCTGCGCCGGGCTGCTGCTCAGCGCAGGGCCGCTGCTGCTGCCGATGTTCCTGCAGTACTCGGCCGGCCTGTCGGCGACGAACTCTGGCGTGCTGATGCTGCCTCTGTCGCTGGGCCTGATGGCAGGCTCGTGGATCGGTGGGCGGCGCATCGCCGCCACCGGCCACTACCGCCACCTCGTGCTGTTCGGCTTCGGCAGTGTCTCGCTGGCGGTGCTGTTCGTGACCACGATGGACATCGACGTGAACACTGCCTTCCTCACGACTGCGATGGTGCTGCTCGGTACTGGTGGCGCCTTGGTGGGCACCGTCGCCTCCACCGCCTCACAGGGCGCCGTGGAGCGCAGCGATCTCGGTGTGGCCAACGGGGTCAACCTGTTCGTGCGCAACATCGGAGCCATGCTGTCTGCCGCCATCACCGGTGCGATGTTCGACGCTCGCTTGCTGAGCGGCCTGCGCAATCGCGTGCCCGCAGCGTCGTTGGAAGGCCTGGCCAACCCCCGCGAGCTGATCGGCCAGCCCGACGCAGTCCGGGCACTCGACCCGCCGCTGTCGCGGGCGATCATCGAATCCATCGGCGACGCCGTCAGCTGGGCGTTCGTCTGGTTGCTGCCCGTGTGCGCGCTGGGCCTGCTGCTCGGCCTGCTGATGAAGGCCCCACCCCTGCGCGCGCAGAGCCACGCCGAGCTACCCGTCGACGTCCCCGCATGACGCACCCCCGGCCACGACGCCCGCCGGCCGAGCCCGCCTGAACGGTTCGTTCAGGCGGGGCGAACAGCACCGCTGGTTTCGGGCAGACTGAGGGGGTGAGCAGCCCGCGTGTCGCCGTCGTGATGGGGTCCGCCAGCGATTGGCCGACGATGAGCAAGGCGGTCGACGTGCTCACCGAGTTCGGCGTGGCCCACGAAGCCCAGGTGCTGTCCGCCCACCGCATGCCCGACGAGATGTTCACGTTCGCCGAGGCGGCCGCCGGGCGCGGCCTGCGGGCGATCATCGCCGGGGCCGGCGGCGCCGCCCACCTGCCCGGCATGCTGGCCGCGAAGACCACCGTGCCGGTGCTGGGCGTGCCCGTGCCCAGCCGGCACCTCAGCGGGCTCGACAGCCTGTACTCCATCGTGCAGATGCCCGCCGGCATCCCCGTGGCCACGTTCGCGATCGGCGAGGCCGGGGCCACCAACGCCGCCCTGTTCGCGGTCGCGCTGCTGGCCGCGCACGACCCGGCGCTGGCCGACGCGCTGGTCCAGTACCGCAGCCGCAAACACCACGACGCGTCCACCAGCACCCTGCCCCCGGCATGAGCGAAGCACCGGGCGCGGCAGACGCCGCCACCGCCGACCCCACGCCCACATCCACGGTGGTGCCACCGGCGATGCTGGGCATCCTCGGCGGCGGCCAGCTGGGCCGCTACTTCGTGATGGCTGCACGCACGATGGGCTACCGCACGACAGTTCTGGAACCCGACGCCGACGCGCCGGCCGGCAAGGTGGCCGACGTGCACCTGGTGGCCGCTTACGACGACCCCGCCGCGCTGGACCAGCTGGCCGCCACCTGCTCGGTGGTCACCACCGAGTTCGAGAACGCACCCGCGGCAGCGATGCAGCGGCTCGCCGCCCACGTGCCGGTGCACCCGTCGCCTACCGCGATCGCCACCTGCCAAGACCGGTTGGCGGAGAAGCAGTTCCTCGACGGCATCGGCGTCGCGGTCGCGCCGTACATGGCCATCATCACCGAGCAGCACCTGGCCGACGCGGCCGGCTTCACGTTCCCCGCCATCCTGAAGACCAACCGGCTCGGCTACGACGGCAAGGGCCAGGTGCGCTGCACGTCGCACGCCGAGCTGGCCGACGCCTGGCAGCAGCTGGGCGGTGTGGCCTGCGTGCTGGAGCAGCGCATGCACCTCGACCGCGAGCTGTCGATGGTGCTGGCCCGCACCGCCGACGGGCGCGTGGCCTGCTACCCGGTCTCGCAGAACCAGCACGTGCACGGCATCCTCGACGTCAGCTACACCCCCGCCAACCTGCCGGGCAGCGGCCCGGAAGACGCCGCAGAGCTGTGCACCTACATCGCCGAGTCACTCGGCTTCGTGGGCGTGATGGCCGTGGAGATGTTCGTGGTGGGTCGCGACGTGCTGGTCAACGAGCTGGCGCCACGGCCGCACAACAGCGGCCACTACACGCTCGACGCCTGCCTCACCAGCCAGTTCGAGCAACAGGTGCGCGCCGTCTGCGGTCTGGCGCTGGGCACCACCAAGCTGGTGGTACCCGGCGTGTCGATGGTGAACCTGATGGGCGACCTGTGGGCCGAGGGCGAGCCGCACTGGCGGGCCGCGCTGTCGCAGCCGAACGCACACCTGCACCTGTACGGCAAGCGCGAGCCGCGGCCTGGCCGCAAGATGGGCCACCTGACCGTCACCAGCGGCAGCCCGATGGGCGCCACCAGCCTGGCACGGCGCATCCGCAAGCAGTTGGCCAGCGGTTAACCTGCGCCCGCATGAGTGCCCTCGCACAGCTCGGCATGATCGGCGGCGTGTTCAGCTGGATCGGCGATCTCACCGACAAGCTGGGCGAGTGGTCGAGCCACTGGTGGTTCCTGGGTGTCATCTTCATCATCGCCCTGCTGGATTCGGTGATCCCGGTGGTGCCCAGCGAGACCACGGTCATCATCGGCGGCGTCGCCGTGGCCACCGGCGAGGCACCATACCCACTGGTGGCCGTCATCGTCGCCGGCGCATTGGGTGCGTTCATCGGCGACAACATGGCCTACACCATCGGCCACCACTGGTCGGCGGCGTTCCAGCGGCGGGCCGATCACAAGCCGAAGTTCGCCGCCAAGCTGCTGTGGGCGCGCGAGCAGATCAAGGATCGCGGCGGCTTGCTGCTGATCACCGCCCGGTTCATCCCCGGTGGTCGCACCGCCCTGACACTCGCCAGCGGCATCACCCGCCAGCCGCGCGGCTGGTTCGTGCGCTGGACGTTCATCGCCGCCATCATCTGGGCCACCTATGCCGCCGGCCTGGCCCGGCTGGTGGGCGAGCCGTTCAAGGACGATCACACGAAAGCGTTCTGGATCGCCTTCGGCACTGCGCTGGGCATCAACGTGCTGATCGAAGCGGTGCGCCACGTGCGGGCTCGGCGCAAGTGGCACAAGCCAGCGGAGTGAGCACCGCCCCCACGTGCCGGCGCACATAGGCCGGCCCGGTGGCCTGGCGGCTGATGAACCGCCGGAAGAAGATCGGCCCGATCAGCTGGCTGGTCAGCACGTCGATGTCGGCCGACGCGACCAGCACGCCCTCGCGCTGCCCGGCGCGCAAGCGATCCACCAGTGCCTGGCGCCGGAGCTCGCCGATCTCGCGCAGCATGCCGGCCAGCGACTGGCTGCGTTCGGCCCCGTCGAGCACCGTCGGCAGCAGCGCGCCGAAGTCGCCGGCCCGCAGCAACCGGTCCAGCGCCACACAGAACTCGCCGACGTCGGCCAGCAGGTCGCCGGAGTGCGGCACGCCCACCTGGCTGGCCACGCTCTGCACCGCGGCCAAGTGCATCTCGTCGCGATCGGCGAACTGGCGGTAGATCGTGGTCTTGGCCACGCCCGACCGTTGGGCCACCGCCTCGATCGTCATCCCGGCTGCGCCCTCGTCGCGCAGCAGCTCCACCGCGGCGGCCAGCACCCTGGCGCGTGACCGCGCCCGGCGCGGGTCTTCGTGCTCAGCCGGGATGGGCATGGTGCTCGCCACCGTCGGGCAACCTCACGAACATGATCGCGGCACCGATCGCGACGAACGCGGCGCCGACGCGGAACGCGACGTGCGTGCCGTCGACGAACGCCTGGCGCACCTGCGTGCGCAGCGCGCCCGCAGCCACCGGGCCGGCCTGCTGCTCGATCACGTCGAGAATGCCCAACGCGCGGGCGATGTTGATGCGCGCCATGCCCTGCAGCTGCTCAGGAAACTGGGCGATCGTTGCGGCAGCGTTGCTGCGGTAGATGCTGCTGACGATGCTGCCTATGACCGCGATGCCGATGGCGCCGCCGACCTCGCGAGTGGTGTCGTTGACCGCTGAACCCACGCCCGCCTTGTGCAACGGCACGCTCTGCACGATGCCGCTGCTGAGCGACGGCATCGCCGCGCCCACGCCGTAGGCGATGACCACCAGGCAGGCGGCGATGTACCAGTAGGTGGTGTCGATGGCGATGAACGACATCATCACCAAGCCGGCGGCCAACATCGCCATGCCACCGCCGACCGCCTTCTTGGCACCGATGCGAGCGGCGATGTGCGGCGCCCGCGGCGAGACGATGATCATCGTCGCCGCGAACGGCAAGCCGCGCACACCGGCGCCGAGCGCGGAGTAGCCCTGCACGTACTGCAGGTACTGCGTCAGCAGGAAGAACAACGAGAACATGCCGAAGAACGTGACGGTGATGCCCATGCTGCCCATGGCGAACCGGCGATTGGAGAAGAACTTCATGTCCAGCATAGGCTCGCTCGTCCGGCGCTCGTAGAGCACGAAGCCCACGAGGCACACCACCGCGATCACGAAGCCGGCGACCACCAGGCTGTCGCTCCAGCCACGCTCGGGGCCTTCGATGATCGCCGCCAGCAGTGCGGCGAACCCGACGATGGACAGCGCCGCGCCGCCCGGGTCGAGCTTGTGGGCGGTGGCTTCGCGAGACGACGGTGCCAGCACCCACGAGGCGACGAACGCCACAGTGGCGATCGGCGCGGCGACGAAGAACACCGAGCCGTACCAGAAGTGCTCTGCCAGCAAGCCGCCCAGCACGGGGCCGATGGCCCCGCCGGCACCGGCGAAGCCGGCCCACATCGCGATCGCCTTGGCCCGCTCGCGGCGGGGGAACGCCGACTGCAGCAGGCTGAGCGTCGACGGCATGATCAGCGCGGCGCCGATGCCCATGATGCTGCGGCAGGCGATGAGTGCGTTGGAGTCGGTCATGAACGCACATGCCGCCGATGCCGACGCGAAGATCACCAGGCCGATCAGCAGGGCGCCCTTGCGCCCGAAGCGGTCGCCCAGCGCGCCCGCCGGCAGCAGCAGCGCCGCGAACACCAGCGCGTAGGCATCGACGATCCAGAGGATCTGGGTGTCGCTGGGCCGCAGCTCCGACTCGGCCAGCGCCGGGATGGCCACGTTCACCGAGCTGACCGTGGCGACGATCAGCACCAGGCTGAGGCACATCGTCGCCAGGATGGCCCAGCGGCGGTGGTAGGTCTTCGGGTCGATGCCGTCGAGCTCCTCGACAGTGACGGGGCCATGTGCAGGGGTCATCGCGTTCCTCTCAATTCGCTACGGAACCGTAGCGAACAGGCCCGGGCTCCGCAACCCGGTTCAGCAGCGCGCCCAGCCGCGCCATCACGGCGAGCAACGAGTGCCGGTCGGCGACGGCAGACTGTGCGGCGTGCTGCTCCACCTCGCGCAACTGAACATCGCCACCCTCCGCCAGCCGATGGACCATGCCGACACTGCGGCGTTCGCCGACGGCCTGGCACCGGTGAACGCGGGGGCCGAGGCCTCACCCGGCTTCGTCTGGAGGCTGCAGACCGAGGCCGGCGACGCCACCTCCATCCAGGTGTTCCCCAACCCCCTGACGATCGTCAATCTGACGATGTGGGAGAGCCTGCAAGCACTGCGCGACTTCGCCTACCGCGGCCTGCACCGCGACTTCTTCCGCCGCCGCGGCGAGTGGTTCGAGAGCGGCTCACAGGCTGTGATGTGGTGGCAGCCGGCCGGCACGGTGCCGACGGTGCAGCAGGCCAAGGCGCGGCTCGACTTCGCCGACTCGTTCGGCCCGTCGCCGTATGCATTCGAGATGGGCCAGCAGTTCCCGCCGCTGGTGGTGGTGCCCTGCCCACTCGACCACCCGCACGTGGCGCCGATGTTGCAGCAACTGGACCGCGAGCTGCTGGAGAGCACCCCCGAAGGCGGCAGCAACTTCTTGCACATCGCGCCGGAGCACGTGGCGGAGGGCAACGGGGCCTTCTACATCGCCTACCTCGACGGAGCGCCCGTGGCCTGCGGCGCGTACAGGCGCATCGAAGGCGTGCCCGGCGCCGCTGAGGTGAAGCGCATGTGGGCATCGCCGGCACACCGCGGTGCCAAACTGGGTGCCGCAGTGCTGGCCACCATCGAGGCCGCGGCCCGCGCCGACGGGTTCACCGAACTGCGGCTGGAGACCGGCGAGCACCTGACCGCCGCCGTCGGCCTGTACCGCAAGGTGGGCTTCGACGCCTGCCCGCCGTGGGGCGAGTACGTGGGCGTGCCGCACTCGTACACGATGAGCAAGCCGCTCGCCTGAGCAAGCCGCTGGCCTGAGCAAGCCGCTGGCCTGAGCGGGCCGGCATCGCCGGAGAACGAGCGAACCCGCCCCGAGGGGCGGGTTCGGACTCAGTTCGTGAGCTGTGAGACTTACCAGCGATAGTGGGCGAAGGCCTTGTTGCTCTCGGCCATCTTCTGCATGTCGTCGCGCTTCTTGATGCTGGCGCCGAGACCGTTGGCGGCATCGAGCAGCTCGCCGGCCAGGCACTCGGCCATCGTCTTCTCGCGACGGGCACGGCTGAAGTCGACCAGCCAACGCACCGACAGGGTGCTGGCACGGCGGGGGCGAACCTCGACCGGCACCTGGTAGGTGGCGCCGCCGACGCGGCGGCTACGCACCTCGAGCGGGGGATTGATGTTGTCGATCGCGCGCTTGAGGGTGGCGACGGGCTCGGCGCCCGACTTCTCCTCCACCATCTTCAGCGCGTCGTACACGATCTTCTCGGCGACCGAGCGCTTGCCGTGCAGCATGACCTTGTTGACCAGCTGAGTGACGAGGAGCGAACGGTAGATGGGGTCGGGCATGAGCTCGCGACGCTGGGCAGGACCTTTACGGGGCATGGTTCGTTTTCCTTACTTGGCCATCTTGGCGCCGTAGCGGCTGCGGGCTTGCTTGCGGTTCTTCACGCCGGCGGCATCGAGCGCGCCGCGAATGATCTTGTAACGCACGCCGGGGAGGTCGCGCACACGGCCACCACGCACGAGCACGATGCTGTGCTCCTGCAGGTTGTGGCCCTCGCCCGGGATGTAGGCCGTGATCTCGACACCCGAGGTGAGACGCACGCGGGCCACCTTGCGAAGGGCTGAGTTCGGCTTCTTGGGAGTGTTGGTGTACACGCGGGTGCACACGCCACGACGCTGCGGCGACCCCTTCAGGGCCGGCGTCTTCGTCTTCGAGAACTTGGTGCTGCGGCCCTGACGGACCAACTGCTGAATTGTGGGCACGCGTTTACCTCATGCTTGATAGGACCTGGCAATGCTATGGGCGTAAGCCGAGCGGCAACAACACGCGAGCGCGCATTTGGCCACCACAGCGCCACGAATGTACGACCATGGTCATCCGCCCATGGTCATTTGCTGCCTGCTGCGTTGGTAGCGTCACGGGCATGTCCGACCCCACGGTACCCGCCAGTGTGTTCAAGGCGCGCTGCCTCGCCCTACTCGACGAGGTGGCCACCACCCACCGCTCGCTGGTCATCACCAAGCATGGCGTTCCAGTGGCGCGGGTCGTGCCGATCGAGGCCTCCGCCCTGGGCGCCGGCTCGGTCACCCTGCTGGCCGGCGGCGACGACGAGTTCTTCTCGGTGGCCGATGAGGAGGCGTGGGATGGCCACTGAGTCGCTCCTCCTCGACACCCACACCCTGCTGTGGTGGCAGGCCGGCTCCGATCGGCTGTCGCCGCGTGCCAAGCGGGCGATCGACGGCGCTCCCCGTCTGTTCCTCAGCGCCATCTCGCTGTGGGAACTGGCCGCACTGGTGCAGCACGGCCGCATCGCACTGGATCGCCCCACCCAGATCTGGGTGCACGACCTGCTGGCCGACGGCATCGTCACCCTTGCCGAGCTGACGCCCACCATCGCCGTCGCCGCCGCCCAACTCGACGAGTTCACCGGCGACCATGCCGACCGCATCATCTACGCCACTGCCGTGCACACCGGCCTGCCGCTGTGCACCAAGGACGACCGCCTCAGCGACTACGCCCGAGCGAACGGCGACGTCACCATCCTCTGGTAACCGCCAACACCCGCCCAGCGCTCTCCCCTTCCGCGAACTTAAGTTCGGTCGAGGAACTTAAGTTCGCGGGGGCGGGTGGGTGGAGGTGCCCGGGTGGGGCGGGAGGCATCGGGCCTGGTCACGGCACGTGGCGGGCTGTCACCACCGAGAGCGAGAACCTTCAGGTTCTCGTCAAGACGCCGATATCTGACCCGTGCCCATCGCTGTCGTCTGCGGTTACCTCGTGAGCCTGGCCCTGCTCGCGCGCTGGGCGTTGGAGAGCGTGATGCACCGCCGGCGCATCGGCAGGCTGGCGCTGCGGGTGCACGTGAACGGCATCCGCGGCAAGAGCACGGTCACCCGCATCATCGCCGGCATGCTGCGCGAAGCCGGTTACATCACCATCGGCAAAGCCACCGGCACCGAGGCCGTGGTGGTGAACCGCGACGGCGTCGACGAGGTGATCCAACGCAAGGCGGCACCCACGATCCTGGAGCAGATCGAAGTGGCAAGGAAGTACGTGGACCACACCGTCGACGCACTGGTCATCGAGTGCATGGCGTTGCGCCCGCAGTACCAGGAGGTCAGCGAGCGCATGATCGTGCGCTCGAACATCGGTGTGCTGACCAACGTTCGCGAGGATCACCAGGACGTGATGGGCGAGACGCTCCCCGAGATCGCCCGCTCGCTGCTGAACACCTGCCCGTTCAACGGGGTGCTGGTGACCGCCGAGCGGAACCCGGCGATCACGCCGATCATCGAGGAAGTGGCCGCCAGACGCGGCTCGACCGTGGTCTACGCCGACCCCGGGCGCGTCACCGACACCGACATCGGCCGTTTCGACTACATCGCGTTCAAGGAGAACGTCGCGATCGCGCTGGTGATCGCGGAGATGCTGGAGATCCCGCGGGCCGTGGCAATGGACGGCATGGTCGCCGCCGCCCCAGACCCGGGCGTGCTGCGCATGCGCGAGCTGCACATCCTCGGCAAGCGGGTCACCTGGGCGAACCTGTTCGCAGTGAACGACCGCGAGTCGATGGTTGCGGCGATGGAGAAGCTGGTGCCCTACATCACCCCGGCGACCACCACCGTCGGCATCCTCAACAACCGCGCCGACCGCGAGCGGAGGGCGATCCAGTTCGCCGAGGTAGCGGTGAACGACCTCAGCTTCGACCGGCTGGTCACGTTCGGAGCGTTCGAGGGCTTGGTCTCCGACCTGCTCGTCGGGCACGGCTATCCACAGGACCGCATCCTCAACCTCGGCGACGCCCACAGCCCGCCCGTGGAGCACATCATCGACCGGATGGTCGGCGGCATGCCCACCGACCACGTGCTGGTGGTCGGCTTCGTGAACATCCACACTCATCAGGCAGAGATGATGCTCGAGTACTTCGAGCGCGAGGCCGAGCTGTGGGTGGGGGCGCACGGAGGCTGAGTGCACGACTACCTGTTCTCGTCCGAGATCGTGCGCTTCGCGTTCGTGTTCGGCATCGTCGTGTCGATGATGCTGTACGAGCGCCTGCACCTGACCACGGGGTCCATCGTCGTACCCGGTTACATCGCGATCTTCCTGGTCTACCCGCTGGTGGTCGCGGCCACGTTCGTGAACGCGCTGCTCAGCTACTGGCTGGTGAACAAGGTGGTACGCAAGCGGTTCATGCTCTACGGGCGGACGAAGTTCACGGTGATGGCGCTGATCTCGATCAGCGTGCAGGGCCTGATGCTGAAGCTGACCCCGCACGGCAAGTGGCTGTGGGAGGGCGAGATCCCGCTGTTCGTCGGCGCCGGGTACGTGGTGCCGGCCCTGATCGCGCACGACATGGGTCGTCAGGGCGTGGTGCGAACGTGCAAGGCCGTGCTGCTGGCCGGTCTCATCGTCGCCACCCCGATCGCGGTCGCGCTGCTGGTCGACATGCAAGGGGTGAACGACCTCGCACCGCTGACCGGCTTCGGCACGATGAGCATCGTCAGCCGCTGGGTGCCGGTGGCCGTGCTGCTGTCGGCCCTCGCGTCGTGGGCCGTCACCACCAACTACGGGCTGAAGTCGGGCGGCTTCGTCGGCGCCGCGTACATCGGCATGTTCATGGGCGACCCGTACCAGGTGGCCGCGGCACTGGTCGTCGCGTTCACCACCTTCCTGGTGGTGCGCGGTGTGCTGATGCGCTGGCTGATCCTGTTCGGGCGGCGCAAGTTCGCGGCAATGTTGCTGACCTCTTCGCTGATCTCCTGGTCGCTGCTGTGGACGGGCACCCGCCTGTTCAGCGCGACCGTGACCAGCCATCTCGATCTGGCGTCGCTGGCGTTGACGCCGCTGTTCGTACCCGGCCTGCTGGCCAACGACATGGACCGCACCAGCCCACCGAAGCTGGTGCTCGGAGTGGCCATGGCCGCCGGGTTCGTCGTCCCCACCACGTGGTGGGTGCAGTCACTCGTGGAGCATCGTCCGCTCCCCCTCGCCTGGAGGTTGGTGTCCGTCATCATGGCCATTGTCGTTTTCCGTCGTCAGATCGTCGCGCTCGGCGCTCGAGCCGCTCGCCCTCGGGTGCGGTGGACCCCGGCGGTGCGCCACCGCCTGCTGCGCCCTTTGGGCCAACCGTTGCGTGTGGTGCTGGCCCGCCGGCGGCCGCTGCCGGCACCGCCGCCGATGCGCAGTGCATCCGCACATGTGGTGCCGGCCAGCGCGTACACCGGGCCGGATGTGGCGCCGGTCGGCTTCGTGCCCGACGACCCGTTGGCGGCCGCCGCCGCGCAAGCCGGGCGCGACGCCGAGGAGATGTTCTCTTGGAGCTTCGACGGGCTGGATGCATGGATGCGCCAGCACACGCAGCTGGCCGCCGAGGCCCGCAGCTGGCTGCAGAGCCAGCTGCACGATCTCGAACACGACCTCGAACACGATCTCGAACACGATCTCGAACACGACCTCGATCGCGTCGAGGCCGGCTGAGCGGGCGGACGCGCAACGGCCCGGGGCGAACCCCGGGCCGTTGTGGCAGTGCGTGTTGACGCCGCAGCGTGGGCGCGTCAGCCCTCGGCGGCCGGCTCCGGCTCGTCGGTGCTGTACGTGCCGTGGATGTTGCTGAGCCACGCCGCCGGGTCTTCGTCGGCCTCGCTGCTGAAGTACGCCATCGGCTGGTAGTCGGGGGCGGCCACATCGAACTCGCGGTAGCGCATCATGCCGGTACCGGCGGGGATGAGCTTGCCGATGATGATGTTCTCCTTCAGGCCGAGCAGGCTGTCGCCCTTGCCGTCGATGGCAGCCTCGGTGAGCACGCGGGTGGTCTCCTGGAAGGAGGCCGCCGACAGCCAGCTCTCGGTGGCCAGCGACGCCTTGGTGATGCCCATGTTCTCGGGGCGGCCCTCGGCGGGCTTCTTGCCCTCTTCCACCATGCGACGGTTGGTGTCGCGGAACACCTTCGCGTCGGCACGCTCGCCGGGCAGGAAGCCGGTGTCGCCGGGCTCCTGCACGCCGATGCGGCGGGTCATCTGGCGCA
>JAUSLQ010000248.1 GCA_030645675.1 Actinomycetota bacterium | reverse complement strand
TGTGCCACGGGTGCCGGCTGTGCTTCAAGTACTGCACGTCGTTCCCCACCCTGTTCGAGATGATCGACCGCCACGACGACCAGGACGCGGGCCGGCTGACGCCCGCCCAGCAAGACCAGGTCATCGACGAGTGCTTCCAGTGCAAGCTGTGCTACGTCAACTGCCCGTACATCCCCGAGCTGCACGAGTGGAACCTCGACTTCCCCCGCCTGATGCTGCGCGCCGACGCGATGCGGCACGCCACCAAGCAGGTCTCGCTGCGATCGCGCGCCACCAATTCGGTGATGGGCCACACCGACCTGATGGGCAAGGCCGCCACCATGGCCGCACCGCTGGCCAACAAGATGGTCGGCGCCAAGCAGGGCTCCCTGGTGCGCAAGGCGATGGAGAAGGCGACAGGTGTCTCCTCTATCCGGATGCTGCCGCCGTATGCCCGCCAGCGGTTCACCACCTGGTTCAAGAAGCGCCCGAAGCTCCGCATCGCCAAGCGGCAGGGCCGTGTGGCCGTGTTTCCCACCTGCCTGGTGGAGTACCAGCAGCCCCAGATCGGCCACGACCTGGTGAAGGTCTACGAGCGCAACGGCATCGAGTGCTCGCTCGCCGACAACACCACCTGCTGCGGCGCCCCGTGGCTGCACAGCGGCGATGTCGAGCAGTTCACCAAGGTCGCCGAGAAGAACGTGAAGGCGCTGGCCGCCAGCGTGCGCAAGGGCAACGACATCGTCGTGCCGCAGCCGACGTGCGGTTACGTGTTGAAGAAGGACTACGTCGACTACGTGGGCGGCGTCGACGCCGAACTGGTGGCCGAGCACACCTTCGACGCGGCCGAGTACCTGATGAAGGTGCACAAGGGTGAGGGCACCAGCCTCGACACCGACTTCACCGGCTTCGTGCCCGCCACCGTCACGTACCACACCCCGTGCCACCTGAAGGCGCAGAACATCGGCCTCAAGAGCCGCGACCTGATCAAGCTCACCGGCGCCAAGGTGAAGCTGGTGCAGCAGTGCAGCGGCATCGACGGCATGTGGGGCCTGCGCGCGGAGAACACCGACATCAGCATCCCCATCGCCCGCAAGCTGGCCGACGAGATCACCAAGGCCGCCGGCGACGTGGTGGCCGGCGACTGCCACCTGGCCAACACCGCCATCAACGAGCAGACCGGCGAAGAGCCGATGCACCCACTGCAGCTGATCGCCCGCGCCTACGGCATCGCCGAGGAAGGAGAAGCCCGATGAGCACCTCGCTGTCCTCTCGCAAGCTCACCCTGGCCGACATCGCCGACGCCCGCGCCTACGAGCGCGAGCGCGAGGCGTTCCGTGCGCACGTCATCGAGCTGAAGCATCGCCGGCGAGTGTCCTTGGGCACCGTCGTCACACTGCTGTTCGAGAACCGCGACACGATGCGCTTCCAGATCCAGGAGATGGCCAGGGTCGAGCGCATCTTCACCGACGAAGGCATCCAGGAGGAGCTCGACGTCTACAACCCGATGGTGCCCGAGCCCGGCCAGCTGTGCGCCACGATGTTCATCGAGCTCACCTCCGACGAACAGATGCGCGAATGGCTCACGAAGCTGGTGGGCATCGAGCAGCGGGTGCTGTTCCGGATGCCCGACGGCAGCGAGGTGCGTTGCGTGGTCGATCCGCAGCACGCGAGCCAGCTCACCCGCGACCACGTCACTGCGGCTGTGCACTACGTGACGTTCGAGTTCACGCCCCAGCAGGTGGCCGCATTCGGCGAGGGCATGGTGCTGGCCATCGACCACCCGGCATACCTGGAAGCCGTCGAGCTGTCGCCTGCCACGGTGGCCGAGCTGCGCGCCGACCTGGGCTGACACGGCTGACACGGCTGACACGGCTCGCGCCGGCGCGCGAAAAAGACACAAAGAGGGTCTGGCGGAACGGTTGTTCCAGAACGTAGATTCAGGGCCGCTGCGGGGGTCCACCCCAGTGGCACCGGACAATGGGGGCATTTTCGTGTCGGCCAAAGAGATCGTGTGGCGTCAGCTAGGAGCATGTCGTGGGCTCGAGCCCAGCATCTTCTACCCCGACGACGATGACGAAGCACTCGAGGCGAAGTCGGTGTGCGCCGAGTGTGGCGTGCGCGTGGCGTGCTTGGAGTACGCACTGCAGGTGCGGGAGAAGGCCGGTGTGTGGGGTGGCGCCACCGAGCGCGAGCGCCGGCGGATGATCCGCCAGCGCCGGCGCACGGCGTAACCCGCCGCGCCGCAGCTCGCTGGTCACTGCAACTGGCTGCCTGCGCACGCAGCAGCCTCACTAACCTCATCGGGCATGAGCCGAATCGACGACCTGGGCGGCTGGCCCGCGCTCCTCACCGAACTGCTGGACCGGCGCGACCTGCCGGCGGCGCACGCCAGGGCGGCGATGGCCACCATCCTCGCCGGCGAGGCCACGGCCGCACAGCTGATCGGCTTCGTGGTCGCGCTGCGGGCGAAGGGCGAGACCCCGGAAGAGATCTCCGGCCTGCTCGACGCTGTGCTGGAGGCGGCCACGCTGGTGCCGCTGCCACCCGAGCTGCAGGCGCAGGCGGTCGACATCGTCGGCACCGGCGGCGACCGCAGCCACAGCGTGAACGTCAGCACCATGGCAGCCATCGTGGTGGCCGGCGCCGGCGTGCCGGTGTGCAAGCACGGTGCCCGCGCCGCCAGCTCGCTGTGCGGCACCGCCGACGTATTGGAGGAGCTGGGTGTTGCGATCGAGCTGCCGCCCGAAGGCGTGCTGCGGTGCGTGCAGGAGGTGGGCATCGGATTCTGTCTGGCCCCCCGCTACCACCCGGCGTTCCGCTTTGCCGCCCCCAGCCGCCGCGAGATCGGCATCGCCACCGTGTTCAACCTGCTCGGGCCGATGGCCAACCCCGGGCGGGTGAAGCGCCAGCTGATCGGCGTGGCGAACCCCGCCGTCGCCGAGCGCATGCTGGCCTCGCTGCGGTTGCACGGCTCGCACCGCGCCTGGGTGGTGCACGGCAACGGCCTCGACGAGCTGACCACCACCGGGCCGTCGACGGTGCTGGCGCTCGACGACGACATGGTGCGCAGCTTCACCGTCGACCCGGTGGCGCTCGGTTTGGCGCCGGCCATCGCCGATGAACTGGTGGGTGGCACGCCCGCGGTCAACGCCGAGTTCGTGCGCCGGGTGATGGGCGGCGAGCACGGCGCACACCGCAACATCGTGGTGCTGAACGCTGCCGCCGCACTGGTGGTCGCAGGAGTGACCGAGTCGATCGAGTCGGGCTTGCTGCTGGCGGCCGAGTCGATCGACTCCGGGAAGGCCGCCGACCGGTTGGCTCGCTTCGCCGAGGTGTCGCAACAGGCCGCCGCCGAGCTCGGCCACTGATGATCGCTCGTGTGCCGGCCTCCTCGGCCAACCTGGGGCCCGGCTTCGACACGCTGGGATTGGCCCTGACGTTGCACGCCGAGGTCGGCGCCGGCGACCCGCCCGACGGGGCGCGGGCCGCTGACGAGCACCACCCGGCGACGGTGGCGTTCCGCCGCCTCGGCGGTGAGGGTCCGGTGTGGGTGCGCTCGCCGATCCCGGTGGGCCGTGGCATGGGGTTCAGCGGCGCTGTGCGCGTGGGCGGCCTGGTGGCGGCGCACGCGCAGCGCCACGGCGGCGACGCCGCCGCGCTGGAGGCCGCGCTGCCCGCTCTGCTGGCCGTGGCCGCTGAGCTGGAAGGCCATGCCGACAACGTGGCCGCATCGCTGTACGGCGGGGTGGTGGCCACCGCCGGCGGGCGGGCCGTCCAGGTGCCGCTGTCGTTCGACCCGGCGATGGTGATGTGGGTGCCGGCGTTCGCCACCTCCACCGACGAGTCGCGGTCGTCGCTGCCGGCGCAGGTTTCGATGGCGGACGCGGTGTTCAACGTGGGGCACGTGGCGCTGCTGGTGGCCGCGCTCGCAGCCGGCGACGTGGCGGCGCTGCGCACCGCCACCGACGACCGGTTGCACCAGGCCCGCCGCTTGGCCGCAGCGCCCCCGTCGCAGGCCGCGCTGGAGGCCGCATTGTCCGCCGGGGCGTGGGCCGCATGGCTCAGCGGCTCGGGGCCCACCATCGCCGTGATGTGCGCCACGGACGAGGCCGAACGCATCGCCGCCGCGCTGCCCGCCGACGGCCACACCAAGCTGTTGCGCATCGACCACGCCGGCGCGGTGATCGAAGGATGAGCCGCCGGGTCGCGATCCTCCTCGCGCTGGCGACCACCGCCGGTTGCACCGCGCCGTCATGTGCGTGACGGCGGGTGGGTGCAGGTGGTCAGCGACGCATCAGGCGGCGGCGCTGAGGTTCGTGACTTCGCGCACCTGGGTGGAGGGCCACGCCCACTCGCCGCTGCACCACAGCAGCCGGGCGTGGAAGCTGGCGCGCTCGATGGCGCGAGCCAGGCACAGCACCTCGTCGGCAGCATGGCGGGGGAGCGGGGTGGGGTAGGCCGGCGCTTCCGGCGGCGGAAGCTCGAGCCCGGTGGACAACTGGCCGGTGAGGTGGGCGGACAGCAGCACCCCGTCGCGGATGTGCAGCACCGTGTCGTGCAGTTGCACTCCCATGTCGCCGGCGGCGCGCAACTGATCGAACAATCGCTGGCGGGTGACGGCTGAGCCGAACGCGTTCGCCCTGTCGCGCATCGCGGCGGCTTCCTCGTAGCGGCGCTCGCCGGCCAACGCTGCCACCTTGCGCCACAGTGGATCGAGCACGAGATGCGGCGAGGTGGTGAGCGCGGCCACCACCTGGCCCACCACCCGCCAGTACCCGGCTTCGTCGGCGGTGCCGCTGCACGGGCACATCGCCACACCGAGCCGGGCGCCGGTGCACGGCGTGGCGCCCGCAGGTGCCTTGTAGCTGCGACCGATGCGGGTGGTGCAGCGGCGGATGGGCAGCGCCGACTGCACGGCCTCGATGACCGTGGTGGCCGCTGCACGCGAGGCCAACGGGCCGATGTGCACGCCGGTGGCCGCCGGCTCGGTGGTGACGACCAGCCGCGGCCACGCTTCGTCGGTGGTGAGGCGGACGTAGCAGTACTTCTGCCAGGTGGTGCCGACGCGGTTGTAGCGCGGGTTCAGGCGATGCAGGTAGCGGAGCTCCAGGACCTCGGCGCTGACCGGGTCGTGCGCCTCGGTGTGCGCCAGCCGCTGGGTTTCGCGCAGCATCGGGCCGATCTTGCGCCGGTCGTCGCTGCCGAAGTAGCTGCGCACGCGCTGGCGCAGGTTGGTGGCCTTGCCCACGTAGAGCACCTCGTCGTTGGCGCCGAGGAAGCGGTACACGCCGGGCGAGCGAGGCAACTGATGTGTGAGCTTCAGCTTGCCGGCCTGCGGGTGGCCGCCCATCTTGGGCAGCATCACCAAGTCGTCGAGACCCAGCACGCCGAGGCCGGCGGCGCGCTCGAGCAGCAGGTGCAGCAGATCGGTGGTGGCCAGCGCATCGTCGAGCGCACGGTGGGTGGGTCGGTGGTCCAGGCGGAAGCGGCTGGCCAGGGTGCCCAGCCGGCAATCGGGCACTTCGTCGCGCACCAGCCGGCGGGCCAGCGGCAACGTGTCGACGACGGTGTTGCGGAACGCACCACGATCGCTGCGCAGCAGCGCGGCGTTGATGAACCCCATGTCGAAGCCGACGTTGTGGCCGACGATCACCGCATCGCCCACGAACTCTTGCAGCGTGGGCAGCACCGATTCGATGCGCGGCGCGGTGGCCACCATCGACTGCGTGATGCCGGTGAGCACGGTGACGCTGGGGGCGATGGCCTTGCCCGGGTTGACCAGCGTGGCCATGGTGCCGAGGCACTCGCCGCGGCGCACCTTCACCACCCCGATCTCGGTGATCAGGTCGCCGCCGCGGTCGCTGCCGGTGGTTTCGATGTCGAGCACGCAGAACGTGACATCGGCCAATGGGGTACCGAGGTCGTCGAACGAGCGTTGCACAGTAGGACCAGTTCAGCACGAACGCCTGTTCGCAGTCAAGAACGGGTGTTCGATGGCTGCTTGGCTAGCCTGGGCGCCGTGCCCGACGACGCCCCGACCGACGCTTCTGCCGTGCTGCCGGGCGGGCTGCCGGGCGGGCTGCCGGGCCCCTTGGCAGGGGAGACGCCAGGCGAGACTTCAGGCGAGATGCCTGGTGAAGCGGCCGCCGTCCATGTGCCCGACTCGGCCCTGAAGTCGGCGTTGGAGTTCGCCGTCGGCATCGCTGCGGCCGGGGCCAAGCTGCGCCCGCCGCTGCCGTTTCCCGCGGGCCTGAAGCCGTACCTGCGCTTTCACAAGCTGCCGCCGGCGGCCATGGCCAAGGTGCGTTCGGCGGTCGAGGGCGACGCGCTGTTCCTGCACCGGCTGGGCACGGTGGCCACCGACGAACTGGTCGACGAGATCGGCCTGCTGTGGCTCACCCGGCCGACCGGCTGGGTCACCACTGCCGCCCAACGGCTGGCCGCTGCCGCCGAGCACGGTGCCGATCATGGTCCTGGCGAGTTGCGCCGCGAGCAGCGCCGGCGCGAGGCCGCCGAGGCCACCGCCGCCCGCTCGCGGCTGGAACTGGCCGGCATGCGCGACCAGCTCGAC
>JAUSLQ010000246.1 GCA_030645675.1 Actinomycetota bacterium | reverse complement strand
TCGCCGCCGGCACGCCAGTGGTGGCGCTGGAGAGCACCATCATCAGCCATGGCATGCCGTACCCGCAGAACGTGGAGATGGCAGCCGAGGTGGAAGGCATCGTTCGCCACAACGGCGCCACACCGGCCACCATCGCCGTGCTCGACGGCCAGTGCTGCGTGGGGTTGTCGCCTGCGCAGCTGGAGCGCCTGGGTACCGAACAGGGCGTGTACAAGGCCACCACCCGCGACCTGCCGTGGCTGGTGGCAACCCGCGCCACCGGTGCCACGACAGTGGCGGCCACCATGCGCATCGCTGCCGCAGCAGGCATCCGGGTGTTCGCGACCGGCGGCATCGGCGGCGTGCATCGTGGCGCGGCCACCAGCTTCGATGTCTCCGCCGATCTCACCGAGCTGGCCGTCACTCCGGTGGCCGTGGTGTCGGCGGGCATCAAGAGCATCCTCGACATCCGGTCGACGTTGGAGCGGCTGGAGACACTGGGCGTGCCAGTGGTGGTCAACGGCAGCGACGACTTCCCGTCCTTCTACAGCCGCACCAGCGGCCTGCCCGCACCACGACGCCTCGACGGGCCGGCGGCGCTGGCGCGGATGCTGCACGCCACGTGGGAGCAACTGGGCCTGTCCAGCGGCATCAGCATCGCCAACCCGATTCCCGCCGCCGACGAGATCCCCGCCGCGGAGATCAGCGAGTTCATCGAGGCTGCGCTGGCAGACCTCGACGCGCAGGGGGTCACCGGGCAGGACGTCACACCGTTCCTGCTGAAGCGAGTGGTGGAGGGCACCGGTGGTCGCAGTCTGGTGGCCAACCTCGCGCTCGTGCGCAACAACGCTGCCACAGCCG
The DNA here is from genome assembly GCA_030645675.1 of Actinomycetota bacterium. GTDB lineage: Bacteria > Actinomycetota > Acidimicrobiia > Acidimicrobiales > Ilumatobacteraceae > UBA668. The sequence continues at coordinate 9,276 of JAUSLQ010000246.1, read as the reverse complement.
CACAGATCGCCGTGGAGTACGCGAAGCTGCGGGCATGAGACGCCTCGCCGCCGCTGCCTGCTCGTTGCTCTTGCTTGCCGCCTGCTCCGAAGGCGGCGTCGCCGACGGGCCGAGCACCAGCTCCGCCACCACCGAGACCACGCGCACCAGCGGCGCGCCCGCCACCACCGACGCAGCCACCACCGACCCCGCCACCACCGACGCAGCCACCACCGATGCCTCCACGGCCGCGGTTCCCACCACCACCCAACCACCGGTGCCGTATGCGGCCACGATCGACGAGCTGTTGGCCATCGGCCGCCCGATCGTGCTGGCCCACACTGCGGGTGAAGACGCCTACCCTGCCAGCACCCTCTTCGCGTTCGGCGAGAGCGTGAAGGCGGGCGTCGACATGCTCGACCTGAACATCAACATCACCGCCGACGGCGAGCTGGTGGTGCAGCACGACGACACGGTCGACCGCAACACCAGCGGCACGGGTGCGGTGGCCGACCTGACGATGGCCGAGATCGCCGAGCTCGACGCGGCGTACTGGTTCGCCACCGACTGCGCCGACTGCCACGACGGAGCGGAGAGCAGCTACCTGTACCGCGGCATCCGCAGCGGCGAGGTGCAGCCGCCTGCCGGCTACACCGCCGACGACTTCGCGCTGCCCACCCTGGCGCAGCTGGTCGAGCGCTTCCCCGACATCCCGCTGAACATCGAGATCAAGGGCGAGGGCGAGATCGCACTGCGCACCGCCGACGAGCTGGCTGTGCAGCTGTATGAGCTGGGGCGCGACCAGGCGTCGGTGGTGGCGTCGTTCCAGGACGACGTGGTCAGCTACTTCCACTCCATCGCCCCCGGCGTGGAGGTGTCGCCCGGCCTCAACGTGCTGACCGCGTACGTGCTGGAGAGCGTGGCCATCCCCGACGGCATGCGCATCCTGCAGCTGCCTCCGGAGTTCAGCGGCCTGCAGGTGATCACGCCCGAGCTCGTCGCCCGCGCCACCGCCGACGGTTACCCGATCTGGGTGTGGCCCAACGACCGCGACCTGGAGAACTTCGACTCGTACCTGGCGTTCTTGCAGCAGGGCATCGTCGGGCTCAACATCAACTTCCCGGTCGAGGGCGTGGCGGCCGTGACGGAGTACGTCAGCGCCGAGGAGTAGGGCTCAGGCCGCGACGGCCGCGGCCAGGCGTTCGAGCGTCTGCTCCATGTTCGCTGTGTTGTGTACCGATCGGTCCTTCACGCCCAAGGCCAGGCCGGTGAGCTTGGCGATCAGCGGGTTGCGGTGGTCGTCCCACCAGTGGGTGATCATCGCCCCACCATCCGCCGGGGCGATGATGAAGCCCCACCCGGCCACCTTCATCCCCATGGCAGTGACATCGAAGGCGAACTCCTGCCCCGGCGTGGCCGTGGTCACCGTGCAGATCGTCGACCACTTGCGCTTTCCCAGCCGGTTGCTGCCCTCGAACCGTGCGCCGACGGCCGGGCCGGTGGCACCCTTCACCCACTTGCCGCCGGTGTTCTCCGGCGACCACTCGCCCATGCGCGGCAGGTCGCTGACCAGTTCGTAGGCCCGCTGCGGGCTGGCAGCGACGACGCGGGAGACTTCCACCTGATGGCTCATTGCACTATCTGAACAGATCGCGGCTCTGGTCGCGCAGCACCGGCGCGATCGTGGCGGTCTCGTCGGGCTGCCAGCCGTAGCCGCGCACGACGGCCACCGGCACACGCGAGAGGTTGCCCTTCACCAGTTCGGCGGCACCGGTCAGCTCGTCGGCGGTGCACAATGCCTGCACCTGGAACTCGTGGCCGTGGGGGTCGACCGCACCGATGTAGCTGAGGATCGGCTGCATGCCGGCGATGCCGATGGCGATGTCGGTCTGCCCCTCGCGCCACGCGCGCCCGAACGTGTCGGAGATGATCACCGCGGCATCCACACCGCCGGCAACGAGGCCGGCCCGGATGCGGCGCGCCGAAGCGTCGGAGTCGATCGGCAGCAGCACCGCCCGCCCGTGGGCGCCCGACGACGACTGATCGACCCCACTGTTGGCGCACACGAACCCGTGGTGCGTCTCGGTGATGAGGATCGGCCCGATCTGGCGCACCACACGCTTGGATTCGCGCAGCACGATCTCCACGACCGCGGGGTCTTTCCCCCACTGCTGCGCCCACTGCAGAGCGAACGGCGACGGCTGGATGTCGGCCAGTTCCACGTTGCGCCCCTCGGCCTTGGAGACGAACTTCGACGTCACCACCACCACGTCGCCATCGGCCAACGGGCGGCCTGCGTCGGTTGCGGCATGCAGGATCGCTGCAGCCAGATCGGTGCCCGGCTGGATCTCGGGCAGCCCGCCGACACCGAAGATCTGCAACGAGCCCTGTTCGTACGCCATCCGACGAACGTAGCACCGCCCCCACAACCTCAGCCTGTGTCATCCCGCCCTGCCGGTTGCCGCCGTGGAGCCATGACATGAACGGAGGGTCGCTCGTGATCGGGAAGGGTCGTTCGTGATCGGGAAGGGTCGTTCGTGATCGGGAAGGGTCGTTCGTGATCGGGGCGCTTCCATAGAGTGGCGGGCATGGTTTCAGACATCTTCGACCCCGCCGCATGGCGCGAGGTACCCGGCTTCGACTTCGACGACATCACGTACCACCGCAGCGTCGAGCACGGCACGGTGCGGATCGCGTTCAACCGGCCTGAGGTGCGCAACGCGTTCCGCCCGAAGACCGTCGATCAGCTGTACACGGCGCTCGACCACGCACGCATGAGCACCGACGTCGGCTGCGTCCTGCTCACCGGTAACGGCCCGTCACCGAAGGACGGCGGCTGGGCGTTCTGCAGCGGGGGCGACCAGCGCATTCGCGGCAAGGACGGCTACAAGTACACGATCGAAGACGCCTCCGGCACGGCCGGCACCACAAGCGACACGATCGAACCGGGCCGCGCCGGCAGGCTGCACATCCTCGAAGTGCAGCGGCTGATCCGCTTCATGCCCAAGGTGGTCATCTGCGTGGTCAACGGCTGGGCCGCCGGCGGCGGGCACAGCCTGCACGCCGTCTGCGACCTGACGCTGGCCAGCAAGGAGCACGCCCGGTTCAAGCAGACCGACGCCGACGTGGCCAGCTTCGACGGCGGCTACGGCAGCGCCTACCTGGCCCGCCAGGTGGGCCAGAAGTTCGCCCGCGAGATCTTCTTCCTCGGCCGCGAGTACTCCGCCGAGCAGATGTGGCACATGGGCGCGGTGAACGAGGCGGTGCCGCACGCCGAACTGGAGGCCACCGCCCTGCAGTGGGCGAAGGAGATCAACGGCAAGAGCCCCACCGCACAGCGGATGCTGTAGTTCTCGTTCAACCTGATCGACGACGGGCTGGTCGGCCAGCAGATCTTCGCCGGTGAGGCCACCCGCCTGGCATACGCCAGCGACGAGGCGCAGGAGGGCCGCGACTCGTTCCTGGAGAAGCGCGACGCCGACTGGAGCCGCTTCTACTGGCAGTACTGAGCCCGGCGCCGTCGTGATCCTGATCGACGACCCAGACGACGAACGGCTGGCACCGTTCCGGCTGAACGAGCGCGGGCTGGCCAATCGGGCGCAGCGGCGCGACGACGGCGGCGACGGCCTGTTCATGGCCGAAGGCGACCTGGTGGTGGAGCGCGTGCTCGCCGCCGGCTGCGTGCCGGCGATGGCGCTGGTGGATGCACGGCGCCCGCCTGCAGTCGTCGAGCGCCTGCAACTGCTTTGCCCCGTCTACGCAGGTGGCGAGCGGGTTCGCGCGCAGGTGACCGGGCTGGGCATGCCCTACGCAGTGGTCGCCCTGTTCCAGCGGCCGCCGCGCACCTCCGCCCACGAGCTGGCGGCCACCGCCAGGCGGCTGGTGATCGCCGAAGCGATCGACAACCCGGTCAACGTCGGCAGCATCGTGCGCAACGCGCTCGCGCTGGCGTGGGACGGGCTGATCGTCGATTCCACCAGCGCCGACCCCCTGGCCCGCCGAGCGCTGCGGGTGTCGATGGGCCACGCTCTGCGGCTACCGCATGCGCGCACCACCGACGTGGCTGCACTGGTGCGAACGCTGACCGAGCAGGGGGTGATGGTGTGTGCGCTGACACCCGCACCCGACTCGCTGCCGCTGCACCAGGTACCAGAGGCTGAACGAATCGCCCTGCTGGTGGGCTCCGAGCGGGCGGGGCTGACGCCCGCTGCCATGGCTGCGGCCACCCATCGCGTGTGCATCCCGATGCAGATGGGCGTCGACTCGCTGAACGCAGCGGCCGCCACGGCGGTGGCGTGCTGGCACCTGCGCGGGCAGTGACCGGGCCGGCCGGCCCAAGGCCCGGGACAGGTGCTCAGTCGTCCTTGTTGCGCATCGCTTCGGCCGCCATCACGAAGTAGTTCATCATCGCGTCGCGAACCTCGCCGGGCGGGGTCAGCCGCTCGACCGCGGCCGACATGTGCAGCAACCAGTGGTCGCGCTCGGTGGGCCCTACCGGGAACGGCATGTGCCGGGCACGCAGCATCGGGTGGCCACGCTCTTCCATGTACGTCAGCGGGCCGCCCCAGAACTGCGCGAGGAACAGCGTCAGCCGGTGCTGGGCGCCTTCCATGTCGTCGCTGGGATACATCGGCAGCAGCACCGGATCGACGGCGATACCTTCGTAGAACGCGGCCGCCAGCCGCTGGAAGAACGGCATGCCACCGACGGCCTCGTAGACGGTGACGCCCTCTTCCGGCGCCTCGCCAGGTGCGGCGACAGGTGTGGCGACCGGCGTTTCAGCGGGTGCGGCCACCGGTGTGGTGGCGGGGGGAGCAGCGGGGGGAGTGACGTCGTCGGCCATCACCCGCGACTCTACGAGCAGGCCCGCGTGGGCACCTACTCCGCTCCGTTTGGTCGCAGTCGGAGGGTAGAGCGGTCAGGCCGTGGTCGGGTCGAAGACCCGCACGGTGCCGAGATCGCACAGACGCACCACGAACGGCGTACTGCCGTCGCAGGCATCCAGGATCACCGCGTCGCCCGCGGCCAGCAGCACCAGCGCCGAGGCAGCCACGCCGTCGACTTCGATCTCGATCACATCACCGGTATGCAGCTTGATTGCTGTCGTGCTCATCGTTCCGCTCCTTCGCCGTACCGCCGGCGCCCGTTCGTGGGTGACGGGTGCAGCCCGCCCGCACCCGTCACCGCACAGTTGATCGGCACCGAGTGTGAGCAGCTTTACGAGAACTTTGGAGTTTCGTGAGCCGGGAAAATGTCGGGCAGGCCGTCGCTGACCCTGTCGGAGAACACGGGCGGCCGCTTCTCCAGGAAGCTCACCACCCCTTCCGTGGAGTCGGCGCTGCGACCGCGCTCGGCGATGCCACGCGAATCGACGCGATGCGCTTCCATCGGGTGCGAGGCACCCATCATCCGCCACAGCATCTGACGGGTCAGCGCCACACTGACCGGGGCGCTGTTCTCGGCGATCTCGGCCGCCAGTGCGCGGGCCGCCGGCAGCAGCTCGTCGGCCGGGTGCACGCTGCGCACCAGACCACCCTGCAGCGCCTCGGCCGCCGGGAACACCCGCCCCGAGTAGCACCACTCGGCAGCCTGACTGATGCCCACCACCCGCGGCAGGAACCACGACGAGCACGCCTCGGGCACGATGCCCCGGCGGGCGAACACGAAGCCGAACTTGGCGTGCTCGCTGGCCAGCCGGAAGTCCATCGGCAGCGTCATCGTCGCCCCTACGCCGACCGACGCGCCGTTGATCGCGCCGATCACCGGCTTGGTGCTCTCGAAGATGCGCAGCGACACCATGCCGCCGCCGTCGCGGGGCACGCCCACTTCGGTCTGCACGTCGCTGCCGCCCTTGGCGAACGTGGCCCCGCCGCCCGACAGGTCGGCCCCCGCACAGAATCCGCGCCCGGCGCCGGTGACGATCACCACGCGCACGTCGTCGTCGGCGTCGATGCGGTCGAACACGTCGAGCAGTTCGCGCATCATCGTGTTGGTGAACGCGTTCAGCTGCTCGGGCCGGTTCAGCGTGACGGTGGCGACATGGTCGGCCACGTCGAAGATGATCTGCGAGTAGTCCATGGCAGGCAACGTACTGCGCGACACGCAGCCACGCCCGGCCGGGACGCGCCAGGGCTACACGTCGAGGAAGCGGCTGGCAGCAGTGGCCGAGCCGATGGCACCGACGAGTGCACCCAGGAGGATCATGCCCATGCAGACCCAGATCGGGTAGCCGTCGGTGACCACGAACGAGCGCAGACCGGAGTTCACCGGGAACGTCTTCACACCGCTGGTCCAGTTGTCGTTGGCCAGCAGCAGCACACCGCTGGCGCCGGCGGCCCCGGCAATTCCCTGTAGGAGGCCCTCGAGCATGAACGGCAACCGGATGAACCAGTTGGTGGCGCCGACCAGCTTCATCACTTCGATCTCGCGCCGGCGGGCGAACATCGCCATGCGGATGGTGTTCCAGATGAGCAGCGCCGAAGCGAACAGCAGCACCACCGAGACCACGATGATGCGAACTCCGATGACGTCCTTCAGCTGGCCCAGCAGGTCGACGGCGTCGTCGGGGGTGCGCACCTCGATCACGTTCGGCAGTTGGCTGAACTGCGTCTTCAGCGAGCGCAGCACCGCGCTGCTGTCCTTGTCGACCGGCTTCACCTGGAAGTAGGACGGGATCTGGGGTAGCAACTGCTTGATGAACTCGGGGTCGTTCGGGAACGCGACCTCGCGGGCGTACTTCTCCGCACACACCTCGTCGCAGTGCACGGCGGACTCGACGACGGTGGCCTGGCTGAGCAGCTCCGACTGGATCAGCGCGATCTGCTCCTCGGTGGCGCCGTGCTTGACGTAGACGATCATCTCGACGCCGCCGGTCCACAGCTTCAACTGGTTGTCGAAACCGCGCTGGATGAGCAACGACCCGCCCACCATCAGCAGCGCCACCATCGAGGTGATGACGGCCGCGATCGTCAGCGTGAGGTTGCGCGAGAGGCTGGCCCACATCTCCCGGAACGTGTACCGCAGACGGGAGATCATTCGTACACCCCTCGGGCCTGGTCGCGCACGATGACGCCGCGATCGAACTGGATGACCCGCTTGCGCATCATGTTCACGATGCGTTGGTCGTGGGTGGCCATCACGACCGTGGTGCCGGTCTTGTTGATGCGATCGAGCAGGCGCATGATGCCCTCGCCGGTGGCAGGGTCGAGGTTGCCGGTGGGCTCGTCGGCGAGGAGGATGAGCGGGCGGTTGACGAACGCGCGAGCGATGGACACACGCTGTTGCTCGCCACCGCTCAACTGGTGCGGGAAGCGCTCCTGCTTGCCACCGAGGCCCACCAGGTCGAGCACCGCCGGCACCTGCTGACGGATGACGTGGCGAGGGCGACCGATGACCTCGAGTGCGAACGCGACGTTCTCGAAGACCGTCTTGTTGCCCAGCAGCTTGTAGTCCTGGAAGATGTTGCCGATGTTGCGCCGCAGGTGTGGCACCTTGCTGTCGGGCATGTCGTTGATGTTGCGGCCGGCCACCCAGACTGCACCCTTCTCAGGGCGCTCCTGCCGGTTCATCAGGCGCAGCAGCGTGCTCTTGCCCGAGCCGGAAGGACCCACCAGGAACACGAACTCGCCTTTGGCGATGTCGAAGTTCGCGTCGCGCAGAGCCGTCACCTCGGTGGTGTAGGTCTTGGTGACGTTCTCGAGTTTGATCATTGACGCATCTCCGCGCGTGAAAACCGCCGCTCCGCCCGCCGGGTAGGCAACCGTAGCCGACTCATTCGGCTTCTCGCCGTCGCCACCGGAGGTACCCCTCCATGAACTCGTCGAGGTCGCCGTCGAGCACCGCGTCGATCTGGCTGGTCTCGACTTCGGTGCGCAGGTCTTTCACCATCTGGTAGGGCTGCACGACGTACGAGCGGATCTGGCTGCCCCAGCCCACCTGCGCCTGGCGGCCGGCGATGCGGGCCAGCTCGGCCTCGTGCTCTTCCTCGATCTTGGCCGCCACCATCGCCTTCAGGCGGTTCAGCGCCTTCTCGCGGTTCTGCAGCTGGCTGCGCTCTTCCTGGCTGTTCGCCACCATGCCCGTGGGCTTGTGGATCAGGCGCACTGCCGACGACGTCTTGTTGATGTGCTGGCCGCCGGCGCCACTGGCCCGGTACACCTGCATCTCGATGTCGCTCTCGTTGATCTCGATGTCGGGGGCGTCCATCACCGGCCACACCTGCACCGCCGCGAAGCTGGTCTGGCGGCGACCCTGGTTGTCGAAGGGGCTGATGCGCACCAGGCGGTGGGTGCCGCGCTCGCCGGTCATCAGGCCGTAGGCGTAGCGGCCGGTGAGCGTGAACTCGGCCGACATGATGCCTGCCTCGGCGGCCGGGCTGATCTCGTCGATCTCCAGCGCGAAGCCGCGGCGTTCTGCCCAACGGCCATACATGCGCAGCAGGATCTCCGCCCAGTCCTGCGCGTCGACGCCGCCGTCCTTGGCATTGATCTGCACGATGCAGTCGGCCTCGTCGTGCTCGCCGGTGAACAGGCTGCGCAGATCCAGCTGGCGCAGCTGGTGACCGATCGATTGCACCGCGGCCTCGATGTCGGGCTCCTGCGACTCGTCGTCGAGCTCGCGCGCCATCTCGTGCAGCAGCTCCACGTCTTCCATCTCGCGGGCCAGCCCGTCGAACGTGTCGAGGTCGCCCTTCACGTTCGAGTACTCGGCGTTCACCTTCTTGGCGAGGACTTGGTCGTCCCACAGGTCGGGGCGCGACACCTCCATCTCCAGCTCGGTCAGGCGCGAACGGCCGAAGCCGATCTTGAGGTAGCCCTCTGCCTCGCCCAGGCGGCGGCGCAGCTCTTTCAGGTCGTCGGAGAAGTCACGCATGCGCCCTCACAGGGTTGCGCCGTGGCACATCTTGAACTTCTTGCCACTGCCACAGGGGCACGGTGCGTTGCGCGGCGTCTTGGAGAACTCGTCCTTCACCACGGTCTGCTGCTTGGTGGGTGCAGGTGCGGCCGGGGCCGCCTCCTGCGGGATCTCGCCGGCAGCCGCGGCCGCACGTGCGGCGGCGGCGATGCCGTCGGTCTGCTGGTTGTCGCTGGAGGTCTGCTGTACGTTCTGCACCACCTGCTGCGGCTCGTCCTTGCGGATGACCTGCACGTGCATCACGTACTTCACGAAGTCTTGCGCGATGCCCTTCATCAGCTGGCCGAACATCTCGTAGCCCTCGCGCTGCCACTCGGTGAGCGGGTCCTTCTGGCCCATCGCACGGAGGTTGATGCCCTCCTGCAGGTAGTCCATCTCCTCGAG
>JAUSLQ010000220.1 GCA_030645675.1 Actinomycetota bacterium | reverse complement strand
CCTGCTGCACAACGAGACGGTCACGTTCGACGGCGTCTACGTGCACCTCGACGGCGTCGAGCTAGACTACGTCTACCAGGACCGCCGCCCGAAGGACGTGCCCATCTACATCGGCGCCACCGGCATGCAGATGATGGAGTTGGCCGGTGAGATCGCCGACGGCGTGGTGCTGAACTACCTGGTCTCGCCCGACTACAACCAGCGGGCGATGGAGCACCTGGCCATCGGCGCCGGCAAGGCCGGCCGCAGCGTCGACGACATCGACCGGCCTCAACTGGTGGTGTGCAGCGTGCACGAGGACCGCGCAACCGCGCTCGACATGGCACGCATGATGGTCACCCAGTACCTCGGCCAGCAGCCGCACATCATGAAGGCCTCGGGGGTGCCGCAGAGCCTGCTCGACCAGGTCGGTGAGGTGCTCACCTGGCCTGCCACCCACGAGCAGGTGGAGGCCGCCAGCAAGCTGGTGCCCGACGAGATCGTGCAGATGCTGACCGCCAGCGGCACCCCGGCCGAGGCTCGGGCCAAGGTGCAGGAGTACATCGACCACGGCTGCACCTGCCCCATCCTGTACCCGCTGGGCGATGTGCACGCGATGATCGACGCGTTCGCCGGCTGACTGGGCCCCGCAGCGCCGGCGGGCATGCTGTGACGGTCGGCATACCTAGGCGCGATGCTCCGAAACTCCTTCGAATATACGCAGATCGGCGGATGTGGCGGGTGGTGCCCACGGCGCATGCTGCAGGTGTCAGAACAGCCACGAAGGACGCCTGCCATGATCACCAACTTCCAACTCGTGAGCGAGATCACCCGGCAGCGCCAGTCGGACATGCTGGCCCGTGCCGAGCGCCGTCACCGCCTGTTCCGCCGCCCGATGACGAGCGGGACCCCGTCGCACTGCGCCGTGATCGATCTGCCGGTGCAGCGGGTGCACTCCTCCCCGGGTGAATCCCTCGTTGCCTGAGCGGACTGCGGCGAGCCCGGCGGGTGAACTCCCGCCGGGCTCGCTCGCGTTCGGCAGTAGCGTTCATCCCATGCTGCGAGGGCGAACCGGCCTGTCGCCGGTCATGATCGGCCGCCACCCTGCGCTCAGCCGACTGCTGGGCCTGGTCGAGGCTGCCGAAGTGCGATGCAGCGACGGCCCCGAGATCGTGCTGGTCTCCGGCGAGGCCGGCATCGGCAAGACCCGCCTGCTGCGCGAGTTCATCGAGTGTCTGCCGGCCGACGTGACGGTGCTGACCGCACAGGCCCGGCCGGGCTCGATGGGTCGCCCGTTCGACGTCGTCGGCCAGCTCGGCCCCGCCGGCGACAACTCCGCCGCCACCGCTCGCTCGGTGCTGGAGGCCGCGGTCGCCGCCGGCCGCACCCTGCTGGTGGTGGAAGACCTGCACTGGGCCGACGCGGACAGCGTGCACTTCCTGGAGCAGGTGTGCATGCTGCCCTGGCCGCAACTGGTGATCGTCGGCACGTACCGCGGCAACGACCTGTCGCGCAAGGCACCAGGCGGCGAGTTGGTGCTGCGTCTCGAGCGGCAGCACAACGTCGAGCAGATCCGCCTCGAGCGGCTGGACCGCGTCGAGGTCGCCGCGCTCGTCACCGCCATCGGCAACGCCACGCCCTCTTCGGCAGCGGTCGAGGCCGTGTACCGGCGCAGCGGCGGCATTCCCTTCGTGGTGGAAGAGCTGCTGCGCTGCTGCGGGCCCGACGCGTGCATCGACGACCTGAAGACCGCCCAACTGCCCTGGTCGCTGGACGAGGCCGTTCGCCAGCAGCTGGGCGGGTTGCCGGCCGACGAGCGCCGGGTGGTCGACGCCCTGGCCGTGTTCGGCGACCCAGCGCCCTTCGAGCTGCTGCTGGAGGTGTGCGAGCTGACCGACGACCGGCTGCTGCCCGCACTGCGTTCGCTGGTGGCGCAGGGCCTGGTCATCGAGCCCGAGGACGACACGTTCTGGTTCGGGCACGCGCTGGTCGCCGACGCGGTGCAGCAGCAGCTGCTGGGCCGCGAACGCCGTCGCCTGCACGAGCGCTCGTTCACCGCGCTGCGGGCGTTGGCGGAACCCGATCACGCCGCGCTCGCCCGGCACGCCCTCGGCGCCGGCCAGTTCGAGCTGATCCCCGGCATCGCTCGCGAAGGCGCCCGCCGCTACCTGGACCGCGGGGCCTCCTTCCAGGCCCTGCGCCTGGCCGGCGAGGCGTTGTCGGAAGCGCCGAACGATCCCGAGCTGCTGGCGGTGGCCACCGACGCCGCGTGGCGGCTGGAGTTCGGCCGTGAGGCACTGGCCTACGCGCAGCAGTGGAACACCCATGCGGTCACCGACCTCGAGCGCGTCGAGTCGCTGCGCTTCATCGCCCGGTTGCACCACGAGACGAACCATGCCGAGCAGCGCGACGCCACTGTCGGCTTGCTGGAGGCGCTGAGCGACACCCTGCCCGCGGGGTTGGCGCGTGGTCGCTGCGTTGGCGCAGTCGCCCAGCTGCACATGCTGGCGGGCCGCGGCGCGGAAGCGGTGCAGTGGGCCGACCGGGCGCTGGCCGACGCCCGCCGGGGCGGCGACGAGTGGCTGGAGGCGCAAGCCTCCGTGGAACGCGCCTCGGCCCTTGAGCACCTGGCGCCGCAGGAGGACTGCGAGCAGGCGCTGCTGAACGCCCGTCTGCTGGCCCGCCAGGTGGGCGACAGCGTGCTGGAGTGTCGCGCACTGAACAACTTCCTCGCCATCGTCACCCCTCACGGATCCATGGGTGCCTGGGCGCGCACCGAGCTGGCCGATGCGTCCGCGAGGTGCGGGCTCGACAAGCTGGGCGCCGGGATGTTGGCGCTGTGGGAGGCGGAAGCTGCACTGGCCAGCGGCGACATGCGCGCCATGCGCCGTGCGGTGGCCGAAGCCGGCCAGCAGTGGCGGCCCGAGAGCGGCGAGTACTGCCACCAACGTTCGCACCTCGCCGACCTGCGGCTGGAGGAAGGGCTCATCGCCGACGCACTCGAAGCGGTGCGCGAAATGGAAGCGGGTCTTGCCGATCGCCGTGGGCTGGAGGCCAACGAGTTCCGCGTGCACCTGGTGGCCGCGGCGCTGGAAGGGCGGCGAGCCGAAGCCGAGCGCGTGTTCACCGCGATCGTTGCCTCGCCGCCGGTGGCCGACAAGACGCACTCGCTGTGGTTCATGCTGGAAACGGTGCAGGCGGCGCTGCAGTCGGGCATTCCCTCGGCGCGGGTGCGGGCCGAGTTCGTCGACGGGTGGGCCAAGGCGCACAAGTCGCACGACTTCCTGGCGCGCCATGCGGAGGGCATGCTGCTGCTCGCCGAGGGCGACGCCACAGGCGCCGCGGCCGCGCTGGCGGCGGTGCTGACCGAGCCCGACCCGGCGTTGTACGTGCCCAGCCTCGCCTCGTTGCGTACGGTGAGGGCCAGTGCGCTACTGGCCGTCGGCGATCGTGCCGGCGCGTTGACGGTGGCCCGCCAGGCAGCGGCCGATCTGAAGGACTGGCCCGGATGGCGCCGCGACCGGGTGGAGGCGCTGGTGCGGCGGCTGGAAGGAAGTGGCGCTCGCGCCGACGGCGAGCTGACCGCCCGCGAGCGAGAGGTTGCCGCGCTGATCGCGGAGGGCCTGACCAACAGCCAGCTCGCCGAGCGGCTGTTCATCTCGCCGAAGACCGCAGCCGTGCACGTGTCGAACATCCTGATGAAGCTGGGCCTGTCGGGGCGCGCCGAGATCGCTGCCTGGGCAGTCCGCCACGGTGTGGTGCTGCAACCAGGCTGAACTGGGGGTGGCGGTCGGTTACAGCCAGTCGCGCCGGCGGAACACGCGGAAGAGCACGACGCTCAGCGTCGCCATCATCCCGAGCGCGAACGGGTAGCCCACGTACCACTGCAGCTCGGGCATGTGGCGGAAGTTCATGCCGTAGATGCCGGCGATCAGCGTGGCCCCGAACACGATCGAGCCCCACGCGGTGAGCTGCTTCATCACCAGGTTCATCTGGTTGCTCATCACGGCCAGGTGCGCATCGACCGCGTTGCCCACCAGTTCCCGCAGCTCGTCGACCAGATCGACCGCGCGGAGCAGCTTGTCGAACGTGTCGCGGATGACGATCAGCGCTTCGCCGTCGACCCACTGCACCTCCTTGCGCAGCAGCGCCGACAGCACCTCGCGGAGCGGTACCACCGCGCGGCGCAGGCGAAGCAGGCTGCGGCGCACCGCGAAGAGGTCTTCCTGCACCTGCCGCTCGGCCTGCAGGGGCTCGCCGAAGATGCGGTCCTCGATGGTCTCCAGCAGGTCTTCCAACTCGTCGGTGGTGTCGAAGTAGCCGTCGACCAGTTCCTCGATGACGATGGCCAGCATCATCCCCGCGTCGGGCGGCGGCGACGCGCGATCGATCCGGTCGGCCACCGTCTCGGGGTTCCACTCGCGGCCCTGTTCG
>JAUSLQ010000204.1 GCA_030645675.1 Actinomycetota bacterium | reverse complement strand
CAGGAACTGCACCACCTCGGCGCTGGGCGTGCCCGCGTTCAGGAAGTTGCCGCCCTGGCCGTTGGTTCCGGGCGCAGCGCCGGTGCCGGGCCGGCCGGGCAGTCCACCGTTCTGGCCCGGCCGCTGGCCGGGAGGCCCCGGCGGGAAGCCGTTCTGGCCCGGGAAGCCGTTCTGGCCCGGGAGGCCGTTCTGGCCGGGCGCGCCGGGCAGCGCCTGCGGGCCACCGCGCCCGGGCCCGGCGCCTCCCTGCCCCGACGGGCCGGCCAGGGGGATGGCCCCGCCCTGTGCCTGGGCGACGGTCTCCAGGCTGTACGCGGCCGGGCCCAGCAGGGCCACTACGGCGGCGGCACCCATCGCCCACCCGGTCGCGGCGCGGCCGACGGCCAGCCCGACCACGGCCAGCGCGGCGGCCACCAGCAGCACCGGGCGCAGCCAGGGCTGCCAGTCGGGGGTGCGGTCGAGCAGCACGAACGCCCACCAGGCGTTCACCGCGACCGCCGCGGCCAGCAGGGCACGGGCCCACCACTGGCCGCGCAGCGCCCACAGCACCGTGGAGCCGATCCCGATCAGCGCACCGATCGCCGGGGCCAGCGCGATCGCGTAGTACTCGTGGATGATGCCCTCGCCCAGGCTGAACACGGCGGCGGTGACGAACAACCACCCACCCCAGATGATCACGCCGGCGCGGAGGCGATCGTGACGGTTGCGCACCCCGGCCAGCGCCAGGCCGACCACCGCGAACAGCAGCGCCGCGGGAATCAGCCACGAGGCCTGCCCGCCCCACGAGTCGTTGAACATTCGCGTCCAACCGGTTGGCCCCCAGGCACCCGCCTGACCGGCGCCACCCCCGCCGACGACGCTGCCGGTCTCGTTGCCCGTCAGACGGCCGAAGCCGTTGTACCCGAACACGAGGTCGAGCACGCTGTTGTCGGTGCTGCCGCCGATGTACGGGCGGCTGCCGGCGGGCCACAGCTCGACGATGGCCACCCACCAGCCGGCGGCGGCGATCATCGCAACACCGCCCACGAGCAGCTGCCAGAGGCGCCGGCCGAGCTGCGGTGGGCCCGCCACCAGGTAGGCCAGAGCCAGGGCGGGCATGATCGTGAACGCCTGCAGCATCTTGGTGAGGAAGCCGAAGCCGATGAACACACCGGCCCACACCAGCCACTTGGTGGCGCCGGACTCGATGGCGCGGGTGGTGGCGTAGGCGGCTGCCACCATCAGCAGCACCAGCAGCGCATCTGGGTTGTTGAAACGGAACATCAGCACCGCGACTGGTGTGAGCGCCATCACCGCGCCGGCGATCAACCCGGCAGCGGCACCGAACCAGCGGCGGATCGTGAGGTACAGCAGCCCGACTGCGGCCACGCCCTCCAGCGCCTGCGGCACGAGGATGCTCCAGCTGTTGACCCCGAACACGCGCGCCGACAGCTCCATCACCCACAGCGAGGCCGGCGGCTTGTCGACGGTGATGAAGTTGGCGGAGTCGCTGCTGCCGAAGAAGAAGGCCTTCCAGCTCTTCGTGCCGGCCTGCACGGCTGCCGAATAGAAGTCGTTGGCCCAGCCCGACGCGCCGAGGCCCCAGATGTACAGCACACCGGTGGCCACCAGCAGCGCGACCAGGCTGGGGCGCACCCACGCCGGATCGTCCGGCCGGGGGTGCAGCAGCGCACGCCACCCTCGGGGTGGGGAGTCCGCCGCTTCCGGGTCCGCCGTTTCCGGATCGGCCGCTTCCGGATCGGCCGTCTCCGGATCGGCCGGCAGTCCCTCATCGCCAGTGGGCATCGTCGGGTGCCACAGGGGAGTCGCCGAATCGGGGGTGTCCAATGTGGTCATGCTCGCAGCATCGGCCGCGTCGCTGTGAGCAGCGTCAGCGCTTGCTGTGAGCTTGCTGTGAGCGCGGTCGTTGGCGCGGTCGTTGGCGCGGTCGTCGGCGCCTCGTCAGCCACCGTTGGTGGCGGGCAGGTACGTCCGGCACGGCTGGCCGCGCAGGGCGCCGCACGCGGCGGGGGCCGGTGCGCCCACGGGCACCGGCACCACCGACAACACCAGGCGCGACGGGTGCTCGGCGTCGTGGGCGATGGTGACCGTCTCGCCGTCGCTGATCGTGCGGAACTCCCAGATGGCCCGACTGTTGCCCGGCGCGTCGATGGTCAGCCGCAGGTGGCTGCCGGCGCGGAAGGGGTGGGCGAACGGGAACAGCTCCACCCGCACCGGTACGAACTGGTCCGACGGCAGGTCGGCCGCGTCGTCCTTGGTGTGGGTGTGCACCGGCTGCAGCTCGGTCGTCGCCGCGTCGTCCAGCGCCCGCTGGCTGGCGCGCAGCCATCCGCTCTGCACGTAGATCTCCGTGCCGTCGGAGCGCACCTCGCTGATGGTCACCTCGAGGTCGGTGTCGGCGGCGTCGGCCTTCACCCACAGGTCGACCGAGCCACCGCCCACCACCACCACGTCCTCGGCGAGGGGTGGGGTGATGAAGCCCAGGCCGGTGCCGTCGGGCAGGGGCTGCCAGTCGTACTGCACGTCGGCGCGCCACACCCCGTTGTCGCCGCCCTGGTCGGTGCCGTCGTAGAACGTGGCGGGCAGGGCCGTCGGGTCGGCGGTGTAGCTGCTCTCGCCGGGCACCGCCAACGGCCCCTCGGTGAGGCAGCCGCAACCGTCCAGCGACCAGACCCGCGCCTCGGCCTCGGGAATCGGCCAGCTGTCGAACTCGGCGACGAAGTTGGGCTCGGGCGTGCCGGGCGAGTAGTCGTCGTTGCCGCCCTGCTCGAACAGCACGCGCACCGGCTTGTCGGCCTCGAAGGCGGCCAGCGCGTCGTCGTAGTTCATGCCCGCGAAGCGGTTCTCGAACGGGGCGAACGTGCTGACACCCCACAGCGCCCCGCCCAGCGCGGCGGCGACGCCGGCTCCCATCGACACGTCGGGCACCTTCTTGCCCACGTACAGCTGAAGGAACTCCATGTAGCGCACGGCCACGGGTGGGGTGAGCGACTCGGTGTGCAGGCCGTTGGTCAGCGTCACGTACACGTGTGGCGAGCCGGTGAACGCGGGCAGCATGGCCGGGAAGTGACCGCCGGTCTGCTCGTCCTGCCAGGCGCCGGCCAGGAACACCGGCACGTCGATACGGTCGACGAACGTGATCGGTGCCAGCGAGTCGCCCAGCGGGTTCGCGTAGTACGGGTTGTCGTCGATCTCCTGCACCAGATCCGGGTTCTGCAGGCGCAGCAGCTGGTTGTCGGAACAGATCGTGTCGCCGTCGTCGGCTCGCGCCTTCGTCCACTCCTGACCGTACGGCCGGCCTTGGTCGACGCGGTCCTGCGTCCAGTCGACGGCGAAGCCTGTGTTGAGGATGCCGCCGGGGTACAGGGTGCTGCGGAAGCTGTCGTCCAGTACCGACAGCGGGGTGATGCTGTTCAGGCTGGGCGGGTTGGTGGCAGCCACGAACAGCTGACTGATGCCCGGGTAGCTGATGCCGACCATGCCCACCTCGTGGCCCGTCACCCACGGCTGGGCGGCGACCGCCTCGATCACGTCGTACCCGTCCAGCGACTGCACGGTCTCGAAGAACCGGTACGAACCTCCGCTGCACCCGGTTCCACGCATGTTGACGCCCACGTAGGCGAAGCCCTGCGTCGTGTAGAGCGCCGCCAGCTGGCCGCTGCCGGGGTCGCTCGGCTGGTACCCGCTGTACTCCACCACGGTGGGGTACGGGCCTTCGTCGGCTGGGCCGGGCAGCACCACGTTGGCGCTCAGCGTGGTGCCGTCGCGCACGGTGATGTAACCGAACCCGCCTGCCGGTAGCAGTGGCTGGTCGTCGTACAGCGCCTGCGCGGGCAGGTCGGTGGAGCGGGCCACGTTGAACGCGGCCGACGTGCCGTCGTCGCCCTCGATCACGTAGTCGCCAGGAGCGACCTCGCGGAACAGCAGCGAGCCCTGCTCGTCGACCGTGCCGCTGACCACGCGTTCGCCTTCGTAGGCGCGTAACCACAGGGTGGTGTCGGGTTCGGCGTGCAGCACAGCCACCTGTTCGGTGCCTGGCTGCACGGTGAACGTGGCCGCGGGGGCGTCCGTGGTGCTGCTGGTGGTGGTGGCCAGGACGGTGGGGGCGTCGGTGCCGGCGGGCGCGCCGTCGTCGCCTCCACTGCATGCCGCTGCCAGCAGGGCAACGGTGACGACGGCGGTGACGCGGTGGCGGCGGTTCATGCGGGGAGTCTCCCATCCCTGTTGCGACGGGCCAGAATGGAGCGGTGATCGATCTGCAGGAAATGCTCGCCGACCTCGAGCTGCTGGTGAACACCGAGTCGCCGTCGTACGACGTGGCGCGCCTCACGGAGTCGGCCGAGGTGCTGGCCGCCGTCATCGAGCGCCGGCTCGGCTCTGCACCGCAGATCATCCCCGGGCCGGTGGGGCCGCACGTGCACTGGGTGGGTGGCAGCACCCCCAAGGTGCTGATCGTCGGCCATCACGACACGGTGTTCCCGGCGGGCTCGTGCGCGGCCCGGCCGTTCCGGGTGGTCGACGGCCGCGCCACCGGGCCTGGCGTGTTCGACATGAAGGCCGGCATCGTGCAGGCCGTGCACGCACTGGCCGCCCTGCCGGCGGAGCAGCAGGCCGCGGTCGAGCTGCTGATCACCGCCGACGAGGAGGTGGGCAGCATCAGCAGCCGCGACCTCATCGAGGAGCGGGCGCTGGCGTGCGGCAACGTGCTGGTGTGCGAGCCCAGCGCCGACGGCGGCGCGTTGAAGATCGCCCGCAAGGGCACCGGCACGTTCGAGCTGGTGGTGCGCGGCCGGGCAGCGCACGCCGGCCTGGAGCCGGAGAAGGGCGTCAACTCGCTGGTCGTAGCTGCCGAGCTGATCGCGGAGGTCGCCACCTGGGGCGATCTCGCCACCGGCACCACCGTCACGCCGACGATGGCGTCGTCGGGCACTGCCGACAACGTGGTCCCTGCGGAAACCCGCGTGTCGGTCGATGTGCGGGTGGTGCACCCGCAGGAGAAGGCGCGGTTGGAGGCCTCGTTCGCCGGCCTGCGCCCGTCCTTGCCCGAGGCCACGCTGGAGGTGCGCGGGGCCATCAACCGGCCGCCGATGCCGGAGTCTGCGTCGGCCGTGCTGTACCCGGTGGCGGTGGCGGCGGCCGCGGCCGCCGGCCTGCCGCCCGTGCACGGGCTGGCCGTCGGTGGCGGCAGCGACGGCAACTTCACCGCCGCCCGCGGCGTGCCCACGCTCGATGGCCTCGGAGCGGTGGGCGGCGGCGCCCACGCCGACCACGAGCACGTGCTGGTCGACACGATGGTCGATCGGGCATTGCTGCTGGCGGCGCTGATCGCGCGCCTCTGACGCCGGGCGCGATTGGCTGGACCTTTGGCCCTGTTGCCGTGAGGTCAGAGCCCGCTACGCTGAGGCACGTATTGGCCACACTGAGTGACGGCATGCTGGGTGACGGCATGCTGGGTGATGGCAGCAACCCGGACGGGAGGGGCACAGCCGCATGCGCGACATGACACTCGACGACCTGCACGGCGACGTGGGGGTGGAGCACACGCTCACCTACGCCGACGGGTTCCGACGACGGATCTACGCGGTCGAGCGCGAGGTGCCGTTCCCCGAAGGCCGGCTGATCGTGTCGCGCACCGACCCGGCCGGCATCATCACCCATGCCAACGAGTCGTTCGTCGCCATGTCGGGCTTCTCGCTCGACGAGCTGATCGGCGAGCAGCACTACATCCTGCGCCATCCGGCGATGCCGGCCGTTGCGTTCAAGGGCCTCTGGGACACGATCAACCAGGGCCAGAAGTGGCACGGCTACGTGAAGAACCTGCGCAAGGACGGCGCCTACTACTGGGTGCACGCGTCGGTCGTTCCCAACATCCGCAACGGCCGCATCGTCGGGTTCACGTCCGTGCGCCGCAAGCCGTCGCGCAGCAAGGTCGCCGAGTGCACCGAGCTCTACAAGACACTGATGTGAACGGGGCCGGCACATGACACTCACCTTCACCGTCAGCCCCGACTTCAACACGAAGTACTTGCCCGGCTGGTTCGTCGTCAACACCCTGCTGCAGCGCCAGCTGGGCGAGGGCATCCACCTGGAGACGTTCGACGACTTCGATGCGCTGCACGCTGCCATGCGCGCCGACCAGATCGACCTGATCTACGCGAACCCGTTCGACGCCGCCCGGCTGGTGCGCGACCACGGCTTCATCGCCGTCGCCCGGCCGCATCAGCGGCCCGACGAGGCGATCATCGCCGCGCGCGCCGACGGTGCCATCCACGCCGTGGAAGACCTGCGACCGGGTGCCCGCATCGCCAGCACCGACAACCCCGACGTGCACATGATGAGCATGATCATGATCGAGCCCGCCGATCTGGATGCCACCAACGTCGCCATCCAGCTGCGCCCGAACTACGTCCTCGTCGCCAAGAGCGTGCTCACTGGCGAGGCCGACGTGGGCTTCTTCCTCGCCGAGACGTTCGACGAGTTGTCGGCGACCGTGCGCAACCAGCTGCGGGTGCTGGTGCGCAGCCAGATCTACGTGATCAGCCACGCCTTCCTCATCCACCCGCGCATCGGCGACCGGTTCGAGGCGCTGCAGCGGGTGCTGCTGGGAATGGTCAACGACCCGAAGGGCCGTGCCGCGCTGGACGACGTCGGCATCCAGGCCTGGGACCCGATGGATCAGGAAGAGGTCGAGTTCATGATCGACCTGATGGTGGCCCTGACGGCTTAGGGGCCCACGGCCGGGGTCGGCCCTCTTGCCAGGACCGCGGCGGTAACCTGCGGTCGTGGAGACTCCCTTCGAAATCGCCGGATTCCTTGTCGCTCATCGTGCGTCCGTCCTGGCTGGTGCCGATGCGGAGGTTGTGGGTCGGCGCCTTCCGCACTACGAGGCAGCCGGTGCCGAGGAGACCTCGAAGCGGCTCGCCGACCTGTTCGACGTGGTGGTCGTCGCCGCCTCCGAGGCCCACCTCGACCCGGCGCTCGCCCACGCCGACCACATCGCCGCCCAGCGGCAGCAGAGCGGCCACGACCTCAGCGAGCTGCAGACGGCCATCAACGCGCTCGAAGAGCAGCTCTGGCACGCGGTGATGGAGGAAGCTCCCGCCGAGGCGCAGGGGCACGCGCTGGGCGTGGTCTCCACCATCCTCGGTGCCATCAAGGACCGGTTGGCGTGCGCGTACGTGTCGCGGGCGGCAGGCAAGCCCACTCACACGCTGCGCCTCGACGAGCTGTTCCGGGGCACCGCCTCCGGCCAACCCTGAACTGGGCCAACCCTGAACTGGGCGAACGTCAGCTCGGCGGGCCGCCCTCGAGGGCGGTGAGGCCGCCGGCGCCGAGGGTGCCGGCGTTGCGGTACACCTCCAGCTTGGCGCGGCTGTCGTCGATGTCGAGGTTGCGCATGGTGAGCTGGCCGATCCGGTCGAGCGGGCCGAAGGCCTGGTCGTCGACCTTCTCCATGCTCAACCGCTCGGGGTGGTACGTG
The DNA here is from genome assembly GCA_030645675.1 of Actinomycetota bacterium. Lineage (GTDB taxonomy): Bacteria > Actinomycetota > Acidimicrobiia > Acidimicrobiales > Ilumatobacteraceae > UBA668. Next base: position 278 of record JAUSLQ010000204.1, on the reverse strand, counting down.
AGGTTGGGGCTGGTCGTGTCGAGGATGGTGTAGTCGTCGCCGCGGCGCAGGCGCAGGGTGACCTCGCCGGTGACGGCGGCGCCCACCCAGCGCATCAGCGGCTCGCGCAGCATCAGGCTCTGCGGGTCGAACCAGCGGCCCTCGTACAGCAGGCGGCCCAAGCGGCGGCCCATCGTGCGGTAGTTCTCGATGGTGCCCTCGTTGTGGATGCCGGTGATCAGCCGCTCGTAGGCGATGTGCAGCAGGGCCAGGCCGGGGGCCTCGTAGATGCCGCGGCT
>JAUSLQ010000184.1 GCA_030645675.1 Actinomycetota bacterium | reverse complement strand
TCGAACTCGATGGTGGGGATGGCAGTGCGTTCGTTGAAGCCGTCGACGATGGAGTCGTCGCCGAGATCGCCGAACAGGCTCATCACGCCCTGGTCGCGTTCGCGGCGACGCACGAGCGTGGCGTCGATGATCTGCTCGAACACCAACAGCAGGCCCTTGCGCGGGTGGCCCAGCCCGTCGAAGGCGCCAGCTTTGATGAGCGACTCGACCGTGCGCTTGTTCAGCACGGGCTCGGGCACACGTTCGGCGAAGTCGTGGAACGAGTCGTACGGGCCGTTGGCGTCGCGCTCGCGGAGCAGCAGTTCCACCAGCCCTTCGCCCACGTTGCGGATGGCGGACAGGCCGAACGTGATGGCCCCCGGGCTGCCGGTGGGCAGCACCACGTCGACCGGCACCTCCTCCGGTGCCAGTGCGGCGAAGTCGGTCACCGAGCGGTTGATGTCGGGGGTCAGCACCTTCACGCCGGTGGCGCGGGCATCGCTGAGGTACACGGCCGCTTTGTCGAGGTTGCTCTTGACGCTGGTCAGCAAGCAGGCCATGTACTCGACCGGGTAGTGCGCCTTCAGGTAGGCGGTCTGGTAGGCCACGAGGCCGTACCCGAAGGCGTGGCTCTTGTTGAACGCGTAGTCGGCGAACGGCTCGATGATGTCGAACAGCTCCTTGCCCAGCGCCCGCCCGTAGCCCGTGGTCTCGCAGCCCTCTTCGAACGCGTCGCGGGCGGCGGCCATGACCTCGCGCGACTTCTTGCCCATCGCCTTGCGCAGGTTGTCGGCTTCGGCGAGCGAGTACCCGGCGAACTTCTGCGCGACGCGCATCACGCTCTCCTGATAGATCATCAGGCCGTAGGTGTCGCCCAGCACCAGCTTGGCGTCCTCGTGGAAGAACTCGACCGCCTTGCGACCGTTCTTGCGGTCGGCGTAGTCGTAGTGCATGTTCACGCTCATCGGCCCTGGCCGGTAGAGCGCGACCAGGGCCGCCACGTCGTCGAAGGAGGTGGGGGCCAGCGAGCGCATCAGTGCCCGCATGGGGGGCGACTCCAGCTGGAACACGCCCATCGTGTCGCCGCGGCCGAGCAGCTCGAACACCTTCAGGTCTGCCAGCGAGACGGTGTCGATGTCGAACTCGGGGTCTTTGGTGGCGCGCACCATCGCCACGGTGTCGGAGATGACGTCGAGGTTGCGCAGGCCGAGGAAGTCCATCTTCAGCAGGCCCAGCTCTTCCACGCCGTGCATCTCGAACTGGGTGACGATGGGTGCGTCGGCAGGGTCGACCCCGGCCATCGGCTTGCGCTGGATGGGCAGGTAGGTGGTGAGCGGATCCTTCGTGATCACCACGGCCGCGGCATGGATGCCGTCGCTGCGCTTCAGGCCCTCCAGGCCTTTGGCGACCTGCACCACCCGCTTCACGTCGGGGTCGGCTTCCACCATTGCCCGCAGCTCGGCGGCGGCCTTGTACCCGTCGGCGTACTTGGGGTTCTCCTCGAAGCAGTACTTCAGCGGGGTGTCGCGGCCCATCACCAGCGGTGGCATCAACTTGGCCACCTTGTCGCCCATGCCGTACGGGTACCCCAGCACACGAGCCGCGTCGCGCACCGCGTTGCGGGCCTTGATGGTGCCGAACGTGATGATCTGCGCGACGTGGTCGCGGCCGTACTTCTCGGCCGCGAAGCGGATCATCTCGTCTCGGTACCGGGAGTCGAAGTCCATGTCGATGTCGGGCATCGAGATGCGGCTCGGGTTCAGGAAGCGCTCGAACAGCAGGTCGTACTTGATGGGGTCGAGGTCGGTGATGCGCAGGCAGTAGGCGACGGCACAGCCGGCAGCCGAACCACGGCCCGGGCCGACGCGGATGCCCGCGTCCTTGGCGTGCTTGATCAGGTCCCAGACGATCAGGAAGTAGGACGCGAACCCCATGTTCTTGATGACCTGCAGCTCGTAGGCCAGGCGCTCGACGACAGCGTTGGACAGCGTCTCGCCCCACCGCATCTTGGCACCCGCCCAGGTGAGGTGGTCGAGGTAGCCGGCGTCGTCGTCGAACCCCTCAGGGATGGGGAAGTTGGGCAGCAGCGGCTTGCCGAACTCGATGTTCACGTCGGCACGCTCGGCGATCCAGAGCGTGTTGTCGCAGGCCTCGGGCACGTCGCGGAACAGGTACCGCATCTCGGCCGCGGTCTTCAGGTAGTGCTCGGTGCCTTCGAACTTGAACCGCTTCGGGTCGCTGAGCATCGCGCCGGTCTGCTCGCACAGCAGCGCGTCGTGCGACTCGTGGTCGTCGCGGTGCACGTAGTGCGAATCGTTGGTGGCGATGATCGGTGCACCGATGCGCTTGGCGATCTCCAGCAACTTCGGGTTGGTCTCGCGCTGGGCGGCCAGGCCGTGGTCCTGCACCTCGACGAACAGGTTGTCCTTGCCGAAGATCTCCTGCAGCCGCCCGGCCTTCTGCAGCGCGCCCTTCTCGTCGCCCTGAAGCAGCGACTGCAGCACATGGCCGCCGAGGCAGCCGGTGGTGGCGATCAGGCCCTCGTGGTACTTCTCCAGCAGCTCCCAGTCCATCCGGGGCTTGTAGTAGTAGCCCTCCAGGAAGGCCAGGCTGGCCAGCTGGATGAGGTTGCGGTAACCCTGGTTGGTCTCCGCCAGCAGGGTGAGGTGGTAGTAGAGCTTCTTGCCGCCCTCGGTGTCGCCACCCGAGTCGTCGACCCGGCCACGACGGGCGGGCCGCTCGTGGCGGCTGTCGTAGGCCATGTACGCCTCGGTACCGATGATCGGCTTCACGCCCTGCTTGCGGCACTCCTTGAAGAACTCCAAGGTGCCGTACATGTTGCCGTGATCCGTGATGCCCAACCCCGGCTGGCCGTCGTGCACCGCTTTCGCGACCAACTCGTCGAGCCTGGCAGCGCCGTCGAGCATCGAGAACTCGGTGTGGACGTGCAGGTGGGTGAACGAGTCGCCCACGGGCGCAGACCTCCTGGGGTAGTGGCGGATTACACGGCTGTGATTCCGTCGACCCTAGCCGCGAACCGCCCCGGCGAAAACCGCAGCCGCAGCTCTGCCGGCACCGACCCAGCAAGAGATCGGCAACGAATCAGCACAGATCAGCAGCAACGGCTCACAGGTAGGTGCCGGGCCGCTCGCCCGGTTCCATCGAATGCCCCTGGCCAGGCATGCCCGCACCGGGAGGCAACTGGCGCATCTGCTCCAGCTGCTGGCGGGCGGCGATCTGCTGGGCGAACAGGGTGGCCTGGATGCCGTGGAACAGGCCCTCCAGCCAGCCGACGAGCTGGGCCTTGGCCACGCGCAGCTCGCTCTCCGACGGCACCTCGCCGTCCTTGAACGGCAACGCCAGCATGTGCAGCTCCTGCTGCAGGTCGGGCGACATCGCCTGGCTGAGCTCGACGATCGAGCGCTCGTAGATCTCGGCGAGGCGCTCGCGGCTGGCTTCGTCCAGCGGCTGGCCGCGCACTTCTTCCAGCAACTGCTTGACCATCGAGCCGATGCGCATCACCTTGGCCGGCTCGGTGACCGTCTCGGTCTGCTCGGCCAGCGGCACGATGTCCACCAGCTCGCCGTGCTCCGTCTGCGGGGTGTCGTCGCTCATCGTCGCGGTCTCTCTGTCGTAGGGCCTGTGTCGTAGGGCATGTGTCAGTAGGGGGTGTGTGTCGTGAAGGGTGTGTCGTGGAGGGTGTGTCGTGAGGGTCAGCCGGCTGCCGCCAGCAGCGGTACCAGCATCTCAGCAGACGTGAGCGACCCGTGTCGACACACGAGCGGGAACGGGCCGCTGTCGGCTGGGTCGTCGAAGCTGATCGGGGCATGGGCCGCCAATGCGACGTCACCGTAGCGGGCGGCCACCGGAGGGCTGACCACCGGCCCGAACCAGCCGGCCTCGATCAGCTCGGCACGGCTGTGCACCCACGCCTGGGCGCCGTGGTGCTCGCGGGCGGCGGCCAGCAGCTCGGCTGTGGCGCCCGGCCTGGCGTGCAGCCAGCGGAAGCGGCCCTCACCGCTCTGGATGCGGCACAGGCGAAGCACGTCGGCATGCGGTGTGACGAGCCGATCCCCCACCTGCACCTGCCCGTGGTCGGCGGTGATCAGCAGCGCTGCCCCGGGCGGCAGCTGGGCCTGCACGTCGGCCACCAGCCGGTCGACGGCCTGCAGCTCGGCGTCGTAGAACGCGCCGAAGCCCCGCTCGTGAGCGATCTTGTCGATGCCGTCGTAGTACGCATACACGAAGCGCTCGCCGGCGCGCAGCAGGTCGCCGACCAGCACCGGCAGGCTCGATGCCGCCCGCCAGCTGGCCGGCACGCCGCCGCGAAGGTGAGCCTCGCTGAACGCCGAGTGCTCCAGCTCGGCCTTGCTGACCACGGGAACCCGCTCGCCGAGGAAGGGGGTGAACGGCTGGGTGGACGCGGGCTCGATCTGACGGCGGGAGTCGCCCTGCCCGATGCTCCAGCGCAGCACGTTCAGCACCTCGCCGGCCATCTCCATGCGATAGCCCACGACCCCGTGCTCGCCGGGGGTGAGGCCGGTGGTGATGGACGTGAGCGCGGTGCCCGTGGTGGACGGCGCCACGGTGGTGATCGGGCCGCCCGCCAGCGCCGCCAAGGTGGGGGCCAGCGTCCGCCGTTCCTGCAGTTGCTCCCAGCCGAGACCGTCGACGACCAGCAGCACCACCTGCCGCGCGCCGTGCACCGGCGCCGGCATCCAGGCGGGCAGCGCAGCCCCGCGCGGAGCCAGCAGTGCGGGCACGATGCCGCGAACGTTGGCCCCGGCGTAGCTGGGAAGAGTCGGTGCAGGCGTCACGAGTTGGCCAGTCCAGCACCTCCCGGGGTGGCCGCGCCATTCAGGCAGTCGTCGCGAGCGCTCTCGCGCGGCCTACGATGACGGCGTGCGAGTCTCGAGCAAAGGCGACTATGCGTGCCGAGCGCTGCTGTCGCTGGCGCTCCACGACCAACAGGTGGGTCCCACCTCGGTGCGCGACATCGCCGAGCGCACCGCTATCCCCCAGCCATACCTCGAGCAGATCCTGCTGGCGCTGAAGGGCGCCGGCCTGGTGCGCTCGAAGCGCGGCGTGGGCGGCGGCTACGTGCTGGCCCGGGCGGCAGCCGACATCCGCATCAGCGAGATCCTCAGCGCTGTCGACGGGCCGATCAGCCTCGGCGACTTCGGCGAGCCCCACCAAGACGGCGCATGCGATCACGAGGGCCAGTGCGTGCTGCTGTCCATCTGGAAGACCGCCGGCGAACACATGCGCCACATCATGGACGGCTTCACGCTGCAGTCCGTCGCCGATGCTGCCCGGGGCAACTCGCCGTACCCCGACGCCAACCTCGACACCGCGCTGCCGGCGCCCGCCACCACCCGCTGAAGCAGCCGGCCAGCGCCCACCGGCGGCAACCACAGCCGGCACCACAGCCGGCAACCACCGCAGGCAACCACAGCCAGCGCCTCAGTCGCCCAGCTGAGCTTCCACCGCGGCCAGGTCGTCGGGCAGCGGGGCGTGGAACTCCAGCGCCTCGCCGGTGACAGGGTGCAGCAGCTCCAGCGCGGCGGCGTGCAGGAACGGCCGTGGGGTGGACACTGCCACCCGGGTGCCGCCGTAGTGGCCGTCGCCCACGACCGGGTGGCCGATGGCGCTGAGGTGCACGCGGATCTGGTGGGTGCGCCCGGTCTCCAGGCGGCACTCCAGCGCCGACACTTCCGTTGGCGTGCGGTACTCGTGCAGCACGCGGTAACGGGTACGCGCAGGCTTGCCGTCGACCACCACGCTCATGCGCATCGGGTCGCGGTGGTCGCGGCCGATAGGTGCGTCGACCACTCCCACCGGGTTGGCCAGGTGACCCCATACCAGGGCGCGGTAGACGCGGCCCACGTCGCGCGACGCCAGTGCGTCGACCAGTGCGTGGTAGGCGCGCTGGGTGCGGGCGACCGCCAACAGGCCGGAGGTGCCCACGTCGAGGCGGTGCACGATGCCCGGCCGGTGCGGCTCGCCGACGTCTGCGATCTCGGGGAACACGGCCAGCAGGCCGTTCACCAGCGTGCCGTCGGGGTTGCCCGCGCCCGGGTGCACCACCAGGCCGGCGGGCTTGTTGATCACGATCAGGTGGTCGTCGCTGTACACCAGCTCGAACACCACCGACGCGTCGGCCTGAGGGCGCTCGGGCAGGGGCAGCGCGGTCTCGTCGACGCTGACTCGTTGGCCTTCGCGCAGGCGCAGCTTGCCCGAGTGCTGCACCTCGCCGTCGATGCTGGCGCCACCGGCGGCCACCAGTGCGGCCGCATCGCTGCGGCTGCACTGGGTGATGAGCGACACGACGCGGTCGAGGCGTTCGCCGTTCAGCGCTGCGGGGATGTCTTCTTCGATCATGTCGTCGCCTCGTGCGGAGTGAACAGCGACCAGATGACGAACAGCCCGCCGCCGACGTTGACCGCGATGTCGGCGATGTTGAAGATGGGGAACCACTGGAAGTCGATGAAGTCGACGACAGAGCCGTGCAACCAGCCATCTCCACGGAACAGCCGGTCGACGACGTTGCCCAACGCTCCGCCGACCACGCAGCCGGCTGCCACCGTGGCCAGCCGGCTACGGCTGTGGCGCACGTTGACCACGACGAACCCCACCACCAGCAGCGCGAGCACGCCGATGACCGGGCCCATGCTCTGGCCCTTGGAGAACGCCATGCCGCTGTTGAAGGTCAGGTTCCACTGCAGCGTCCACAGCACGTGCCGCGGTGGTTGGCCGGACAGCGCGTTCAGCGCCCAGTGCTTGGAGACCTGATCGGCCACCACGAGGGCGACGGCGACGGCCACCAGCAACGGCAGCGGCGACACGTGGCGCGCCGCGGTCACAGCAGAGGGCGCAGACTGCTCGGGCAGGTCGACGGAAGCAGGGTGGACAGACGCCTCGTCGGACGACGAGTTGACGTCGTCGGTCATCGACGACCGATCCCGCCGACCTTCTCCTCGACGAGCACGGTCGCCCACGGGATGGCTTCCAGCCGCTCGCGCGGGATGGGACGGCCGGACTCGATGGAGTAGCCGTAGGTGCCGACCATCAGCCGCTCCAGAGCGGCCTCGATGTCGGCGATGGTCTGCCGAGCCTGAGCGCTCAACGCCAGGTCGCGCTCACGCTCGACCACCATGGTGTCGCCCTCGCCGCCCTCATCGTCGAACTGCACGTCGCCCATCTCCTGCTCTTCGATGAGCTGGAGCGCTTCGTCCTCCAGGCGCACGGCCTGGCCGAGCAGCGACGCCTTCTCCTCGATCAGCAACGCGCGCTGCACCGTGAGGAACTTGGCGTCGAAGTCTTTGGTGTAGGCAACGCCTTCCTTGGTGTGGCCCTTCACCACCGGCTTCTCGGGCACGGCGGGCCCAACCTTCTTGGCTGCGGGCTTCAAGACTGCTGGCTTCGGCGCAGGCTCGGGGGCGACCTGGACGGCCGGTGCCGGCTTGGCGGGCGCAGCCTTCGCAGGCGCCGCTGCGGCAGCCTTGGCAGCAGGTGCCGCGCTTGCCTTGGCAGCGGGCGCCGGCGGCTTGGCGGGTGCGCTCTTCTTCGGGATGGGGGCGCTCTTCGCTGGTGCGGGTGCGGTGGCGGTGGACTTCTTCACGGGAGCAGTTGCTGCCTTCTTCGAGGGCGCCGCCGCAGCGGGCGCGGTCTTCTTCACGGGAGCGGTTGCTGCCTTCTTGTCGGTACTTCCGGCCGCCGGAGCGGCCTCCTTCGCCGGAGCGGCCTTCTTCGCCCCAGGGGCCTTTGGTGCAGGGGCCGTTGCTGCAGGGGCCTTTGGTGCAGGGGCCTTTGCTGGCGCTTTCGTGGCTGGTGCAGGCTTGGTGGCCTTCACCGCCGGTGCAGCTGCCGCCTTCTTGGCGGCGGGCGCCGCCTTCGTTGCAGAGGCCTTGGCCGTAGCCGCAGCACCTGACTTCTTGCTGGGTGCCGCAGTCGGCTTCACGGGCGCGAGAGCCGGCTTGCCGGCCGCCTTCTTCGCGGGTGCGTTCTTGGCCGTGGCCATACAGCTGAACCTCCGTCGTCCGGGTGTAAGGCCGGGATGCTACCGCCCCGCGACCGAGTCCGGGCTGATCCACGGGGCCAGATGTGCCAGCAGCTCGTCGGGCGGAAGGGCCACCAGCAGCTGCTTCGACCGCGCCGTGTGGCCCGCGAGCAACCGCACCGCCCGCGGGCGCAGACCGAGGGCCGCCGCCACGACCTTCACGATCTCCTCGTTGGCCCGCCCGTCGACCGGCGGGCTGCACACGCGCACTCGCAACTCGCCACCGTGCTGGCCCACGAGCTTCGCCGCGCTGGCGCCCGGCACGGCACGCACGCTGAGCACAGCGCCTTCAGCGTGCGGCCGGACCAGCTCGGTCAACCGGCCACCGCGATGCCGATGTGGATCTGCTCGCCGTCGAGCTCGGCGTTGGGGTCGCCGCCGCCCCACTCCAGGGACGTCGCCAGCGTGGCGTCGGTGAGCAGGCGTTGGAACGCGGTGACCTGCCGGCGCACCGACTCGGGCACCCCCAGCGTCAGCGAGATGCGGTCGCTGACTTGCAGCCCACCGTCGCGACGGGCCTGCTGCACCAGCCGGATCAGGTCGCGGGTGACACCCTCGGCCTCCAGCTCAGGCGTCAACGCCGTGTCGAGCACGACCACACCGGCGGCGTAGGACAGGGGCGTGCTGGCGCCGTCGCCCTGCACCACCAGCCGCAGCGCGTACTCGCCCTCCTGCAGCGCCACTCCCCCTGCCACCACGGTCGTCGTGCCATCGACACCATCGGTCAGCTGCCAGTCGCCGGTCTTGACGGCCTTGATCACCTGCTGCACCTGGCCACCAAGGCGCGGGCCCAGCTTGGCCGGCACCACCTGCAGGTCGTAGGTGCCCACCGAATCGACGTCGTCGGTGAGCGACACCGACTTCACGTTCACCTCGTCGGCCACCAGCTCGGTGAACGCTGCCAGGCGATCGGAGCCGGGCACGGCCACCTGCAGTGCGGCCAGTGGCTGGCGCACGCGTCGCCCGTGCGCCTGGCGCAGGCGCCGCGTGCTGCTGCACACGTCGCGCGCGAGGTCCATCGACTCCACCAGCGCGGGGTCGGACGGAACCTCGTCGGCCGACGGATAGTCGGTGAGGTGCACGCTGCGCTCGCCCGTGAGCCCCTGGTACACCGACTCGGTGACGAGCGGCAGCAGCGGCGCGAGCGCCCGGCACAGCAGTGCCAGCACGGTGTGCAGGGTGTCGATGGCGTCCTGGTCGCCGGCCCAGAACCGGTCGCGCGAGCGGCGCACGTACCAGTTGGTGAGCGCGTCGAGGAACGAGCGCACGGCCCCGCAGGCGGCGAAGAGGTCGTACTCGTCGAGCTCGGTGGTGATCTCGGCCAACAGGTCGTGGGTCTTGGCCAGGATGTATCGATCCAGCACGTCCGTGCTGTCGGTGCGGAAGGTGCCGCTGGTACCGGCCGCGTTCGCGTACAACGACAGGAAGTACCACGAGTTCCAGATGGGCAGGATGACCTGGCGCACGGTGTCGCGGATGCCGTCTTCGGTGACCATCAGGTCGGTGCCGCGCAGGATGGGCGAGCTGAGCAGATACCAACGCATGGCGTCGCTGCCGTAGGTGTCGAACACCATCATCGGGTCGGGGTAGTTGTTCAGGCTCTTCGACATCTTCTGGCCGTCGTCGCCCAGCACGATGCCGTGGCTGACGCACGTGTTGAAGCTGGGCCGGTCGAACAGGGCCGTCGCGAGCACGTGCAGCGTGTAGAACCAGCCGCGGGTCTGGCCGATGTACTCGACGATGAAGTCGCCCGGGTAGTGGCTGTCGAACCACTCGGCGTTCTCGAACGGGTAGTGCACCTGGGCGAAGGGCATGCTGCCACTCTCGAACCAGCAGTCGAGCACCTCCGGCACGCGGCGCATCATCGACTTGCCCGTGGGGTCGTCGGGGTTGGGGCGCACCAGGTCGTCGACGTAGGGGCGGTGCAGGTCGGTGACCTCGACGCCGAAGTCGCGCGACAGGTCGGCCAGGCTGCCGTACACGTCGATGCGCGGGTGTTCGGGGTCGTCGCTGCGCCACACCGGGATCGGCGAGCCCCAGAAGCGGTTGCGGCTGATGGCCCAGTCGCGGGCGTTGGCCAGCCACTTGCCGAAGCTGCCGTCCTTGATGTGCTCGGGCACCCAACGGATCTGCTGGTTCAGTTCCACCATGCGGTCGCGGAACGCGGTGACCTGCACGAACCACGAACTGATCGCGCGGTACACCAGCGGCTCGGCGCAGCGCCAGCAGTGCGGGTAGCTGTGCTGGTAGCTGTCGTGGCGCACCACCAGGCCGCGGGCCTTGAGGTCCTTGATCACCTCCGGGTTGGCGTCGAACACGTGCAGGTGCGCCCAGGGCGTGACCTCGGCGGTGTAGCGGCCGTGCTCGTCCATCGGGCAGACCGTGGGGATGCCGACTGCGTTGCAGGCGTTCTGGTCCTCCTCGCCGAAGCCGGGGGCCATGTGCACCACACCGGTGCCGTCTTCCGTGGAGACGAAGTCGGCGGCCAGCACGTGGAACGCGTTGGGCGTGTCGGCGAAGTACGGGAACAGCGGTGTGTAGCGGCGGCCCACCAGATCGGCGCCCGACAGGGTGCCCACGCGGGTGGCGCCGGCCAGCTCCTTCTCGTAGGCGCCCAGCCGCGACTCGGCGAGGATGTAGCGCTGAGGGGTGCCGTCGGCCAGTGGCTCCTCCATCACCGCGTACTCGATGTCGGGGCCGACGGCGAGCGCGAGGTTGGCGGGCAGCGTCCAGGGCGTGGTCGTCCAGGCGAGGATGATCTCGCCGCTCTCCAGGTGGAACTGCACCGTCAGCGCCGGGTCCTGCCGGTCGCGATACACGTCGTCCATGCGGGTCTCGGTGTTGCTGAGCGGTGTCTCGCAACGCCAGCAGTAGGCCAGCACGCGGAATCCCTCGTACACGAGCCCCTTGTCCCACAGGGTCTTGAACGCCCACATCACGCTCTCCATGTACGGCGTGTCGAGCGTCTTGTAGTCGTTCTCGAAGTCGACCCAACGGGCCTGGCGGGTGACGTAGCGGTGCCAATCGTCGGTGAAGCGCAGCACGCTGGTACGGCATGCATCGTTGAACTTGTCGATGCCGAACTTGGCGATCTCCGGGTGGCCGCTGATGCCCAGTTCCTTCTCGGCCACCACCTCGGCCGGCAGGCCATGACAGTCCCAGCCGAAGCGGCGGTGCACCTGCTGGCCACGCATCGTGCGGTAGCGCGGTACAGCGTCCTTGACGAAGCCGGTGAGCAGGTGGCCGTAGTGCGGCAGACCGTTGGCGAACGGCGGCCCGTCGTAGAAGACGTACTCGTCGGCGCCGTCGCGCCGGTCGATCGAGGCCTGGAACGTGTGGTCGCCCTCCCAGAAGGCGAGCACCTCCCGCTCGACGGCCGGGAACGAGGGTTGCGGTTGAACGGTGGGGTAGGTCACGACGGCTCCTGTGCTGCTGGCACAGGGACGAGCCGACAGGCCCGCGGTACCACCCTGCTTGCCGCCACCCCGAGCACGGGATGGTGACCACTCGACTGCACCAGCGATGTCGGGCTGGACCCGTTCGGTTCTAGTGGGCGCCGCGACCACCGGCCGTTGCGCTGTTCTTCCGAAGGCTCGGAGGTGATCGCCTCGTCGACGCCGTAAAGGTGCAGTCTACCAACCACACCGGGGGCGGTCACTGCAATTCGTCGCCGCCGATGCG
>JAUSLQ010000178.1 GCA_030645675.1 Actinomycetota bacterium | reverse complement strand
CCGTCGCGCAGATCGTCGACCGTGAGCGCGTGGGGGTCGTGCATCGCGACGGCATCTGCTGCCAGGTCGAGAAGATCGAGCGCCTCACGCATGTCAACCACACTACCAAACACACGTTCTGCAGTCAACACCCTTCCGACGAACTTCTTCACCCATGACCAAGCCACGACGCGGTTCACCTCTTTCAGACGCGACTCTGAACTCCTGCTGTACTCGAACCGGCGGCACCGATCCGGGACGACAGGTACAACTGGCCAACGACTCGCGGCCGTCGTCCTGCCACCGGCGCGACACTGTGCGGATGCTGCCGCCGTCGAGGGTTGCCGAGGTCATGCGCGACGCCCACGTCTGGTGGGCGGTCGCCGGTGGCTGGGCGATCGACCTGTGGTTGGGCGAACAGACCCGCGAGCACCACGACATCGAAGTGGTCGTGCGCGGCAGCGACCAGCGCGAGGTGCACGACGCGCTGGGTGCCCAGTGGGCGCTGTTCTGCCTCGACCCTCCTGGCAGCGGTTGGCGCACCTGGAGCGGCGCTCCGCTGCGGCCGCCGGCGTTCCAGTTGCAGGCACGCTCGGCGACGATGGGGCTCGAGTTCGACCTGTTCACCGAGACGGTCGACGAAGGGGTGTGGCGCTTTCGGCGCGACCAGCGCATCGGTCGCCCGTTGCAGGAGGTGACCACGCTCAGCCCCGGCGGGCTTCCGATCGTGCGGCCGGAGGTGCAGCTGCTCTACCTGGCGAAGTCGACCGAGCCGAAGCACCAGCACGACTTCGAGCTGACCGCGCCCAGGCTGGACCGAGCCGCGGCCGAGTGGCTCGCATCGGCACTCGTCGTCACGGCTCCCGGCCACCCGTGGCTCGCGCGGCTGTAGTCAGACGAGTTTGCCGAAGACGCGCTGCAGCGCGCCGAGGTCGGTGTCGGTGAGGCGCCTGGCGAAGTGCTCCTGCACCAGCCGGCGGTAGACGATGTTCGCCTCGCGCCACACGGCACGGCCATCAGCCGTCAGGGTGACGGTCACCGCGCGGCGGTCGTCGGGCTGGGGTGTGTGCTTGCGCCGCACCAGTCCCTGCTCCTCCATCCGATCGAGACGGCGCGAAAGGCTGCTGGGCACCTCGCCGAGCTCAGCGCACAGCTCGTGCACGCGCATGGCCCCACCCGCGCTACGGATCGCCGCCAGTGCGTCGAACCAGGCGAGGGGGAGCTCGTGTTCCTCGACGAGCTGCTGATCCACCGTGCGCTGCAGTGCCGCCGACACCTGGCAGAACTGACGCCACAGCGCGATGCGCTCGGCGTCGAGCCGGGGCATCTAGAGGGTGCCCCTGGGCGTTGTGGCATCGGGCGTTGTGGCTTCGGGCGTTGTGGCATCGGGCGTTGGGGCCTTGAGCGCTGCGCTCAGGGCGGCAAGCGCGAGATCGATCTCGCGCTCGTCGACCACCAGCGGCGGCATCCAGCGCAGGCACTTGCCATAGGTGCCGGCGTTCATCAGGATCAGGTGCCCTTCGGTGAGGCAGTGCTGGGTGACGGCAGCCACGCGCGCCGGATCGTCGAACTCGGTGCCCACCATCAGGCCCAGGCCGCGCACCTGTGTGATGGTGCCGTGCTCGCGCTGCAGCTCGCGGATGCCCGCCTGCAGCTGCTGGCCGCGGGCGTTCACGTTGTCCAGGAAACCGGGTGCGGTGAGGACGTCGATGGTGGCCAGCGCCGCCGCGCACCCCATCGGATTGCCGCCGTACGTGCCGCCGTGGCTGCCCTTCGGCCATTTGTCGTCCAGCTCGCGGCGGGTGCCCAGCGCGGCGAACGGAAACCCGCTGGCGATGCCCTTGGCCATGCAGATGATGTCGGGCTCGATGCCATAGTGCTCGACGGCGAACATCTTGCCGGTGCGGCCGAAGCCGCTCTGCACCTCGTCGGCGATGAACAGGATGCCGTGAGCGCGGCAGCGCTCGACGATGCCGTGGATGAACGCCGGCGGCGCCGGGATGTAGCCGCCCTCGCCCAGCACCGGTTCGAGGATGACCGCCGCGGTCTCGTCGGGAGCGGTCATCGACTTCAGCAGGTGGTCGAACCCGAACAGCGCCTTGGCCACCTCTGCGTCCTGGTCGTCGGCCAACGGATCCGGGTAGGGCGCCACGAACACCCCGGACGGCAGCGGGGCGTGGCCGGCGCGATAGCCGGTCTTGGACGTGGTCATCGCCATTGCCATGTGTGTACGGCCGTGGAAGCTGCCGCTGAAGACGATGGTGTGCGGGCGCTTGGTGGCCTGCTTGGCCAGCTTGATCGCACCTTCGGTGATCTCGGCGCCGGAGTTGGCGAAGAAGAAGGTGTCGATCGCGCCAGGGGTGAGCTCGGCCAACCGCGACGCCAACGGCTCGAGCAGGTCGTGCTTGAACACGTTCACCTGGGCGTGCATGAACCGCTGGGCCTGGGCGGCAATGGCGGCCGCAACCGCGGGGTGGGCGTGGCCTGTGGAGTTCACCGCGATGCCGGCAGCGAAGTCGAGGTACTCCTCGCCGCCGGTGGTGGTGACCCAGCAGCCCTTGCCGTGCGAGACCTCCAGCGGGGTGACGGAGAACCAGACGCCAGAGAGATGTGAGCCGTGAACGGGCGACGACGATGTCATGACCAGAGCTTAGAACCGCTCGCCAGCGGCGCGATCCTGGCGCCCGGTGGAGAGAAGCGAAGGCGACAGCGACAACGGCGACAACGGCGACAACGGCGACAGCGGCGACAGCGGCGACAGCGGCGACAGCGGCGACAGCGGCGACAGTGCACTACCCGGTGGGTGACGAACTCGCTGCATCGACCTGTTCCGATTCGTCAGTGGACGGCGATCACCGTGCCGTCGGGTGCCACCTCGATGTACGCGCTGCTGCGCGGGCCGCTGACGTACACGCGGACGACCACGGGCATGCCCTCGGCGAACGAGTTGCGCGTGGCGATCACGTGCGAGACCTTGCCGTTCTCCACGTTCGACACGCGCACTGCGTCGGCGATGACGGCGCCGACAGCGGTCCAGTCGACGTCGGCCACCGTGAACACCTTCGACGGTGCATCGGCATCGTTGGGTTGCGGCGTGCTGGCGCTGACCTCACCGAGCCGCCATCCGTAGTCGTCGAGGTGATCGAGAGCCGTCGGGTTCTGGGCGGTGGCGAACGCGTAGTCGCTGTACAGCAGGATCTGGGTGAAGTTGGTGGGTTCGCCGATGATGGCCTCGTCCATCGCCGCGGTGACGGCGGCGGCAGCCGCGCCTTCGAACAACGATTGCTCGTTGCCGGTGAGGCCCAGCGCGGCGCGGTCGTTGTCGGACAGGCTCGGGTCGCTGAGCTCGTTGGCCCGATCGACTGCGTCGTTGGCCTGCTCGTTCGCCTGCTGCGTGACGCGATCGACGCTGTCCTTGGCCTTCATCACGCCCCACACGGCGGCGCCGATGCCGGCCAACACGCCACCGACGACGATCAACATCAGCAGGGTGCCACCCCAGTTGCGGCTGCGCTTCGTGACAGCTGGCTGTCCGAACGACGGCACCCCCATCTGGGGGTACCCGGCTTGTGGGTAGCCGGCTTGGGGATGGCCCGTCTGTGGGTAGCCGGCGTTGGGCGGCGATTTCGGGCCGGCACCGGAACCGAGGAACTCGCCGGGTGTGGGGGGCGAATCATCGACCGGCGACCCCTGGATGGGCTCGCCCGGGATGGGGGTGGAACGCGGCGGCCAGCCGCCCGACGAGGGAGGAAATGACGACATGTGGGAAGTGTGCACCACCGCCGGCGCAGTGTCGTGAGTAATCCGTTGCTCAGATTGCTCAGTTCCGGGCGATCGGCGGGCCAACCGGGCACCGTTCGGGGCGCTCAGGCGTCGATCAGCAGCGGGAAGGTGGCGTCGGCCGGGATGGGCGGGCTGCAGCGCCACTGCCGCGGCACGCGCCTGGCGTCGTCGCCGAGGTAGCGGATGGACACCACTCGCCGGCGGCCGGTTGCGCCCTGCGCGGCGTGCAGGGTGAGGCCGTGGAAGAACACGGCGTCGCCCGGCTGCAGCGCCCAGCCGAGGATGGGGAAACCGTCACGGTCGGCCTCCACGTCGGGCACGTCGACGAGCGAGCCCTCCGGGAACCACTTCGCTTCGTTGCGCATGAACGTGCGCGGCATCAGCCACGGGCCGGCGTGGGTGCCGGCCACGAACTCCAGCGTCGCCTCGCGCGGCACCGGGTCGACCGGCAGCCACATGCTGATGACGTCGCGCCCGTCGACGTCGTAGTAGGGCTGGTCCTGGTGCCACGGGGTCGGCTGGCGAGTGCCGGCCTCCTTCACCAACAGGTGGTCGTGGTACAGGCGCACGCTGCGCGAACCCATCAGCGACCGGGCGACGGCTGCGGTCGCCTGGGCCAGCTCGAGATAGGCGGGGAAACGGTGCCAGTTGCAGAAGTCCTCCACGAACAGGCCCGGGTCGTCGATGCCACTGGCCACCTGGGCGAGCGGGCTGGGGTGGGCGACGTTGTCGTCGATCGCAGTCGCCACGCGGGCGAGCAACGCAGGCCCCACCACGCCGCGCACGCACACCACGCCGTCGCGGGCGTAGTCCAGTGCCAACTGCGCCAGGTCGGCGGGGCCGGGATCGGGTGACGTGCTCATCTCGCTGGGCACAGTGCTATCACTCACTCGACTCTCCTCACTACAGTCGCCGACCGTGGTCATCCTCCTCATCGTCGCGGTGGCCGCCGCCGTCGCCACCGTGTTCCTGGTGCGCAAACGGTGGCGCTTCACCGACACACCCACCTCCGATGCCGCGCACGTGTTCCCTGGGCTCAGCGAGGTGCACGGCACGGTGGAGGCCATCGGCCAGCCCGCGGCTGCCGCCAGCGATGGCAGCCCGTGCGTGTGGTGGATGTACGAGCTGGAGCGGAAGTCGACCGACAGCAAGGGCAACTCGAAGTGGGTCACCGAAGAGCAGGGTGCCACGGCGCAGCCGTTCCTCGTGCGCGATGCCAGCGGCGTCGTGCGCGTGGTGATCGACGAGGACGCATCGGTGTCGGGGGCCGAGAGCGTCGACGTGGAACACCTGTCGTTGAACGCGCTGCGGCCCTACGCGCGGGTGATGAAGAGCACGTACACCCCCGGCAACTTCCTCGGCGGGCTGTTCGGCCGGAACGAGCTGACCGAACCGATCACCGAGTTCGGTGGCTCGTGGCGGGCCAAGGAGCACCGCCTGCTCGTGGGCCAGCAGGTGTTCCTCACCGCCCATGCGCGGCTGACCCCCGGCGGCGATCGGGTGGAACTGGCGCACACCGACGCCAAGGGCAAACGGTGCACGTTCGAGCTGTCGGTGGGCGACGAGAGGGCGGCGATCGGTGCTTACGCGTCGCCGTGGCTGCTTGCCCTGTGCGCCACGGCATCGCTGGTCTGCGGAGCGATCGGCGGCAACAAGGCCATCGGCGGTGCCGGCACGGTGTTGTTCCCCGGCATCCTGCTGGCGGGTGCTGCCGCGCTGTGGTTGGTGGGCTCGTGGAACCGCGTGCGGCGCGCACGCGAGCGAGGGAAGTTCGCGTGGTCGCTGATCGACGTGGCCTGTGAGCAACGGTCGCAGACGATCCCGCAGCTGCAGACGGTGGTGGGCGCGGCGTTCGCCCACGAGCAGTCGCTGTTCACCGCGGTCGCCGCCGCCCGCGATCTCGGCCATCAGCCGTCCAGCGCCGGGGCCCAGACGGTGCAGGCGGCCCAGGCGGCGATGCACCAGGTGGTGGCGCGCATCGAGGCCCACCCGACGCTGACCTCACAGCCGAACGTCGCCCACCTGATGCAGCAGATCACGCTGCTCACCGATCGGGTGGCGTTCGGGCGCCGGTTCTACAACGACAGCGTCCAGCGCCTGGCCGACCGATTGGGCGAGTTCCCCGACTCGCTCATCGCCCGGCTGGCCGGTGTCACCCCGCTACCCCTGATCGACGACCTCGACCCGCCCCAGCTACCGCCGCCCGTTTTCCCCCCGCCGCCCGCGCCGCCCATGCCCGTCGCAAACCCCTGACCCCGACGCACGAATCCGGGCGAGCGGCTCCGAGTGTCGCGGCGGAGGGGCGTCAGAGGTCCACGGTGCCGCTGACGCAGGTGACCACTTCGCCGCCCACCCACACCTGGCCGTCGGCGTCGGTTGTGATGCGCACTCGGCCGGCGCGGCCCATCGCCGTGCCCTGCGAGACGATGTACGGGGCGGTGAGCCGGCCGCTGCCGATCAACCACTGCGCGGCCGAGGCGTTCAGGCTGCCCGTGACCGGGTCTTCGAAGGTGATGCCGTCTGCGGGGAAGAACGCCCGCACCTCGTAGGCGAACGGCGAGTCCGGCGGGTAGGCGCCGACGACGCCGATCTTCAGATCGGAGCTGCGCACCTTGATCGCCAGCACGTCGTCGGCCGAGGCGAGCACGATGCCCAGCCAGCCCGGCCCGTTGTCGATCCAGGCCGAGTCGACCACGGCCGCCGGGTCGATGCCCAACGCATCGGTGGCCGCAGCCAGAGTCGCGTCGTCGAGCGGGCCGTCGCGCAGCAGGGGTGGCGCGGCGAAGGCCAGCCCGTGCTCGCCGCGAGCGATGCTCACCAGGCCGACGCCACACTGCTGCACCACCCGGTCGCTGTGCTGCGGCGTGCCGCCGTTCGCCAGCCAGGCGTGGCACGAACCCAACGTCGGGTGCCCGGCGAACGGCAACTCCATCGTGGTGGTGAAGATGCGGACCAGGTAGTCGGCGGCCGGGTCGGTGGGCGGCAGCAGGAACGTGGTCTCGGAGAAGTTCGTCCAGTTCGCGAACTGCTGCATCTGCTCGGTGCTCAGCCCCGTGCCGTCCAGCACCACGGCCAGCGGGTTGCCCCGGTACGGCTCGGCGGTGAACACATCCACTTCTGCAAAGGCGCGCAACATGCCGCCAGTGTGACAGCCACGCTGGCCCCCTCCCGCGAACTTAAGTTCGGTTGGGGAACTTGAGTTCGCTAGCGCGGACTTGAGTTCGCGGAGAGAGGGTCAGGGGAAGGCGGCGGCGAGGACGTCGGCGTAGGTGTCGGCCAGGTGGAACGTCATCTGGGCGCGCACGTGCTCGGGCACGTCCTCCAGATCGGGGCCGTTGCGCTTGGGCAGCACAACCTCGGTGAGGCCGGCCCGATGGGCCGCGAGCACCTTCTGCTTCACACCACCGATGGGCAGCACCTTGCCCTGCAAGGTGATCTCGCCGGTCATGCCCACGTTGGGCTTCACCAGCTTGCCCGTCAGCAGGCTGACCAGCGCGGTGACCATCGTGACGCCGGCCGAGGGGCCGTCCTTGGGCACCGCTCCGGCGGGCACGTGCACGTGCACCCGCTTCGCCATCGTGGCCGGGTCCACCCCCAGCTCGGCGGCGTGCGAGCGCACGTACGACAG
The DNA here is from genome assembly GCA_030645675.1 of Actinomycetota bacterium. Taxonomy (GTDB): domain Bacteria; phylum Actinomycetota; class Acidimicrobiia; order Acidimicrobiales; family Ilumatobacteraceae; genus UBA668. The sequence goes on along the minus strand of JAUSLQ010000178.1, from coordinate 17,935 downwards.
GGCGAGGTGCGCGCTCTCCTTCATCACGTCGCCCAGCTGGCCGGTGAGCGTCAGCGTCGGCTCGCCGTCCTGGGCCAGCTCGAAAGCAGTCGTCTCGATGAACAGCACGTCGCCACCCATGCCGGTGACCGCCAGGCCGGTGGCGATGCCGGGCACGTTGGTGCGCTCCGGCACGGAGTCGTCGACCTTCTGCCGGCCCAGCCACTCGCGCACGTCGGCGGCGCCGACGATGACGGGCGGGACGGCGGCGGCGGTGGCCACCTTCGCGGCCACCTTGCGGGCCAACTTGCCCAGCTCGCGTTCCAGCGAGCGCACTCCGGCTTCGCGGGTGTAGCCGCTGATGGTGGTGCGCACGGCGTCGTCGGCCAGCAGCACCTCGTCGGGCTGCAACCCGGCACGCTGCAGCTGGCGGGGCAGCAGGTAGCGCTGGGCGATGAACACCTTCTCGTCCTCGGTGTAGCCGTCGAGGCGGATGAGGTCCATCCGGTCCAGCAGCGGCGCGGGGATGGTGTCGGCCACGTTGGCGGTGGCGATGAAGACGACCTGCGACAGATCGAGCTCGACCTCCAGGTAGTGGTCGCGGAACGTGTGGTTCTGCGCGGGGTCGAGCACCTCCAGCAGCGCGGCCGTGGGGTCGCCACCCCAGCCGCCGGGGCTGAGCTTGTCGACCTCGTCGAGCAGCACCACCGGGTTCATGCTGCCGGCCTCGGTGAGCGCGCGCACGATGCGGCCGGGCTGGGCACCGACGTAGGTGCGCCGGTGGCCGCGGATCTCGGCCTCGTCGCGCACACCGCCCAGCGCGACGCGCACGAAGTTTCGGCCCATCGCTTTCGCGATCGATTCGCCGAGGCTGGTCTTGCCCACGCCGGGAGGGCCGACCAGCGTCATCACCGTGCCCGCCGCGCGGGAGTCGCCGTCGGTCACGCCCCGGTCGGCGCGCAGCTTGCGCACCGCCAGGAACTCGACGATGCGGTCCTTCACGTCGTCGAGGCCGTAGTGGTCGGCGTCGAGCTGGGCACGAGCGCCTTGCAGCTCCAGCTGATCCGGCGTGCGCGTGGCCCACGGCAGCTCGAACAACCGGTCGAGCCAGGTGCGCACCCAGCTGTGCTCGGGCGACTGCTGGCTCATCCGCTCGAGCCGCTCGATCTCCTTGGCGACGAACGCGGCCGTCTTCTCCGGCAGGTGCTCGCGCAGCGCATCGAGGCGAGTGCGGTACTCGCCCACCACGTCGTCGTCGCCCTCACCGAGCTCCTTGCGGATCGCAGCCAGCTGCTGGCGCAGCAGGTAGTCGCGCTGCTGCTTGTCGACCCCTTCGGTGACGTCGGCACGGATCTGCGCGGTGACCTGCAGCTCGGCCAGGTGCTGCTTGGCCCACTCCGAGACCAGGCCCACCCGCTGCTCCACCTCGACGGTGCGCAGCACCTCGGCGCGGCGGTCGTCGTCGGCCTCCGCCCAGGCGGTGACCGCGTCGGCCAGTGCGCCCGGCTCGGCGATGCTGCGCAGGATCTCGGGCAACCGCCGGCTCTGGCGCAGGCGGGCGATCTCTTCCAGCACCACCCGGAGCTCGCGGGCGGCGGCATCGACGCGCGGGCTGGGACGGCCGTCGGCCAACAGCTCGATCTCGGCATGGTCGGGCCCGCGCTCGGACGCGTGCACGGCCACCATGCGGGCGCGGTGCTCGGCCTGCACGATGGCCGCCTTCTCGCCGTTGGGCAGCTGGCCGCTCTGCGGCACCCGGGCGATGACGCCGATGTCGCCCGCACCGGGTGCGGTGAGCACCACTCGGCCGTCGCCGCGGCCTGCGGCCTCGACGGCGGACTTGGCCGCGTCGGTGCCCAGCGAGACGGTGACCACCGTGCCGGGCAGCACCGCCGAAGGCAACGGCAGCACGGGCAACAGGATGGCGCGGGGCGTAGCGGCGGGAGTAGCTGCACCCTCAGCAGCAGGACCGGCAGCAGGACCGGCAGCAGGATCGGCAGCAGGGTCGGCGGCGTGGGACGCAGGCGAGGTGGGGGTCATGTGCACAAGGTAGCGTCACACAACTTGATTGCCACCTTGTCAACTTTGTGACCATGGCGACACTCACCAGCAGCCGGGTAGCGGTCCTGCTCAGCCCACCTTCGGGGGGTCCTTCAGCGCGAGGTAGGCGACCAGCAGGCCGCCCAGGATCAGGAACATCAGCAGGCTGCGGATCAGCCAGCGCAAGGTGCCGAGGATGAACCCGAACGCCCAGAAGACCAGCAGCACGACGATGAGCCACCCGACGACGGTGGCCAGGCTCGACTTCATGTGCCGAGCGTAGGCCCGTCGGAGCGGCCAGCGCGCTCAGGCCCAGGCTCAGGGTTGCCGGCGACCAGCCGCTGGCCCAGCCGGCGTAGCTCGTCGCGCACTTCCTGCGGCTGCAGCACCTCGAACTCCAGCTCGCTGCCGGCCAGGTAGCGGGCGATCCAGTCGGCGTCGCCGCCGATCTCCACCACCGTGTGGCGGCGGGCCTTCGGGTCCTTGCGGATGACGCCCACGGTGGGGCCGACGTGCCGGGCCACGACTTCAGGTGGGGCGGCGAACCGCACCAGCGCACTGGACGAGTACGAGTTGACCGCGATGCCTCTGGCCACCAGCGCGGCTGCGTCGGGCGGGTCGGTGTGCACGAACCGCGCACCGGTGTTGCGCACGCGAGTGATGCGGTCGACGCGGAACGTGCGCCAGTCGTCGCGGTCGATGTCGAAGGCGACGAGGTACCAGCGCTGGCCGACGGAGACGAGCCGGAACGGTTCGGCGTGGCGCACGGTCTCCTGGCCCTCCCCGCTGCGGTAGTCGAAGCGGATGCGCTCGCTGCGCGAGCAGGCCAGGCCCAGCGCCATCACCACGTCGACATCGGCGCCGCCGCCCGCGAACCGGTCGCTGCCGCCGGCGATGCCGACCACCACGGTGCTGAGGGCAGACACCCGCTCGCGCAACGACGCCGGCATCACCTGGCCCAGCTTGGTGAGTGCGCCGAGGGCGGCATCGGCGACGGTGGCCGACGAGCGCTGCGCGATGTCGTGCAGCGCGACCGCGATGGAGACCGCCTCGTCGTCGTCGAGCAGCAGCGGTGGCAGGCGGCCGCCGGCGGCCAGCGAGTAGCCACCGTGCATGCCGGTGACGGACTCGACCGGGTAGCCCAGGTCGCGCAGGCGGGTGATGTCGCGGCGCACGGAGCGCTCGGTGACCTCCAGCCGGTCGGCCAGCACGGCGCCGCGCCACGAGCCGCGCGACGACAGGAGGGCCAACAGGCGCAGCAGCCGGGCGGGGGTGTCCACAGCCGCGAACACTACCCGATCATTGAGGACCTGAACTGTCCGCAAGCGGTCGTATGTTCGTTCACGCACCCACTCGTGAAGGAGCCCCGATGCACACCGAACACCTCTGGCAGCGAACCATCGACCGGCAGAGCCGCCTGCGGCGCGAGGCCCGGCGATGGCGCCTGTCCGCCGGCCGCCCCGACGTGGCCACCGACCCGCCCACCGACACGCCCGCCGGCTCGCTCAGCCGGCGGTGAGGCCGGCGGCCAGCACGGCGGCTTTCTCCAGCGCTGCGTCCCACGAGGCCTGCTCGGCCAGCAGCGCCCGGAACGGCATCACCATCCGCGGCATGCTGAGGCCCAGCACACCCCGCAGGCGGCCCTGCCAGCCGTACAGCGCGGCGAACTTGCCGCCCAGTTCGCCGGCGAACACGTGCACGTCGTCGCCGCCGTGCGCCCGCCCGATGAACTGGATGCGGCTGTCGAACTGGTCGCTCCAGAAGAACGGCACCGACACGAACGGGGTGGGCGCCTGGCCGCGCAGCTCGGCCAGCAGGTTGCCGGCCGCGGCAGCGCCCTGCTCGGCAGCGTTGGTCCAGTGCTCGACGCGCATCTCCTCGTCGTCGTGCCCGGCGAACACGGCGTTGGGCCAGCGGGCGCAGTCGCCGGCGGCATACACGCCGGGCACGCCGGCCTGCAGGCTCGCATCGCACACGATGCCGTCGCGCACGGTCAGGCCGCTGCCCTGCAGCCACTCGGTGGCCGGTGCGACCCCGATGCCCACCACCACCACGTCGCACGCCACCAGCTCGCCGTCGGCCAGACGCACACCGGCGACGCGGGCACCGTCGGCGCCGGCCTCGATGCCGGCCACTTGCACGCCGCAACGCAGGTCCACGCCGTTGCGGCCGTGCACGGTTGCCGCGGCCGCGCCCATCTCGGCGCCGAGCCCGCGGATCAGCGGAGCGGGAAGGCCTTCCAGCACCGTCACCCGGCAGCCACGCTGGCGGGCGGTGGCAGCCACCTCCAGGCCGATGAAGCCGGCGCCGATCACCACCACGTGCACGCCCTCGCCCAGCCGACCGCGCAGTGCGAGCGAATCCCCCAGCGTGCGCAGCACCACCACCCCGTCCAGGTCGGGCTGGCCGGGCAGCCGCCGCGGCGCGGCACCGGTGGCGACGATCAGCCCGTCGTAGCTCAGCGTGCTGCCGTCGGCCAGCGCCAACGTGCGGGCGCCGGTGTCCAGCGCCTCGGCGCGCACCCCCAACCGCAGCTGCAGATCGATCGACTGGAACTCGTCGGCTTTGCGCAGGCGGATCTGGTCGACGTCCCACTCGCCGCTGAGCACCTTCTTCGACAGTGGTGGGCGGTCGTAGGGGATCTCGTTCTCGGCGCCCACCAGCGTCAGCGGGCCGTCGAAGCCCTCCTGGCGTAGGGTCTCGCAGGCCCGCAGGCCGGCCAGCGAGGCACCGACGACGACGACGTGCTGTGTCATGTCAACTCCCCACCGTGCACTCGGTGCAGTGCACGTCGTCCACCGGCACCCCAGCCACCAGTGCGGTCACCCAGTCCAGCAACGAGACCCCGTTCACGACCTCGGTGTAGAACTCAGGAGCGTGCAGCACGGTGTGGCTGTCGCCCGGTGTGATGTAGCTGGCCAGGTCGATGCCTGCCGCTTCGATCTGGGTCTCGTTGAGATCGATCAACGTCACCAGGTCGTCGGCGGCGAGGCCGACCAGACCGGAGAAGAAGGCCTGCGTCTGGTCGAACGCGTAGTCGTGGCGGGCGAACGTGATGTCGGGAGCGTGCAGACCCGCTTGCACGAACAGGCCGGGCAAGCTCCACTGCTCGGGGGTGAGGCCCTCGTTCTCCGGCCACTCGGGGATCGCGTTGGCAGTGCCCCACACCGTGCCGAGGGCGAGGTTCAACGCGGGCACGTCGGGGTACGCACCCGAGCCGTCAGCCAGCACCGTCAGCCGGGCGGCGGGCAGCAGGTCGTGGGCCAGCCCGGCGTACAGCGGCGTGGGGATGGAGCCGGCGCTCTCGCCCGCCATCACCACGACAGCGACGTCGGGGAAGCGTTCGGCCAGCGCGGCCAGCGCGGTCGTGCCGTTCACGTAGCCCTTGTGCTGGATGACAACACCGTCGCCGTAGTCGTGGGTGGTGTTGCCGATGTGCACGTCGCCCGTGCAGTAGGGCACGTACACGACCGAGTAGTCGGCGAACGGGTTGTCAGGGTTCTCGAAGTCGAAGATGCCCGTTCCCGTGCCGGCCAGCAGGTCGGTGCCGGAATTGCCCACCGTGCGCTTGTAGGTCTCGCCGCCGGGCCCGCACGTCTCGGCGTTGAAGCAAGCCCCGCCGCCCTCCATGAAGAACAGCACCTTGGTGGGGCTGGCCGTGCGTACGAAGTAGGTGAACTCGCTGCCGTCGCTGCACATGCAATCGGCAGGCGCGGTGACGGCCTCCCACTCCTGCACGGGCACGGTGGTGGTCGTGCCGACGAGCGACGGCAGCGTGGCAAAGGCAGTGTCGGAGAGCTCGATCCGGCCCCCGGTGGTGGGTGTCGGCGAATCGGTGAGGCCGCCACCGTCGCTGCAGGCGACCAGCGCACCGCAGAGCAGGCCGGCTGCGAGGAGAGCTCGCCATCTGTTCATGGGGCGGCAGCGTACTGCGAGGTGACTGCCGCCGGCCGGAGCCGGGCCGGAGCCGCATCGAAGCCGGGCCGGGGCCGGGCCGGCGGCTTCGACGCCAACCCCGCAACCGTCGGCCATGCCGCCCCCTCTCTCGACTGTGGCGGCAACCGCGGTTGCGGGGGGTGACAACCGCCGTTACCGCCGCGGCGAAAGAGCACCCGGGCTCTCCTCCCATGACCGCCAGCCCAAGCACGCCAGCCCAGGCACGCCAGCCAGGCACGCCAGCCCATGACCGCCCAGGCACGCTCAGGCTCAATCGTCCAACGCCACCGGCACGCCGGCGACCATCAGGTCGTGGTACTCGCACATCCCGGCACCCTCGTGACCGTCGATGATCCACGACGTGGGCGACTTCACGATCCGCAGCGTGGCCTCGCTGCCGTCGGGGCCCGGCTGGCGGTGGCGCAGCGGCACCCAGTGCTGTGGCGTACCGGTGGCCCGCCACTCCCGATCACCGGCATGGATCACCACGTCGGTGCGCAGCAGTTCGTAGTTGGGGCCGTCGGCGTACACGTTGCGCATCTCGAAGTCGTCGACGATGTGGAACTGCCCGTCCTGCCACACACAACCGCTGCGCGTCTTCTTGGTCGGGCCGACCGCGCGGGTGAGCATGAACCCGAAGTCGTCGTCGACCATGCCGATCAGCCAGCGCAGGTAGATCTTGGCGTGCCAGTTGCGCGGGCCCCACGAGTGGTCCTTCCCACCACGACCGTTCACCTCGAAGGTGCGGTCGCCGATGGTGACGGTGCCAGTGCAGCGGCACAGGTGCTGGTAGTGCCAGTCGGCCTGGCCGGGCAAGAAGATGAGGTGATGCTGGTCCTGGTCCTGGCCCATCACGGATTCGATGCCGAACGACTTCACCCGCAGTTCGATGCGGCAGTCGGCGCGCGGCGCGGTCTTGAACGCGACCTTCGGGTCGGTGAGCGCCCAGCCGTCTTCCAGCAGCAGCACCGGGCCTTCGTAGCGCACGATGGTCTCGTCGAACGGGGTCAGCACCTCCCACTCCTGGTTACCCGAACGCAGGGTGTTGGCGGCGATCGGCGCCCGCTCGAAGTAGAACGCGTCAGTGCCGTCGGGCAGGTTGATCGCCACCGACATCTCGGCGCGGCCTTCGTTTGGCCGGTTGCCGATGCGCAGCCAGCCGCCCACCCCGGAGGTGGTGTCGTAGAAGTCGATGTACCGGCTCTCGTTCCAGTTGGCGGCCGGGCCGACCTCATGGACGCCTTCGTCGGCAGGCTGCAGCAGTTCACCCATGGCGGGCTCCTTCGGTGAGGGTCAGTTCGTGAGGGTCAGTTCGTCACGGTCAGTTGCGGCGTACGGGGCACGGCGCGGGTGGCGGCCAACTGCGTGCCGATGGCGCGCACGAGATCGTCGGGGTGGCCGAGCAGTGCGGTGATCGACTGGCCGCGGCGGATGAACCGGTGGAAGCCGTGCTCGGTGGTGAACGCGATGCCGCCGTGCACCTGGTGGCAGTGCGTGGCGGCCAACTGCTGGGCCCTGGCGGCCAGGCACAGCGCGGCCACCGCAGACAGTTCGCTGCCGTCGACCCAGGCCGTGGCGAGGCCCTCGCCGGCGGCGGTGATCGCGACGTGCACGTCGGCAAGACGGTGCTTCACGGTCTGGAACGAGCCGATCGCGCGGCCGTACTGCTCGCGCTGCAACACGTAGGGCACGGTGTCGGCCAGCATCTGCGCGGCCAGGCCGACCAGCTCGCCGGCCAGCGCTCGGCGACCCAGTGCGATCGCGGCCCGCCACGCTGCGGCCGAAGCCACCGGCGCGCCGGCAGGGGCCAACCCGCTGACCGCGGCAAGGCCCAGCGTCGGGTCGGCGGCGCCGGTGGGCCGGGTCAGCAGCGCAGCGACATCCACTGCGAACACGCCCTCGGCAGTGGCGACCAGCACGTGCGAGGAGCGTTCGTGCCCGGCCAGGAGCAGCCCGTCGATCACCACGTCGGTGCCGTCGACCACACCCGCGAACCCACCCGCGAGCGCACCGCCGTCGCCGCGCGCGGATGGTGGCAGCACCACCGCGGTCGTGCCGTCGAGCGGCAGGCCGAGGCCGTGCAGCAGCACCAGGTCGAGCACCGGCGCGGCGACCACCGCGCGACCTTGCTCGTCGGCGAGCACACCCACCGCGGCGGCAGTATCGAACGCCAGCAGGTCGCCCCACCCGCCCTCGATCAGCGCCGCGGGCAGCGCGGCCGCGGTGCTGGATGCCAGCAGGTGGCGCATGGAGGTGCGCACCAGTTCCAGTTCAGCGGCATCGATGTCGGTGTGCATTTCAGCGTCCCCTCGGCAGGCCCAGCAGGCGTTCGGCGACGAGGTCGCGTTGCACCTCGGCGGCGCCCCCGTAGATCGTGGTGATCCGCGAGAAGCTCCACCGCCGGCGCCAGCGGGCAGCGGCCGGAGTGTCGTCCATCTCCAACGCGGGCCACAGCAGCTGGCGGGCGGTATCGGTGACGGTCTGCTCCGCCGCGCTGAGCAGCAGCTTGTCCACCGAGATGCCCGGCCCCAGCGCCCTGCCCGCATCCAGCGCGGCCAGCGTGGGGCTGGCCTGTGAGCGCAACGCGAACAGCGCGAGGTAGGCGTTGCCCAGCGCGCTGAGGTTGGCGGCGGCGCTGGGGCCCCCGGCCAGCGCCTCGGCCGGCGCGTCGTGCACCAGCTCGTGCAGCTGGGTGTGCAGCTCGGCCTGGCGCTTCCACGCGTACGCGCCGCGCTCGTACTGCATCAGGAACATCACCACTTCCCAGCCGGCGCCTTCGGGGCCGATGAGGCGGTCGCGGGGCACGAACACGTCGTCGAAGAACAGCTCGGCAACTTCCTCGCGTCCGCTCTCGCAGTCGGTGGGGCGGATGGTGATGCCCGGTGAGTCGAGATCCACCCACAGCATGGTGAGGCCGCGGTAGCCGCTGCCCGCTTCGCCCGTGCGCACCAGCATGCAGCAGTGCTGGGCGACCGTCGCGTAGCTGCTCCACATCTTCTGGCCCGTGATGCGGAAACCGTCGCCTTCGGGGCCCTCACACGCGACGGCGCGGGTTCGTAGCGAGCCGAGGTCGCTGCCCGCATCGGGCTCGCTGAACCCTTGGCACCAGTTCTCGTCGCAGGCGATCGAGCGGCCCACGTGGTGTGCGGCCAGCGCGGGCGCGTAGCGGATCAGCATCGGGGCGATGATCTCGATCGTGCCCTGCAGCTCGGGGATCACGTAGCCGGCCGCGGCCAGTTCCTCCATCGCCTCGGCGCGCAGCACCGCGCTGCCACCCAGGCCGCCGCACTCCACCGGCCACCCCAGGCGCGTCCAGCCGGCGTCGTGCAGCAGGCGCTGCAGCGGCCGGAAGTGGGCGCAGCTCTCCGTCATGCCACCTGGGTGCTCGTGGCGGTAGGGCTGCAGCGCGCCCTCGTTCGCCTGCAGCCAGGCGCGCATCGAGGCGCGCAGTGCATCCATCGAGGCGCCGGGGTCGGCGACCGTGGCCACCGCCACGGCGATGTCGTCAGTCATGTGTTGTCCCTTCGGAGCCGGCGGGCACGGCAGCGAGCGCGCCGGCCAGGGACCGCACCTGCACCCGCGTGCCCGACATGTGCGGCATACCTGTGAGCGGATCGAGCACGGTGTTGCCGATGAGGCGGTTCACGTTGGTGGCCGCCCACCCGTGGGGCACCGAGACCGAGCCGGCGACGTTGCCGTCGGTGACGCTCGCGACAGCCTGCAGGCCGCCGATGGCCGAGGTCAGCTCCACCGCATCGCCGTCGGTGATGCCCAGCGCGGCGGCGTCGGTGGGGTGCAGCAGGGCCAGCGGGTGGTCGCCCTCGCGGTACGGCTGCGAGTTCTGGTGGCGCAGCTGGCGGCGAGGCGTCAGCAGCAGCCCGGCTGCGGGCGGGGCCGCGGTGAAGTCGCGCAGCTGGCCCACCAGCGGCGCGGGTGCGAGGTCCCACACCCCATGCGGCAACCGGGGCTCGACCCAGCCGTAGATGGCCGGTGCCTCGACCGCTGCGCCGTCGACCTCCCGCAGGGCATCCACCCCACCGCGAGTGGACATGCGCAGCACGTCGTCGCAGTCCAGCGCAGCGATGTCGGCGCCGGCGCCGAGCACCTCGTGGCCCAGGGCGGTGCCCACCGTGGCAAGCGCCCGCCAGGCGGGCACGCGGCCGGGAGCGGCTGGCACCACCGCGGGCGTGTACTGGTCGTACACCTGGCCGGCGAACATGCCCAGCGGCAGCACGTCGGGCCGTTCCAACTGGTCGCGGCAGGCGATGACGTGAGTGGCCAGCTCGGCGGTCTCGGTGCGATCGACCTCCAGCACCACCAGCACGTCCAGCGCCCGAAGAGCCTCGACCACCCGATCGGTGTCGGGCAGGCCGGTGACCGCGTTGGCGCCGAACACGACCAGCGCTTTCATCCGCCCGGACAGGATCTCTTCGGGGATCAGCGACGCCGGCCACTCGCCCATCAGCCGCTCGATGTCGGGCCGCGACGGCGCACCGGGCTCGCCGAGGCGGGCCGTGGGCAGCCGGTCGCGGCGGTCCACCCGCGACATGTAGCCGGGGTTGAACCACATGCCACCCGGCTGGTCGAACGAGCCGGTGAGGATCATCAGCGCCCAGGCGAACCACTCCACCAGGTTGCCGGCGGGCGACATCGTGGTGCCCGTGCCGGTGACGACGGCCAGCCGCCCGGCGCGGCGCACGGAGGCCGCCAACGCCTGCAGGTCGGCCGCGGGCACGCCGGTGACCGCGCTGGTGTGCGCGAGATCGAACGGCTCGGCAGCGGCACGCAACGCCTCGACGCCCGCCGCTGTGGCCGCCAGCGCGGCAACATCGACGCCGTCGGCCAGCACGCCGCGCACGAGGTACGCGAGCACCGCATGGTCGGTGCCCGGCCGAGCGGGCAGATGGCGATCGGCGAGGCGGGCGGTCTCGGTGAGGCGCGGGTCGATCACGTACACCTCGCCCCGCGCACGGGCGGCGCGGATGCGCTCGATGGGGTTCGCGTACATGGTGCTCTGGCCGTGCGACACCACCGGGTTCGAGCCCACGAACACCAGTAGCGTCCCCTGCTCGTCGGGGTGCGGCACCAACGCGGTGGTGCCACCCATCAGCGCGGTCACGTAGGTCTTCGCTACCGAGTCGACGGACGCGGTGCTGTACGTCTGCTTCGTGCCCAACGCGGCCTTCAGGCGATGGAACGCATAGGTGCCCGCCGGGTCGATGAACCCGCCAGACCCCATGAACATGCCGACGGCCTCGGGCCCGTGCTGGGCGACCACTCGAGCCAGCGCCGCGCCGGCATCGGCGAGCGCGTCGGCGGCATCGGCGGGCGCCAGCACCCCGCCGCTGCGCACGAGCGACGCGGCCAGCCGACGCGGGCTGTGGTGCGACACACCGAGTGCGCGGCCCTTGGGACAGACGTATCCCTTCGACAGCGGGTGCTCCGGGTCGCCGCGCACTTCCAGCACCCGATCACCGTCGGTCTGCACGAGGATGCCGCAGTTGGCGATGCAGATTCGGCAGAAGCTTCGAACCACTCCCATCATGGGCCCCCTGGGTGCGATCGGTTGACGAATCCGTCAACTCGGTCTGTTGAACTTACTCGTCGCGCGGACCCCACTGGTAACTTGGCCGCGCCGGGGGTGTGATCGTGCAACCCGCATTCGTGGGAGAGACCGTTGACCACCTGGAACGACCTGTTTCGAACGAACTTCGCCGAGTCCGACGACCCGGCGGTGGTGACGTCGGCGTTCTCGTGGAGTGGCCGCCAACTGGCCCGCCGCGCCGGCGGCGCAGCCGAGTGGCTCGACCAGTTGGGGTTCGGCCCCGGCGAGTACGTGCCCATGATCATCGACGAGACGCCCGAGGCCATCGCCCTCGCCGTCGGTGCCACGCTGTCGCGCCGAGTGCCCGCGCCGTTGGGCACGAAGCTGCCGGCCGGCGATCTGGCCGCGGCCATCGACGCGCTGGGCGGGAAGGTGATCGTGGCCGATGCGCGCACCGCCGAGCTCGCGCAGGCCGCGGCCGCGCTGATCGGGGCGCGGGTCGCCGTGCTGGGCGAGTTGCCCGAGGCCGACGTGCCCACCGAGGCCAAGTACGGCGCGGTGGGCATCGACGAGATCGCGCTGGTCATCCACACGTCCGGCACCACCGGCCTGCCCAAGCCGATTCCCGCCAGCCACCGCCGGCTGGTGGCCCGCATCCGCATCTACACCGGCACGATGGGCATCGGCCCCACCGACCGGTACTGCTCGGCCTCGCCCTTCGCTCACACCGCCGGCGTCGCGATGGCCTACACCGTGCTGGCCATCGGCGCTTCGATCATCCCGCAGGACTGGTTCAGCATCGACAAGTGGCGCGAGGCCGGCCGCCTGGGTGTCACGTGCGCACTGCTGGTGCCGACGATGATCGACATCCTGCTCGGTGCCGACGCCCTCGCCGACGCCAACCCGCGGGTGCTGCAGTACGGCGCCTCGCCGATCCACCCCGACACGCTCGCCGCCGCGCTGCGCGCCCTGCCCGACACGCGCTTCGTGCAGGTGTTCGGGCAGACCGAGGTGAGCCCCATCTGCGTGCTCACCCACGAGGATCACATGCGGGCGCTGCACGACCGGCCCGACCTGCTGGGCACCGTCGGGAGGCCACCCGCCGGCGTGGAGCTGCGCGTCGAACACCCCGACAGCGAAGGCATCGGCGAGATCGCGGTGCGCTCGGAGCACGCCTTCGTCACCGACGCCGACGGCTGGCGGCGCACGGGCGACTTCGGCCGCGCCGACGACGAGGGCTACTACAGCCTGCATGGCCGGGTGAACGACCGCATCGTGCGTGGCGGCGAGAACATCTACCCGGTGGAGGTGGAGGTCGCGCTCGTGTCACACCCCGGTGTGCGTGAAGCGGCGGTGGTGGGCTCGCCCGATCGCCGTTACGGCGAGGTGGTGAAGGCCGTGGTGGTGTGCGAGGCCGTGTTCGACCCGGCTGTTGCCCGGCCCACCGTGGACGAGCTGCAGCTGCACGTGCGCAACCAGCTGGCCCACTTCAAGGTGCCCGCCATCATCGAGTTCGCCGACGAGCTGCCGCGCAACGCGAGCGGCAAGGTCCTCCGCAGAAAGCTGATCTGATGAATGCTGTCCCCTCTCCCGACGCATCTCCTGATGCTGTCCCTGGCATCGACCACGCCCCGGTCGAGCGCTGGATCGCCGCCAACGTGCCCGGTGTGGTGCCGCCACTGCGCTTCTCGCTGATCAGCGGCGGGCACTCGAACATCACGTACTTCGTCGACGACTCCGCCGGTTTCCGCGCGGTGGTGCGCCGCCCGCCGCTGGGCTCACACGGCGGCAACGCCCACGACATGGGCCGCGAGTTCCGGGTGATCGACGCGCTGAACGGTTCCGCGGTGCCGGTTCCGAAAGCGCTCGCGCTGTGCACCGACGAAGCGGTGAACGGCTCGCCGTTCTACGTGATGGGTTGCGTGCCCGGCCAGGTGGTCGACAACCCCGGTCGCGTCGAGTCGTTCCTGCCGGGTGCGGCTGCCCGCCGTCGCGCCGGCGAGCAGATCGTCGACGTGATGGCCGCGCTGCACCAGGTCGACATCGACGCCGTCGGCCTCGGCCAGTCAGCCCGCCGCGAGGGCTTCCTCGATCGCCAGCTGAAGCGGCTGGTCTCGGTGTGGGCGCAGAACAAGACCCGCGAGCTGCCGCTGATGGAAGAGCTGCGCACGCGCCTGATCGAGCTGAAGCCCGAACAGCGCTACACGGGCATCGTGCACAGCGACTACCGCATGGGCAACGTGATGTTCGACGCCGACGGCACGCTCACCGGCGTGCTGGATTGGGTGCTGTGGACGCTGGGCGACCCGCTGTCGGACCTGGGGTTCATGCTGAACAACTGGTACGAGCCGGGCGACACGACGCCGCAGGTGTGGATGGAGGTGCCGCCCACGCTGGCCGGCGGCTTCCTCTCCCGCGACGAGGTGCTGGCCCGCTACGCCGAGCGCACCGGCTTCGACGTGTCGGGCATCCAGTACTACCGCGCCTTCCAGCACTGGAAGATCGCCGTCATCGCCGAAGGCGTGAAGCGCCGCTACGAGAACGCTGCGATGGCATCCAACGACGTCGACTTCGAGCACCTCTCCCAGCGAGTCGTCAACATGGCCGAGCTGGCCAACGACCTGCTGCGCGACCTCGGCTGAGTCGGGCGGCCGGGAGGCCGAGCGGGTCCTATGGGAGCCGGGTCTGCTTGCGGAGGGCTCGGTGCTCGGCCCACCCCACGAGGCGGAGGTACCCGAGCGCGACGAACGAGGTTGCGAAGAACCCGACCACGAACAGGTTGCCCGGACGACCCATCGCCGTCACCAGCCCGGCGCCGATGCTGGCGAGGCAGATCGCAGGTGCCATGGCGGGCGTCATCCTCATCGCGCGGTACGACGCCAACGCGATGGGCAGGACCAGCACCAGCAGGCCCATGATCACCACGCCGCTGCCGGCGACCTCACCGTCGCCCATGACGGCGTGCTCGGTGCGATCGGCGTAGACGAGCACCCCGGTCAACACGGTGCACGCCGCCAGTACGCCGATCACCACCGCCGGACGACGCTGCCGCCAGGCCACATGTTTCGCCACGACTCCATCCTGCCCGCCGGTCGGGTGGTTGTCCATCGGTCGAGGCTGCAGTCGGGCCTGTTGTCTCGGCTGCGGCGGTAACCGCGGTTGCGGGGGGACGCAACTGCAGTTACCGCCTCTCCAGACATGATCCCCCGTGCTCTCCCCGCCTGGGGCGGGAGCGGGGCGTCGCCAACGTCCGGCCGGTACGAGCCGGCCCGGCGACGCTGTCAGCCGACGATCTTGCGGGCGCGCAGGTCGGCGATCGCCGCTTCGTCGCGGCCGATGCCGGCGAGCACGGAGTCGGTGTGCGAGCCGGCCAGCACGCCGGCCTTCGGGGTCAGCGTGGAACGCGACATGCGCAGGAAGTTCATCCGCGGGTGCTCGTCGAACACGGGGTGCACCACGTCGGTGAGGTAGCCGCTGGCGCGGCCGAACTCGTCGCTCCACAACATCGTCTCCGGGGCCTGCATCGTCACCGCCACGCACGCCACGTCGGCGGCGCGCAGGTCGTGCTCCCACTCGGCTTGGCCACGCTGCACGAACACCGCCGACAGCGCTTCGATCAGCGCTTCGTCGTTGGCCATGCGCGACTTCACGGTGGCGAAGCGCTCGTCGGCCAGCAGGTCGGCGGCGCCGTGCGGGCGCAGCGCGCCGGCGAGCGTGGCGAACTCGGCCTGCGAGGCGGCGGCGAGGAACACCCAGCCGTCGGCTGCGTCGTAGATGCGGTACAGGGCCGACACGCCGCGCATGTCCAGCCCCGGCCGCGGGTCGGCCGGGCTGCCGGGGTAGTCGACCACCTGGGCCGACATCGCGTGCGCACCCGTGTTCAGCATCGTGGTGAGCATCTCCTGCCCACCGGCGCCGCGAGCACGGGCCAGCGCACCCACCAGGATCGCGGAGGCGACGCCGAGCGAGGCGAAGCCGTCGGACTGCATCGAGGAGGTCATCGCGCCGACGGTGAGCATGCGCGAACTCTGGCGGATCTCGTCGATCGTCAGGTCGGGCCGCTCCTCCACCAGATCGGCCACGTTGGTGCGAGAGACACCCGTGGCGGCGCCGATGCTGGGGGCGTACGCCGGCCGGTGGCCGTTGGGGGCGCCCGTGCCGTAGCCGGGTGCGTTGAGGTAGACGATGTCGGGGTTGATCTGCTTCAGCCGCTCGTAGCCGAGGCCCATGCGTTCGGCCACGCCGGCGCGATAGCCCTGCATCACCACGTCGGCAGTCTTGATCAGGTCGTACACGACCTGCAGCCCTTCCTCGGTGCCGAGATCGACGCAGATGCTCTCCTTGCCCTGCATCACCGACGCGCCACCCGACTCGGGGAACGGGATGATCGTGCGGATCGGGTCGCCCTCCAACGGCTCGACCTTGATCACCCGCGCGCCCATGTCGGCCAGCAGGCGGGTGCCGTTGGGCGCCGCGAACAGCACGGCCAGTTCCACGACGGTGAGACCGTCGAGCGCCGGCTCGGTGGATGGGTCGCCGGACGCCACAGCGACTACCGGCGTCGACGAAGCACCGGACCAGCCCGACACGGTGTCCGCGAGCGTCGGCGCCGAACGGCCCAGCTCCGCCGGCGTGCCGTACAGGCGAGCCAGCGGGCCGGGCTGATGCACCGGCCCGCGCTCGGCATCGACGATGTCGGCGTACATCTGGTCGGCCACCAGTTGCGGATGGTCCAGCACGGCCGGGCCGTCGCGGAAGACCTCGGCGAACACGTTGGGGTCCGAGTCGAAGACCGCCTGCCACTCGGCCAGCGTCCGCTTGTTCGCGGCCTCGAGCATCAGGGTCCACAGGTCGAAGCGGCCCTGCTTGTCGGCGAACATCTTCTGGCCCTCCCACCGCGGATCGGTGAACACCCACTCCAGGCCGAGCGCCTTCATCAACGCGGCGAACAGGTGCGGCGCCACCTGCGCGAACTGCAGCCAGTGGCCGTCCTTGGTGAGCGCGACGAGCAGGAAGAACGGGAACGGGCTGGCGGGCACGCCGTCGTCGTCGAAGTTGGCCGTGCGCGGGTAGGCCTCGGGCCAGCGGGTGTCGATCAGGTGCTCGAACCAACTCCACGTGTCGAGGGTGACCACGGCCTGCGCCAGGCTGGTTTCCACATGCTGGCCGAGGCCGCTCTGCTCGCGCTCCAGCAATGCCCCGAGCGTGCCGTACAGACCCACCTGCGAGGCGGCGAACGAGCACCACGGTACCGACACGTAGGGCGGCGAATCGGTGGGCGACAACCGGCGGAACGCATGCAGGATGCCCAACTTGGCCGCCACGATTCCCTCGTACGCCTTCAGGTCTCGGTACGGGCCCTCGGGACCGAAGCCGGTGATCGACGTGTACACCAAGCTCGGGTTGATCGCGATCAGGTCGTCGTAGCCCAGGCCCTTCGCCGCCAGCACACCCGGCCGGCTGGTCTCGATGAACACGTCGGCGGTGGCGGCCAGTTCGCGCACCTTCGCCACGTCGGCGGGGTCGCGCAGATCGAGCCGGATGTTCTGCTTGCCACGCGCCCAGAAGGGGTATGCCCGGTGCTGGCGCAGCGTAGAGCCGCCGGGCGGCTCGACCCAGATCACCTCCGCGCCGAAGTCGGCGAACAGCTGACTGATCTGCGCGCCCAGGCGGCTGGGCGACATGTCGATGACTCGCAATCCTGCGAAAGGACCCATGGTGCTCTCTCTTCGTGAATGGATGTACGGATGACGCGGTGAACCGGCGGTGGCGCCACACGCCGGCGACGGCCTGCCGCCCATTCGCGAAGGCCTCCCCATGACGCCTCGCGTGACTGTAGCATCGGTCGCTCTCGCATGAAAACGACATTTTCAGTCGGAGGGTTCGGAGCGGCAACGATGACAGACAACGACTCGTTGACACACAACGACTCGATGACACACAACGACTCGATGACACACAACGACTCGATGACACACAACGACTCGATGACACACGGGAAGCCGACCCCGGTGGCGATCGGCCGCCGGCCACTGCACCCGATGCACGGCGTGCACGCACCACGCACCTCGACTCCGCCGCGGCCGCTGGGCTCCATCCGGCGCACCTCCAGCATCGACTCCATCCGCCCCGGCGACATCCTCGCCGAGATCGAGCAGATCGCTCACCTGCGCGACCTGCACACCGCGGCCGACGGCACCACCACCGTGCTCGGCGAGACGTCGGTGCACTCGCTGGTGGCGTACCCCGACAACTACCGCCTGGTCGAGCTGCGTGCCGCCCCCGAGGAACCCCTGCTGGAGGGCCTGATCGGCCGCTCCGTGTCCACCGGCTTCCGCGCAGCCGTCGCCGCAGTGGTGCCCGACGAGGTGGCGCGGGCAACCGCCTTGCACTCGCTGATCGACGACCTGCCCGGCGCCGCGCTGGTCAGCGGCT
>JAUSLQ010000065.1 GCA_030645675.1 Actinomycetota bacterium | reverse complement strand
GCGTGCTGGTGGTGGGCAGCCTGGCCTCGGCGGTCATCGCCGCCGCGCTGGCCATGTGGGTCGGTGGTGGTCTGTTCGGTGAAGGCCCGGCCACCCCCGCCGGCCTCGCCGTGGTGGGGTTCCTCGCGGGGTGCGTCTCGGCGTTCACGTTCCCGTCGTTCCAGACCACGCTGCCGAACCTGGTGCCGCGCGAACAACTGGTCGCCGCCGTCGGCCTGTCGAACGCGCAGTGGAACATCGGCCGCGTGGTGGGCCCGGTGTGCGCGGCGGCGGCAATCGGCCTGGGCGGCATCGGCGCCGCGTTGTGGTGCAACGCGATCAGCTTCGTGGCGGTGGTGGTGGCGGTCGTGCTGGTGAAGGTGCCACAGCCGCCGGGCGAGCGTCGCCCGGTGTTCGGCGCGCTGGCCGACGGTGTGCGCTTCGCCCGCTCGTCGCCGCCCATGCGCTCGATGCTGGCGCTGATGATCGCCACCATCGCCATCGCCTCGCCGTTCATCGCGTTCGTGCCGCAGATGGCCACCAACGTCTTCGGTGGCGGCTCGGCGGCCACCTCCGTGTTGGTCACCGCCCAAGGGGTGGGTGCGGTCGCGGCCGCGTTCACGCTGGGCTCGGCCACCCAGCGCTTCGGCCTGCCGCGGGTGATGGTGGGTGCCGTCGCGGCCATCTGCCCGGCGCTGGTGCTGTACGGTCTGGCTCCCTGGCTGTGGTTGGCGGCGGTGGGGCTGGTACTGGTCGGCGTGTCGTACGGGTTCGCGTTCACCTCCTTCGCCGGTGTCGCGCAGGAGGCCGCACCCGACGAGTTGCGCGGTCGCGTGCTGGCGGTGAACATGTTCGTGCTGGGCTTGCTGTACCCGGTGGGCACCTTGGTGCAGGGGCAGCTCGCCGACCTCACCAGCCTGCGCTGGGTCACCGCCGGCTCGGGTGCGGTGCTGGCCACGGTGGTCGCGCTGCGGTTGCGGGCACGCAGCCGCACCACCCTGCTGGAGCTGGAGCCCGCGCCCTGACCGGACCGGAGGCCGCCGACGGCCGAGCAGTAGCATCGACGCCATGTCTCACGCAGATGGCACCCCTGTGGATGTGAAGCCCCGAAGCCGCGACGTCACCGACGGCTTCCAGAAGGCGCCGGCGCGCGCCATGCTGCGCGCCGTCGGCATGACCGACGACGACTGGGGCAAGCCGCAGGTGGCAATCGCCTCCTCGTGGAACGAGGTCACCCCCTGCAACATGACGTTGCGCAAGCTGGCCGAGCACGCCAAAGACGGTGTTCGCGCCGGCGGCGGCTTCCCGATGGAGTTCGGCACCATCACGGTCAGCGACGGCATCAGCATGGGCCACGAGGGCATGCGCGCCTCGCTGGTGTCGCGCGAGGACATCACCGACTCGGTGGAGTGCGTGATGCACGCCGAGCGACTGGACGCGTTCGTGGGCCTCGCCGGCTGCGACAAGAGCATCCCCGGCATGCTGATGGCTGCGGCCCGGCTCGACCTGCCCAGCGTGTTCGTCTACAACGGCAGCACGATGCCCGGCCAGCACAACGGCGTGGCCACCGACATCACCAGCGTGTTCGAGGCCGTCGGCGCCTGCGCCCGTGGCACGATCACCGAGGAAGAGCTGAGCGAGATCGAGCGGACGGCCTGCCCCGGCGAAGGTGCCTGCGGCGGCATGTTCACCGCCAACACGATGAGCTCCATCGCCGAGGCCATCGGCATGTCGCTGCCCGGCACCGCCTCGCCGCCCGCCATCGACAGCCGACGCGAAAGCGATGCGCGCTTGGCCGGCGAGGCTGTGGTGAACCTGCTGCGCCTGGGCATCACGCCGCGCATGATCATGACCAAGCACGCGTTCGAGAACGCCATCGCGGTCACCTCGGCGCTGGGTGGCAGCACCAACGCGGTGCTGCACCTGCTGGCCATCGCCAACGAGGCAGGCGTCGAGCTCGCGCTCGACGACTTCAACCGCATCGCCGCCAAGGTGCCGCACATCGCCGACATGAAGCCGGGCGGCCGCTTCCACATGAGCGACCTGGATCGCGTCGGCGGCGTGCCGGTGGTGCTGAAGCACCTGCTCGATGCCGGCCTGCTGCACGGCGACTGCCTCACCGTCACCGGCAAGACGATGGCCGAGAACCTGGCCGACATCGACCCGCCGGCACCCGACGGCGTGGTGGTGCACCCGCTGGATGCGCCCATCCACAGCGAGGGCGGCATCGTCGTGCTCACCGGCTCGTTGGCCCCGAAGGGCGCCGTGGTGAAGGTGGCCGGTCTCACCGCCGAGCAGAAGCAGTTCGTCGGCACCGCCCGCGTGTTCGACGGCGAGGACGGCGCGATGGAGGACATCCTCTCCGGCAGCATCCAGCCTGGCACCGTGCTGTTCATCCGCTACGAGGGCCCCAAGGGCGGCCCGGGCATGCTCGAGATGCTGGCCATCACCGGTGCGCTGAAGGGCGCCGGCCGCGGCGCCGACTGTGCCCTCATCACCGACGGCCGCTTCAGCGGCGGCACGTGGGGCTTCTGCATCGGCCACGTGGCTCCCGAAGCCACCGACGGCGGCCCCATCGCGTTCGTGCGCGACGGCGACCAGATCTCCGTCGACGTGCACGAGCTGTCGCTCGATCTGCTGGTCGACGACAACGAGCTGGCCCGCCGCCGGGCGTCGTGGCAGCCCAACCCGCCGCGGTACACCACCGGCGTGCTGGGCAAGTACGCCAAGCTGGTGCAGGGCGCCGAGACCGGCGCCATCACCAACACGCTCTGACGCGCGTCACCGTCTCCGCCTGAGGCTGCCGGCTCGGGCGTTCCTTGATGGCCGGCGACCGCTACGTGGCGTATCGTGCCGCCAGGTCGAACGGGAGGTGGGCGATGGCTCGGCGAGCCGCAGGTACACGGTGGGGCATGGTTGCAGTGGTGGCACTGGTTGCCGCCGGTTGCTCCGATGGCAGTGGCGGCGCGATCTCATTGCCCACTCAGCCCACGTCGGCGCCCACCAACGCGCCGCCCGACTCCGTGGGCGAGTCGACCACGGTGGCGCCCAGCGCCGTGAAGGACTGGACCGTCATGGTCTACATGGCCTCCGGCAACGACCTCGAACCCGATGCCGTGGACGACGTGAAGGAGATGCAGGCGGGGGTCACCGACGACATGAACCTCGTGGTGCTGATGGACCGTGTGGACGGCTACTCCGACGAACCGGTCGGCGAGTTCGGCAACTTCTCGGGCACCCGCGCGTTCCAGGTGACGCCGACCGGCCTGGTCGACCTGGGCGTCGCCAGCGATGCTTCGATGGTCGACCCGGCAATGCTGCAGGGCTTCGTGGGGCAGGTGCTGTCGGCCCTACCGGCCGAGCATCATGCGCTCGTGCTCTGGGACCACGCCGGGGCATGGAGGGGCTTCGCGGTCGACTCGACCGATCGATCCAACAACCTCTCGGCCGATGAGGTTGCCGGCGCGGTGGGCGCAGCGCTGCAGACTGCCGGGCTGGAGAGGCTCGACGTGATCTACTACGACGCCTGCCTGATGGCCGAACTGTCGGTGGCCACGGCACTGGCACCCGTCGCCGACTACCTCATCGCCTCGGAGGAGGTGGTGCCCGCGTTCGGTGCCGACTATTCGGCGCTGGCCGACGCCACCTCTGGCGGGGCCGAGAACTTCGCCTCCGTCATGACCACGGCGTTCCAGCGAAGTGCCCGTGCCTTCGGGGCCGACCTCGACATCACGATGTCGGTCATCGACCTCGCCGCACTGGCTGCCCTCAACGCCGCCGTGGAGGAGCTGGGCGCGGCCATGGCCGCCGCCTCGCCGGAGGAAGCGGCCGGGTTCTTCCGCGCTGCTACCGAGGCCGCGGCCTTCGCCGGCGGCGACGAGGCGTACGCAGTGCGCGACCTCGGCCAGATCCTGGCGCG
>JAUSLQ010000174.1 GCA_030645675.1 Actinomycetota bacterium | reverse complement strand
AACTGGGTAAGGTGCCCCCAGCACCACTGCCCAGGAGAGTTCGCAATGGCCAACCAGATCCCCTTCGTCGACTACCTCGTGCTCGGCGACACCCCGCACCTCGTCGCCAACGAGTGCACCGCATGCGGTGCCCGCTTCTTCGATCGGCGCAACGCGTGCGCAGGTTGCAGCGGCACCGAGTTCCGCAAGGCCGACGTGGCCACCGACGGCACCGTCACCTCGTTCACGATCGTCACCTTCGCCGCCCCCGGCGTGCCGGTGCCGTTCGTGTCGGCCATCGTCAACTGCGACGGCACCAGCGTTCGTGGCAACGTCATCAACGTCGAGCCCAGCCCCGAGCACCTTTCGCTCGGCATGAAGGTGCAGCTCGCGACCTACTCGCTCGGCCCCGACGAGAACGGCGTCGAGGCCATCGGCTTCGGCTTCCAGCCCGCCTGAGCAACCGTCCACCAGTACCCACCCTCGCAACAGCACGCACCACTTTCGAAAGGCAGCATCCAGTGAGCGACGACGTTTGGATCCTCGGCATCTACATGACCAAGTTCGGGAAGTACCCGGACCGCGACACCGTCGACCTCGCCGCCGAGGCGGCGCTGGCCGCGCTCAAGGACGGCGGCGTCTCGATGAAGGACATGGGCGTGCTGGCCGCCGGTTGCCTGATGGGCAGCGGTGGCATCGCGCAGCAGATCCAGAAGCAGGTCGGCCAGACCGGCATTCCCGCATACAACGTGTCGAACGCCTGCGCCACCGGCGCAACGGCGTTGAAGACCGCGATCATGACCGTCAAGTCCGGTGAGGCCGACTTCGGCCTGGCCGTCGGCGTCGAGAAGCTGGCCGGTGCCGGCCTGCTGGGTGGTGCAGGCAAGAGCGCGAAGGCCGGCAACGCCTGGACGCCGCAGGGCCGCTACGGCGAGGTGCTCGACACCGAGGGCCGCATCGGCACCTCCGGCATGCCCGGGACGTTCGCCCAGATCGGCATGGAGTACCTGCACACCTATGGCAACACGTCGTTCGACGTGTTCGCCAGGATCAGCGAGAAGAACCACTTCCACAGCACGCTGAACCCGCTGGCCGCGTACACCAAGGCGATGTCGCTCGACGAGATCAAGAACGACATCATGATCGCCTACCCGAACACCCGGCCGATGTGCTCGGCCAACTGCGACGGCGCCGCCGCCGCAGTGGTGGTCAGCGACGCCAAGCTGAAGACGCTCAGTCTCGAGCAGCAGCGCCGGGCCATCAAGGTCAGCGCCTCGGTGCTGACCACCGACCCGTACGAAGAGGCCTGCCAGGTGCTGCCGAACGTGAACACGCTCACCCGCAACGCAGCGAAGATCGCCTACGAGCGCGCCGGCATCGGCCCGGAAGACCTCGATCTCGTCGAGCTGCACGACTGCTTCGCAACCGCCGAGCTGGTGCACTACGACAACCTGATGCTGTGCGAAGAGGGCGGCGCGGTCGAGTTCTTCGAGTCGGGCGCCACCTGGCGCACGGGCAGCATGCCGGTGAACGTGTCGGGCGGCCTGGAGAGCAAGGGCCACCCCATCGCCGCCACCGGCATCGCCAACATCTGGGAGATCTGCCACCACCTGCGCGGCGAGGCCGGCCCCCGCCAGATCGAGGGCGCGAAGGTGGGCCTGGCCCACGTCATCGGCCTCGGTTCGGCGTGCGGCATCCACGTGCTGGAGCGCTCCGGGCTCTGACCCCCGGAGCGCCGCCAGGCGCGGTGCCGTCAGCCGTGCGGTCCCGTCAGTCGGGGCAGGTGGCGTCCATGTAGGCCGAGATGTTGTCGGCCGCGGCCTGCACCTCGGGCGTGCCGATCGCTTCCATCGCGGCCACTGCCTCCGGGTCGGCCATCGCCGTCGCGAAGTTGCCCTCGTACTTCATCAGGACCTGGATCATCTGGCTGTAGGCCGCGCTGAACACTGCAGCGTCGTCCTTCAGGTCTTCCGGCACGGCGGCGACCAGCGCTTCGAACGTGGCCTGGGCCTGGGAGAGGTCGCCCTGGCCTGCTGCCAGCGCGCCGGCACCCATCATCGCGTTGATCAGGGCTGTGCACTCGGCGGGGACGCCGGGGACGACCGGGATGGTGGCTGTACCGCCCCCGGGCAGGGTGACTGTGCCGCCCCCGGGCAGGGTGATGTCGGAACCGGCGGCCACAGTGGTGTTGGCCAGGGTGAGTGGCTGCGGGTCGTCGCCGCACGCGGCCAAACCGAACAGGGCGCTCGCGGCGATGACGACGGACAGGGTGCGCTGGTGCTGCATGATGGTGTCTCCTGGGTGAGGGTTTCGGGCTCGACAGCGTGAGATCGGGGAGCTGCCCGACAGCAAGTGTCGCAGAAGTTCAGAGCAGCTGCGCGGCGAGGTCTGTCAGGTTTCCGGCAGGAAGTTGGCACGCATGGTGGTGACACACGTAGGCGAAGCCGTCGGCGCGCCCCTGCCACAGCGGCCCGTCGTAGCGTTCGCCCCACGCGACGACCGCGTGAGGCAGCCAGCGACGGCGCACCTCGGCCAGCAGGTCGGGGCGGTCGCCGGTGATCACGATCTCCGTGGAGCCGGTGAGGCGGGTGCCCAGCGCTGCGAACGAATGCGAGACGGCCGTCGGCGCCTGGGCCGCGGCCTTGCCCACCAGCCGCAGGATCTGGTCGCAGTGGTTGTCGTAGCGGGCCTCGCCGGTGAGCGCGCCCAGCCGCAGCAGTGCCACCGCGGCCAGCGAGTTGGCCGACGGGGTGGCGTTGTCGAACAGATCCTTCTGGCGGGCGACCAGTTGCTCGCCGTCGTCGGGGGTGGTGAACAGCCCGCCGCGGTCGACGTCCCAGAAGTGGTCGAGCAGGACGTCGGCCACTTCCATCGCGCGGTGCACCCAGCGAGCCTCGCCGCTGAGCTCGGCCAGGCGGGTGAACGCATCCACGACCGCGGCGTGGTCGGCGGCGAGCGCGGCGTGGCGGGCCGGGGGAGTGCCGGCCGCGTGCCACGAGCGGTGCCAGCGGCCATCGGTGCGGCGCAGCTCGCGCCACAGGAACTCGCCGTTGGCCGATGCGGCCGCGGCCCAGTCGGCGCGGTCGAAGGCAGCTGCGGCCTCGCACAGCGCCGCCAGCATCAGCCCGTTCCACTCGGTGAGCACCTTGTCGTCGAGGCCGGGGCGGGGCCGCCGCTCGCGGGCCTGGAACAGCTGCTGGCGGGCCTGCTCGATGTGCGCGGGCCGTTCCAGTTGACCGCGGTGAAACATGCGCGTCGGGATGCACCTGCCTTCGAAGTTGCCCTCGTCGGTGAGCTCGTACCACTCCAGCGCGGCGTCGGCGTCGGCGCCAAGGACCGCTCGCACCTCGGCGGGTGTCCAGGTGTGGAACAGGCCCTCGTGCCCGTGGCCGTGCTCGTCGGGTGAGTCGGCGTCCTCCGCGCTGTAGAAGCCGCCGGCGGGGTGGTGCAGGTCGCGCAGCACGTAGCCGACGGTCTCCTCCACCACCTGGCGATAGCGGGCCTCGCCGGTGAGCAGAGCGGCGTGGGTGTACACCTTCACGAACAGGGCCTGGTCGTAGAGCATCTTCTCGAAGTGCGGCACCAGCCAGCGCTCGTCGACCGAGTAGCGGGCGAAGCCGCCGCCGAGGTGGTCGTAGATGCCGCCGCTCGCCATCGCGTCGAGCGACGTGGTGAGGATCGTCAGCGCGTCGTCGCCGGCGCCGGCTGCGTGGGCGCGGGCGACGAGGTCGAGGCTCATCGTCGACGGGAACTTGGGGGCGCCGCCGAAGCCACCCCACTCGGCGTCGAACTGTGCTGCCAACTGCTGCAACCCGCGGTTCAGCGCATCGGGCCCGGGCAGCTCGCCCAGCGGGGTGACCGCGCCCGACCGGCGCAGCGCCTCGCCCAACGCGGCGATGTTCTGCTGCACGTCGGCCGGGCGGTTGCGCCAGACGTCGTCGATCGCTGCCATCAGCTGCAGGAACTGCGGCTTCGGGAAGTACGTACCGCCGAAGAACGGCTGGCCGGTGGGCGTGAGGAAGACGGTCATCGGCCAGCCACCGCGCCCCGTCAGGGCCTGCACCGCGTCCATGTACACGGCATCGACGTCGGGACGTTCCTCGCGGTCGACCTTGACGTTGACGAACAGCTCGTTCATCCGCTGTGCGGTCTCTTCGTCCTCGAAGCACTCGTGGGCCATCACGTGGCACCAGTGGCAGGCCGAGTACCCGACGCTCAGCAGGATGGGGACGTTGCGCTCAGTGGCCGCAGCGAATGCTTCGGCGCCCCAGGCGTACCAGTCGACCGGGTTGTCGCGGTGCTGGCGCAGGTAGGGCGAGGTCTCGTCGGCGAGGCGGTTCACCCTAGGCAAGCTATCCGCCCGCCCGCCCGCCCGCCCGCCCGTCCGCCCGTCCGCCCGTCCGCACGCCGGGTGGCTTGGCTTCGGTGTCGCGCTGTGGCAACCTCGGTGCCCATGAGTCGCCGACGTGCCGTCACCCGCATCGCGATCGCCGTGTCCGCCGGTGCACTGGGGATGCTGGCAGCGTGCAGCGACTCGTCCAGCGGCGGCAGCGGCACGACCACGACCGGAGTCTCCGCGACCGGTACCCCCACGACCGGTGACGACGCCGGCACCACCTCGGGCACGGACGCAACGGGGTCGGCCACCAGCACGGAGGCCGTCACCGGTGCCACCGCCGGCGCCGGCAGCACCAGCTCGTTGCCCGCCGGCGGGTCGAGCAGCACGGTTGGGGTGGGCTCGGGTGGCAGCGCCGGTACCACCACGCCAGGTGCGGCGCCCGACGGCACCGACCCGTTCGCCAGCACCCCGCCGCCCGACCCCACCGAGCTCGACGAGGTGCCCGGCCCACCGATGGAGGGCTGCATCGACGCCGAACCCGGGCCGGCCAGCGTGGAGCTGACGTTCGACGACGACGACATTCGCTATGCCGGCGCGGTCGCTCCGCCGTGCGTGCGCATCCACGCCCCGCAGCAGTTGGTGGTGCGCAGCAGCTCAGGAATCGCAGCGATGGTGTCCATCGGCGCCGACGCCTTCCCGCTGGCGCCCAACGAGACGATCGCCACCGCTCCGCTGGGTGCGGTGTTCAGCGTTGGCGATTCGTTCGATGTGTACGTCGACTTCCTCGACGCGACGGTCGTGGTGCAAGTGCTGCCCTGACGAGCGAGTCGGCAGGACGCCGGGGCTCAGGCGCCGACGGCGTGATAGCCGCCGTCGACATGCACGATCTCGCCGGTGGTGGCGGGGAACCAGTCGCTGAGCAGCGCCACGCAGGCCTTCGCCACGGCCGACGAGTCGGTGACGTCCCAGCCCAGGGGCGAGCGGTCGTCCCAGATGTCTTCGAACTTCTTGAAGCCGGGGATGCTCTTCGCGGCCATGGTCTTCACCGGGCCGGCGGCCACCAGGTTGCTGCGGATGCCACGCGGCCCCAGCTCGCGGGCGAGATAGCGGCTGACGCTCTCCAGCGCCGACTTGGCGACGCCCATCCAGTTGTAGGCCGGCCACGCCACCGTGTTGTCGAAGTCGAGGCCGACGAACGCGCCGCCCTGCGTCATCAACGGCGCGAACGCCTCGGCCAATGCCTTCAGCGAATACGCGCTCACGTGCAGCGCCACCGCCACGTCGGGCCACTGGGGGGCGAGGAAGTCTTCACCGAGGCACGCTTCGGGGGCGAAGCCGATGCTGTGCAACACGCCGTCGACCCGGCCCCACTTCGCCGCCAGCTGGTCGCGCACGGCCGCGAGGTGGTCGGGCTGGGTGACATCGAGCTCGAACACATCCACCGGGGTGGGCAGCTTGCGGCCCGTGCGTTCGGTGAGGCTGAGGGCCCTGCCGGCACCGGTGAGCACGATGTTGGCGCCTTCCTGCTGCGCCAGCACGGCAACGCCGTACGCCAGTGAGGCGTCGGTGAGGACGCCGGTGATCACGATGTTCTTGCCGTCGAGAAGACCCATGCGGGCGAGCGTACTGCAGTGCGCTCCGGCGCCGTGGTGTGGGCCCGCCAGGGCTGCACCGGCGCGCGGCAGGCCCCGGGAGCCGATCGACGCCTTCGCCAATCCAGTCCTGTTGTGCAAGGCTGCCCTTCATGCGCATTGGCATTCTGGGAGGCACCGGTCCGGCGGGCAGCGCGCTCGCCGCCCGCTTGGCATCGGTCGGCTACGACGCCGTCATCGGCTCACGATCGAAGTACCGGGCGATGGAGGCCTGCGACAGCCAGGTGGAGAAGTGGCCTGATCTTGCCGGTCGGCTGTCGTATGGCGACAACGCTGCGGCCGCGGCCTGCGACTTGGTGGTCATCGCCACTCCGTGGGATTCCGCGGCCACCACGGCTCAGGAGAACGCCGAGGCGCTGGCCGGCAAGATCGTGGTCAGCATGGCCAACGCGTTGGTGCGGGTCGGCAAGGAGTTCCAGCCACTGGTACCGCCGCGCGGCAGCGTGGCCGCCCACGTGCAGGCGGCGGTGCCGCTGTGCCGCGTGGTGGCCGCCTTCCACCACCTGCCGGCCACCGAGCTCGGCCACATCGGCGAGCCGATCGACAGCGACGTTTTGATCTGCGGCGACGACGCTGCGGCCGTGAAGACGATGAGCGAGATCATCAGCAAGATCCCCGGGTGCCGCCCGTTGGATGCCGGCGAGCTCTCCAACGCCACCGCGATCGAGGCGTTCACGGCGGTCATGTTGCAGCTGAACGTGCGCTACAAGACCCGCGTCGCGCCGAAGCTGACCGGCATCAAGGGCGACCCGCGCGAGGCCAAGGCGGCGGCCGCGGCGGCCCGCGCGGCAGCCGAGCAGGCAGCCGCGCAGGCAGCTCCCAAGGCCATCGAAGGTGCGGCCGCTTCGACGGCCGAGGAAGTAGCGTCTCCGACGTGACGATGCGCCTGTACGACACCGCCCGACAAGCAGTGGTGCCGTTCGAACCGGGCGAACAGGTGCTGATGTACACGTGCGGCATCACGCCGTACGACGCCACGCACCTGGGGCATGCCGCCACGTTCATCAACTACGACGTGCTGCAGCGCCGCTTGATCGACAAGGGCCACACGGTGAAGTGCGTGCGCAACGTCACCGACGTCGACGACCCGTTGTTCGCCAAGGCACGCGAACTGGGCGTGCACTACCTCGATCTGGCGGCCGGTGAGGAAGCCCGCTTCGAGCGCGACATGGATGCGTTGAATGCGCTCCCGGTGCACAGCACCCCGCGTGCGTCCAGCGCCATCCCCGACATCCGCGGTTTCATCGGCATGGTGTTGGAGCGCGGCTTCGCCTACGAGGCCGGCGGCAGTGTGTACTTCGATGTGTCGAAGTTCCCGTCGTTCGGGTCGGTCAGCAACTACAGCGACGAACAGATGATCGCGTTCGCCCGCGAGCGCGGCGGCAACGTCGACGACCCGAACAAGCGCCACCCGCTGGATTTCGTGCTGTGGCACCCGTCGCTGCCCGACGAGCCCAGCTGGGACACCATGTGGGGCGCCGGCCGGCCGGGGTGGCACATCGAGTGCAGTGCGCTCGCCCTGCGCGAGCTCGGCACCACCATCGACTTGCACGGCGGCGGCAGCGACCTGATCTTCCCGCACCACGAGTGCGAACGCGCCCAGAGCGAAGCGGCCACGGGCGAACCCTTCGTGCGGCACTGGATGCACGTGGGGATGGTGTTCATGAACGGCCGCAAGATGTCGAAGAGCCTGGGCAACCTGGTGTTCGTCGACAAGCTGCGCACCGAGTGGGACCCGCGCTCGATCCGCCTGGCGATCATCGAGCACCACTACCGCTTCGAGTGGGAGTGGGACGACACGCTCATGCCGCGCAACACGGCCCGGCTGCAGGCCTGGCTGAACGCGCCGAGGCAGGAGAGCGGCGTGGTCACCGAGGTGCGCGCCGCGCTCGACGACGACCTCGACACGCCTGCAGCGCTGGCCGCCATCGACCGCGCTGCCGCAGCCGGCTTGGGCGTGCACGACGCAGCCGCCCTGCTGGGCGTGCGCCTCTGACACCGGCAGTTCGGCGGCTGTTCCCGGCCAATCGGCCAATCGGCCAATCGGCCACCAGCCTTCGCGGGGTTGGCTATGATCCCGCGCATGTTCACCGTCGGCGCCGCGAGATGAACGCCCAAGGGGCCGGAAAGACGCAGGCACGATTCCGGCGCGTGGTGCGCCCGGTGGCCAAGCGCCTGTGGCACTTCCACGTGGAGGGGTTCGAGCGGCTGCCGGCGGAAGGCCCCGCCATCCTGTGCCCGAACCACGTCAGCTTCCTCGATTCGGCCTTCCTGATGCTGCACGTGCCGCGCAACATCAGCTTCGTCGGCAAGGCCGAGTACATGGATTCGTGGAAGACGAAGTACCTGTTCCCGGCGATGGGCATGATCCCGATCGATCGTGGTGGGGGCGACAAGAGCCAGGCCGCGCTCGACACCGCCGAGCGCGTGCTGCGCCGCGGCGAGCTGTTCGGCATCTTCCCTGAAGGCACGCGCAGCCGAGACGGCGACCTCTACAAGGGCCGCACCGGTGCTGCCCGGCTGGCCTTGAAGGTGGGCTGCCCCATCTTCCCGGTCGGGGTCATCGGCACCCGCGAGATCCAGCCGCCCGACGCCAAGGTGCCCAAGCTGCGGAAGGAGTGCACCATCAAGATCGGGCGCCCGATCAACGTCGGCCGTTACCGCACCCGTGGCGACGACCACATGGTGCTGCGCCAGATCACCGACGAGCTGATGTTCGAGATCCGCGAGCTGACGGGCCAGGAGTACCGCAACGTCTACGCCGGCAAGGTGGCCGACGCCGAGCCGACAGTGACGGCCAAGGTGGCCACGGTGGAAGACACCGACGCCCGCGAGCTGGCGGTCAGCGCGGCCGGCGGCGACTGAACGCGGGCCGCCGCAGGCCGTGCTCAGAGGAACACGAAGCTGCGCCGCATGTACTCCAGCCGCTCGGGCTCGCGCAGGCGCCACACTCGCATGTCGACCACCCGATGGGCGGCCACCATCGTGAAGAGCATCGCGGGGAGCGCGTGGCTGAGCACTCCGTCGGCTGGGCTCCACTCCAGCAGCACGAGGTAGATGCCGGCGGTCGCGGCGCCCATCAGGACGGTGCCCACCCAGGCCAGGGGCCGGCGGGAGCGGCTGAGGTAGGCCACCAGGAACACGTAGTGGAAGCTGTGCACCGCTGCCACCGCGGCGGCACCGGCGACCGGATCGTGCACCAGCCCGAGCGGCGCCACGAACAGGGTGGCCCACGCCAGAGCGACAGCCCTGGTGGCCCAGGTGCCGCCGCCAGCGGCCGGCTCCACGGCGGCTCGATAGAGCAGCCACCCGACGGCGGCGAGCAGGCCGACCAGGCCGAGACGGCACACCAGCAGCAGGTCGAGGTTGGCGAGCGGGGTGTTGGCGAGATCGACGGTGCGGATCAGGCCGACCATCGTCACCATGCCGGTGGCCTTGATGTAGCGACGCTCGCCTGGCCGCAAGCGGGCAGTCGCCACCTCGCCCTTCAACGCCATGGCCACGACGCCCACCTGTTGGCCGGTGTAGTGCCAGCCGAGCCAGGCGGCGAGCGCGACGTTGACCAGGGCCTGGCCCGGCGAATCCAGCAACGACAGGGCGGCGGCAGTACCGACACCGATGAGCAACGGCACCGTCACGAACAGGTGCGGCCGCTGATGGCGGAACGCGCGCATCTCCGGGTCGAGGTAGAAGAAGCTGGTCATCCCCACGTGCAGCACACCGGTGACGTACACGAACGAGTTGTTCCACAGACCGTGTGCAGGAAGCGGCCATTGGCGCAACATCAGTGGCACCAGTAGCAGCGGCACGACGCCGGTGACCAGCAGCACGACTCGGAAGCGGGTGTACGGCGCCCAGCGGGCGGCGTGGGCGCTGCCGGAGGTTGGTTGCTGATGCCGTTCCACGTCGTGCGCCACGGTACGAGGATAACCCCGCAGCGTGTTGATGTCAGCACCGCGCGCAGCGGCGAGCGGGGCGAATTGCCCGGAGGCGGCGCACGGCCTGCTCGTAGACTGCTGATCACTATGGCTGAGATCACGATTTCACTCCCAGAAGGTTCGCAACGCACGCTCCCCGAGGGCGCCACTGCGACCACGCTGGCGGAGTCGATCGGCAGCCGGCTGGCCAAGGCGGCGGTCGCAGCGGTGGTGAACGGGGTCGAATCCGACCTTGGTAACGCCCTGCCCGACGGCGCGACGGTCGCCATCGTCACGGCCGACAGCGACGAGGGCCGCCACGTGCTGCGGCACAGCACGGCGCACGTGCTGGCGCAAGCCGTGGTGCAGCTGTTCCCTGGTGCCAAGTACTCCATCGGGCCGGCGATCAACGACGGCTTCTACTACGACTTCGAGCTGCCCGGCGGCCGCACGTTCACCGAAGGCGACCTGGCGTCCATCGACGCCCGCATGCGCGAGATCATCAAGGCCAACCAGCCGTTCCTGCGCGACGAGCTGCCTGCCGTCGAGGCGCTGCGGGTCTTCGCCGACCAGCCGTACAAGTGCGAGATCATCACCCGCGTCAGCAGCGGCGCCGCCGACAACGACGACGCCGGCGAGATCGGCAGCGGCGAGACCATCAGCGTCTACCGCAACACGCCCGAGTTCGTCGACCTGTGCCGTGGCCCCCACGTGCCCGGCACCGGCAGGCTGGGCCACTTCAAGCTGATGAAGGTGGCCGGTGCCTACTGGCGGGGCAACGAGAAGGGCCCGATGCTGCAGCGCATCTACGGCACGGCCTGGGCCAGCAAGGACGAACTGGCCGAGCACCTGCACCGCCTGGAGGAGGCCGAGAAGCGCGACCACCGCAAGCTGGCCACCGAGCTCGATCTGCTGTCGTTCCCCAGCGAGCTGGGTGGCGGCCTCGCTGTGTGGCACCCGAAGGGCGCCATCGTGCGCAAGCTGATGGAGGACTACAGCCGCGAGCGCCACACCAACGGCGGCTACCAGTTCGTCTTCACGCCTCATCTGGCCAACGCGAACCTGTTCGAGACGTCGGGTC
>JAUSLQ010000171.1 GCA_030645675.1 Actinomycetota bacterium | reverse complement strand
TCGAAGAAGCGCAGCGTGGGGAACAGGAACAGCTCGCGGCTGCCCAGCCAGTTCGAGTCGGTGGCCGCCTGCGAGCGCCCGAACTCGGGGTACGCATCGGGGCCCGACATCTGGTGGCCGCTGCAGAACCCCTTGCCGTTGGCCCGCAGGATCACCACCTTGATGTCGTAGTCCTTCTCGGCCAGGTCGAGCGCAGCGTCGAGGTTCCACACCATCTCGCTGGACTGCGCGTTGGCCTTCTCCGGCCAGTTCAGCGTGATCCGGGCGATGTGCCCCTCGGCCGCGTAGAGCACCTTGCCCAGATCCTGCTGAGTGTCCAATTCGTCCCCCTGACGCTCGGGTGTGCACACTTGACGGAAGTGTCACTTGGGCAGCACGATAGCCCACACACCTCTGAAGGAGCCCCATGAACCAGCCGGCACCGCCACCGCTGCCCGACGACCCGAGCACGGCCTACTTCTGGGAAGGCACCCGTGCGGGCGAGCTGCGCATCCTGCGGTGTCGCTCGTGCGGCTTCTACGTGCACATGCCGCGGCCGGTGTGCCGCAACTGCCAGTCGATGGACCTCGCCGGCGAGAAGGTCTCGGGCAAGGCCACCCTGTATGCGTTCACCGAGACGCACAAGGCGTTCCACCCGTTCTTCGTCTCGCGGGTGCCGTACCTGCTGGCCACCGTGGAACTGGCCGAGCAGCCGCATCTGCACTTCCTCACGAATCTGGTGGGCATCGCCGAGGCCGACGTGCGCATCGGCATGCAGCTGGAGGTCGCGTTCGAAGAGCTCTCGCCGGAGATCGTGATCCCGGTCTTCCGTCCTGTGGCCGCGATGGCAGAAGGGTCGGTGGCATCATGACCGTGCGCACCAGCAACCGTCGCGTCGCCATCGTCGGCGTCGGCTACTCGCAGGTCGCCCGCAACAGCGGCCTCAGCGAGCGCCACCACGCCGCGCAGGCCGCCATCGCCGCGCTGGCAGATGCGGGCCTGAAGGCCGGCGACATCGACGGCGTGGGCACGTGGGGCGGCGACGCCGTCGACTTCGCCTGGATGATGGGCTTCGACAGGCTGAAGTGGAGCCTCAACGTCGGCGTCTCGCCGGCGTTCATCACGCCCGCCTACCACGCGGTGCAGGCCGTCGCCGCCGGCCATGCCGACACCGTGATGGCCTTCCGCATCATGATGCAGCAGCCCAGCAGTGCCGCCCTGGCCGCTGGTGGGGCGATGTTGGGAGCCCCGAACCCGGGCGACACTCAATGGCAGTACCCCTACGGCGACTTCAGCCCCACCCAATGGGCGGGCCTGCTGATGAACCGCTACATGCACGAGAGCGACTGCACCGAAGAGCACTTCGCCAAGTTCGCCGAGGTGCAGCGCAACTGGGCACTGCTCAACGACAACGCGCTGCAGCGCGAGGCACTCAGCGCCGAGCAGTACCTGTCCATGCCGTACATCACCAAGCCGCTGCGCATCCTCGACTGCGACTACCCGTGCGACTCGGGCTCGGCCGTCATCTTCACCACCGAAGAGCGCGCCCGCGACCTGCAGCAGCCGGCCGTGTTCGTCGATGCGATGGCGCTCTCGGCCATCCACGACATGAACTTCGAGATCCTCCCCGACATGGTGCGCACCTCCCCCGCGCACTGTGCCGAACTGCTGTGGTCGCGCACCGGCCTCAAGCCGTCGGACGTCTCCACGGCGCACCTGTACGACGGGTTCAGCGTCATCACGTTGCAGTGGTTGGAAGCCCTCGGGCTGTGCCCGCCCGGGCAGGCCGGGCCGTTCGTGGCCGAGGGCAACACCAGCCTCGGCGGCAAGGTGCCCACCAACACCGACGGCGGCGCCATCAACGTCGGCCGCCGGCACGGCGCCAACTTCTGCATCGAGGCCGTCAAGCAACTGCGCGGCCAGTGCGGCGCCCGCCAGGTGGAAGGCGCCGACGTGTCGGTGTGGGCCAACGCAGTGGGTCCCTTCAGCGGCGCCATGCTGCTCACCAAGGACTGACTGCGCACCGGCTGCGGCCACTCCCCCACCACCCCAAGTCGGCGTTCAGCCGACCCCATGCGTGGTCTCAACGCCAACATGCCTCGCCGCGGCTCGGCCACGCCCAAGTCGGCGTTCAGCCGACCCCATGCGTGGTCTCAACGCCAACTTGCCAGGTCGCGCGGGCCAACTCGACGTTGAAGCGACGTCCCGCACCGCAGGGCCCACGAGGATCCGGGTTCTCGAAGATCGGCACATCCCCGAAGTCCTGCGCCACCACGTCCGACAGCCCCGCGATGGTGCGTACCACCGGTTCCTTGAGCAGGAACGCCGAGCCGTCGCTCGCTGCCTCGTCAACCGTGATCCTGGGCGTCTTCGACCCTCCGACGTTCGCCTCGTCGTCGCAGCTGGCCAGACCAGCAACGGACAACGTCAGGCACAGGGCGACCATCGATCTCCGCCGGATGGGATCGCACTTCGCCGGGATCCACATGACGGAGCTCTAGAACTACCTCTGTTCCGCGACCGCCTCGTCTGCTCGGTTCGCAGCACTGTTCGAGCATGGCCCAGCGGCCACTGCCGCACCTACAGGTGGCGGGTGATGCCGCCGTCGACGGGGATCGACTGGCCGGTGATGCGGGCGGCGCGTTGCGAGCACAGGAACGCGACCAGCGCGGCCATCTCCTCGGGCTTGCCCTGGCGGCGCAAGGGGATGCGCGAGTGGAAGCCGGCGGTGACGGCCTCGAACGTGCTGCCGGTTTCGCCGGCCAGCCAGTTCCAGTACGACAGGTTGCGGTCGGTGAGGATGGAGCCGGTGAGGATGTTGTTCACCGTGATGCCGTCGCCGGCGAGCCGAGCGGCGAGGATGCGGTGCATGCCGGCGACCGCCGGGCGCACCACGTTGGGCAGCACGTGCGGCAGTTCGGTGGCAGGCTCGCGGGCGACACCGCTGCCGATGTTGCAGATGCGGCCCCAGCGCTGCGCCCGCATGTCGGGGATGCATGCATGGGCCAACGCCCACGCCGACACGAACAGGTGCTGGAACTCGCGGCGGTACTCGGCGGCCGGCATGGAGGCGAAGTTGCCCGCACCTGGGCCATCGCCCTCCTTCTTGGAGTCGATGACATGGCCGATCACGTTGCTGACGGCGATGCTCACCGGGCCGAAGCGCGCCCGCGTGGCGTCGACGACGGCCTGCACACCGTCCGGGTCGGTCATGTCGGCGGCAACCGCTGCCACCCGCCCAGGCGCCAAGGCGTCGAGCTCCACAGCAGCGGCCGCCAGCGTGACCTCGGTGCGGGCGGAGATCATCACGAACGCGCCCTCGCCCAACAGCGCCTCGGCAATCGCACGGCCGATGCCGCGGCTGCCACCGGAGACGATGGCGACCTTGTCGTTGATGCCGTAGTCCATCAGTACACCGCCGACCCGACGCCGCCGGCGACGTCGATCGACACGCCCGTGATGTACCCAGCGCCTTCCGAGCACAGGAACGTGACCGCTGCAGCCACTTCGTCGGCGGTGGCCTCGCCGCCGCGCAGCACCGAGTTGGCAGTGACGTTGGCCGGGCCGGCCTCGGCAGCGAGCACCTTCTGCGCAGCACGCATCGCCAGCGAGGTGATCGCATCGAGCTCCTCGTCGATCGCGTCGATCGCGTCGAGCGACCGCGAGCCAGCGGCGCCCACGAACACGAACCGGCCCCAGCCCCGCGATGCCATCGCCGGCAACGCAGCGCGGAACAGGTCGAGCGTGTCGACCACAACGTTCCACGACTGGTGCAGTTCGGCGGCCGCCTGCACGTCGAGGAGCGACGGGTGGCCACCCGCAGCAGAGTGCGCCACGAGGATGTCGACCTCGCCGTCGCCGATCGAGGTGGCCAGTCGCACCCCTTCCGCCGCGAGCGCCCGCCGGCAGGCTGCGCCCAGCTCGTCGTCGGGACCGACGACCAGCGCCGACCTTCCTGTGATCCCCAGATCCATCTGTTCCCCCTCAGCACCCCGGCTCACGCCGATTCGATCACCGACACAGACTCTGCCAGGTGCCCGTCGGCACGAAGTGCATCGCGTTCCGCCGCGAGGCGTTCCTGCATCGCCTGCGAGGTCGCCTTCGCCGGCAGGAACTGTGCCAACAACACCACCGCGATGAGGATCCAGAAGGCGATGCGGAACATCATGTTGTACGCGTGCATCGACTCCGCCGAGATGCGCAACGCCTCGGCGGCGGTGGGCGGCGTGGCGTTGCCGCGGGCCGGTGCCAGCCCCACGTAGACCGAGGCCAGCACTGCCAGGCCCATCGCCAGGGTGATCTGTCGGCCCACCTGGCTCAGCGCCGTCGCCTGACCGACCTGGGTGGCCCTGACGGCATTGATCGAGATCACGTTCGGCGCCGTCATGCCGATGCCTGAGCCAAGCCCGCCGATGAACAACAGGATGGAGATCGTCCAGAGCGACGTGTCCTGACCAAGGTTCGACAACGGCCAGTAAGCAGCCGCCACGATCAGCAACCCGATCGTGGATGGAACGCGCCCACCCAGCCTGTCGACCAGACGACCACCGATCGGCAGGGTGAACGCCATGCCCACCGCGGACGGCATCATCAGCCAGCCCACGGTGCTGGCCTCGATGCCGCGCACACCTTCCAGCTCCATCGGGATGTAGATGAGCCGCATGTACTGGGCGAGCGTGGAGAGCGACATCACCAAGAGTGCCAGGGAGAAGACCGGGTTCCCGAAGATGCGCACCTCCGCGAGCGGCGACTCGATGCGCAGCGCCCGCACCACGAACAGCGCCGTGAGGCCCAAGCCGGCCACGAGGAAGGCGAGCACGCTGGCGGACCCCCAGCCCCACGAACCACCCTGCTGAAGGCCCACCAGCAGCAGCACCAGGCCGGCGGCAACCACCCCGAACCCGAGGCGATCGAGCGGCCGGCGCACCATCGTGCCCGACGCACGCAGCAACCGCGACGTGACGGGGATGGCGATGAGGCCGATCGGCACGTTGACCAGGAACAGCCAACGCCACCCGATGGACGACACCATCGTGCCGCCCAGCACCGGGCCGATCGCCGGGGCCGCCATGACCGCGATCGAGAAGTAGCCGATGGCCTTGCCCCGCTCCCTGGGCTCGAACAGGTCGTAGATGATCGCCATGGCGATGGGCACCACCAGACCGCCACCCACACCCTGCAGCGCGCGAGCAGCGATCAGCCAACCGAACCCCGGCGCCAGGCTGCAGGCCAGCGAGCCCACCGTGAAGACGCCGAGTGCGACCACGTACACACGAGCGCGACCGAAGCGATCGCCCAGCCAGCCGCTGGTCAGCTGTGAGACACCCAGCGCGACGATGTAGGAGGTGACGACCCACTCGATGTTCTTCGCCGCACCGAGGTCGTTGGCCACAGAGGTGAGGCCGAGGCTGACGATGGTGGTGTCGAGCACGACCATGAACGTGCCGAGCAGCACGATCCACATCGCCTTCCACTGGTACGCAAGGCCAACGCGTTCGGTGGACGGTTCGGGCTCGTCGGTCATTACTTGTACTGTACAACCTTCGCCCAGCCAATGTGAACCCCAACCGCCACATCCGGCACAGGCACCTCCGGCCGCCGTCACCGCGACCCTGGCAGAATCACCGGCATGATCGAGCAAGAGGTCGACATCGCCACACCCGACGGATCGATGAAGACGTTCGTCTTCCACCCCCAGCACGACGGCCCACACCCGGTGGTGCTGTACCTGATGGACGCTCCCGGCATCCGCCCGGTGCTGAAGGACATGGCCTCACGACTGGCCACCGCCGGCTACTACGTGATGCTGCCCTACCTCTTCTACCGTGGCGGCCCGTTCCGGGAGTTCGGCATGAGCGACGAGGACATGCACGCCCGCCGCGACCTGATGGGCACCGTCAACCCCACCAACATCGTCGGCGACGCCGAAGCGCTGCTGGCGCACGCGGCCACCGACCCGGGCGCCCGCGACGGCAAGGTGGGTGCCGTCGGCTTCTGCATGAGCGGCGGGTTGGCAGTGTCCGTGGCTCGTGGACTGCCGAGGCGCGTGGCCGCAGCGGCGTCGATCCACGGCGCATGGCTGGTGCGCGACACACCCGACTCGCCCCATGTGGGTGTCGATGCCATCACTGCCGAGCTCTACTTCGGCTGGTGCGACGAGGATGCCACCGCTCCGCCGGAGACCGTGCCCGTGATGCGCGGGGCACTCGAGCGCGCCGGGGTGCGCCACACCATCGATTGGCTCACCGACGCCGTGCACGGGT
Organism: Actinomycetota bacterium; assembly: GCA_030645675.1. GTDB lineage: Bacteria > Actinomycetota > Acidimicrobiia > Acidimicrobiales > Ilumatobacteraceae > UBA668. Next base: position 34,605 of record JAUSLQ010000171.1, on the reverse strand, counting down.
ACGCCCCGGCCGGCACCGAGCGCTACAACCGGGCGGCGTCAGAGCTGCACTGGGAGCGCGTGCACTCGCTGTTGCACCGCCACCTGTAGGCCGCGGACGCGACGATGGGGCGGCCCGCCGACCGCCCCATCGCAAGATTGCCGGTGTCACCCGCCAGGCGAGTGCTGCCGTGTCAGCGGCCCTTCCACTCCGGCTGGCGCTTCTGGGCGAATGCCGTCGCGCCCTCGCGGGCGTCTTCGCTGGCGAACACCGGGGCGACGGTGCGACCGATGTGCTCCAGCGGGTCGTCGCCGACTTCGTCCCACATCAGGCGCTTCGTCGCCTGCACGGCCAGCGGGCCGTTGGCGGTGATCAGCGCCGCCAGCGCCAGCGCGGTGGACATGACGTCGGCGGCGGGCACCACCCGGTTGACCAGGCCCAACTCCAGCGCCCGTGCGGCCGTCATCGGCTCGCCGGTCAGGCCCAGCTCCAGCGCCACCTGCAGCGGGATGCGCTTGGGCAAGCGGGTGCCGCCACCTGCAGCCACCAGGCCGCGCTTCACCTCGGGGATGCCGAACTTGGCGTGATCGGCGGCGACCACGAGGTCGCACTTCATCATCACCTCGAAGCCACCTGCCAGCGCCATGCCGTTGACAGCGGCGATGACGGGCTTGACGCAAGTGGTGAGCTTGGCCAGGCCCGCACCGACCAGCGCCATGTTCTCGCCCGCGGCGAACGCCTTCAGATCCATGCCCGCGCAGAAGATCTTCTCGCCGGCGCCGGTGATGATCAACACGCGAACGTCGGGGTTCGAGTTGGCCTCGTCCATCGCTGCCACCAGGCCGGCACCCACCTCCGGGTTCAGCGAGTTGCCCGCTTCGGGGCGGTTCAGCGTGAGGGTCATCACACCATCACGAAGTTCGGTCAGCACACTCATGTCGTACTCCTTGTTGCGGCCGGCGGGGTTGCGGCCGGCGGGGTTGCGGTCGGGGGAAATGCAGTCGGGGGGAACTTACTTGGCCAGCGGGTCGCGGGGCAGACCCAGCAGGCGCTCGGCGATGACGTTGCGCACGATCTCGCTGGTGCCGCCGGCGATGGTGAGGCAACGGCTGAACTGGTAGGCGTGGCTGACGCGCGGCTCGCCGGCGGCGATGCCGGCCTCGCCCACGATGCGCATGCCCAACGCCGACGACGACTGGGCGTGCTCGGCGGACAGCAGCTTGGTGATGTTGCCCTCGGCCCCGGGAGGACCACCGATGATCGAGCGCATCACCTGGCGCAGGTTCAGTGCCGACATCGCGTGTTCTTCCGCTGCCATGCGGCCGACGTCGACCTGCGCTGACGTGTCGCCGGGCAGGTACTGGGCGGCGAGCGCCACCAGGTCGTCGGCCGTCACCTTGTCGAGATTGCCCTTGCTGCCGCCGATGGACACTCGCTCGTTGCCGAGAGTGGCCCGGGCCACCTTCCAGCCCTGGTTGACCTCGCCCACCACGTCGTCGTCGGGCACGAACACATCGTCGAAGAACACCTCGTTGAACATGTTCTCGCCGGTGAGCTCGGTGAGCGGGCGCACCTCCACACCCTTCGCCTTCATGTCGATGGCGAACGTGGAGACACCAGCGTGCTTGCCGGCGGTGGTGTCGGTGCGCACGGTGGCCAGGCCGCGGTTCGAGTTGTGGGCATCGCTGGTCCAGACCTTCTGTCCGTTCACCAGCCAGCCGCCGTCCACCCGCGTGGCGCGGGTGCTGATCGCCGCCGCGTCGCTGCCTGCGTTGGGCTCGCTGAACAGCTGGCACCAGCGCAATTCGCCCAGCAGGCTGGGGCGCACCCAGCGCTCGATCTGGTCGGGGGTGCCGTGCTGCACCAGGGTGAGCAGCACCCAGGTGCCGATGCCCAGGTTGGGTACATCGACGCCCTCGAGCTCCTCGTCGATGACGATCTGCTCGATGGCACCGGCAGCGCGGCCGAACGGCTTCGGCCAGTGCGGCATGAAGTAGCCGGAGTCGATGAGCGCAGCCCGCCGCTCGTCCTCGGGCAGCACGTCGTAGGTGGCGCGAAAGGCGCGGGCGTCGGCCCGGTACTGCTCGGCCTCGGGCGGCAGCTCGAGGCCACCGTTGGCGGCGACGCCGCTGCCCATCAGGCCGGCGACGTCGAGCGGCGCCTGACGGTCGCCACCGAACACCGCGGCCAGCACCGACGCGCGGCGCAGGTGCAGGTGGGCATCGTGCTCCCACGTGTAGCCGATGCCGCCCAGGATCTGGATGTTCTTCTCGGCACAGCGGCGATACGCCGGCAGCGCCTGGGTCGCGGCGAGGGCGGCGGTCAGCGCCGCCTGTTCGCCCACGACACCGGCGCGGCCGGCATCCCATGCGACCGCCGCCGACAGCTCGGCGTCGACCAGCATGTTGGCGCAGTGGTGCTTCACCGCCTGGAACGAGCCGATCGTGCGGCCGAACTGCTCGCGCACCTTCGCGTATTCCACAGCAGTCTCCAAGCAGGCGGCGGCGCCACCGGCGGCCTCGGCCGCGGCCAGCAGGCGCCCGGCGGCCACGGCGACGGCCGCACCACCGGCGATGACGTCGTGATCCGGCACCACCACGTTGCCGACATCGACGCGCGCCACGCGGCGCACCGGATCGAGGCCCTCGGTGGGGATGGCGGGCAGGCCCTCCGCCTCGACGATCACCAGGTCGTCGCCGGCGCGCAGCACCAGCAGCTGGGCGAGCTCGCCGGACAGCACCAGGCCGGCGTCGCCGGAGAGGCGGCCGTCGTGGCCGCGCTGCAACGAGCCACCGAGGCCGACGGCGCCGATGGTGGTGCCGGCGGCAAGGCCGGGCAGGTACCGCTCGCGCTGGGCCGGCGTACCGGCAGCGTCGATGACAGCCGAGGCCCAGGTGGTGGCCAGGAACGGGCCAGAGGCGGCGACGCGTGCCAGTTCCTCGGCCACGACGATCAGCTCGCCGAGCCCGTAGCCCGAGCCACCGAGCGCCTCCGGCAGGTGCAGGCCGGGCCAGCCCATCTCGCTGATCTCGGCCCAGTAGGCGGGCAGCGCGTCGTGGTCGGCGGTGAGCAGCTCGCGGGCCGCTGCGATGGCGCCGCGCTCGGCCAGGAACGAGCGGGCCACCTCGGCGAGCGCACGATGGTCTTCGGTGAGGGCGATGGACATTGCGGAACCTTCCGGTCGGTGAGGTTGATGAGGTTGGGGGTGGACGAAGTGGGTCAGTCGCCGATGAAGTTCGGCGGCCGGTTCTCCACGAACGACATCACGCCTTCGACGCGGTCCTTCGTGGTGGAGATGAGGGCAGTGGCGTTGCGTTCGTCCTCGAACGAGGTGGCCATGTCGGTGGACAGCGCCCGCCGGTAGAGCCGCTTGGTGAGGCCCAGAGTGCGGGTGGGCCCGGCAGCCAGGCGGGTGGCCAGCTCCATCGCCGTGGGCAGCACGTCGTCGCCGGCGACGCAACGGTTGATCAGGCCCCACCGGTCCAGATCGGCCGACGTGAGCGTGTCGCTGAGCAAGGCGATCTCGCTGAGCCGGTGGAACGGGATGATCTTCGACAGGAAGTACGGGTCGCCGGCGTGGGGCACCATGCCGCGGCGGCTGAACACGTGCGTCCAGCGAGCGTCGGCGTTGGCCACCACCAGATCGGCCAGCAGCGCCAGCATCCAGCCGGCGCCGGCCACGTTGCCGTTGACCGCACTGACGACGGGCTTCTCCACTTCCCACAGCGCCTTGAACCACGAGCGGTAGTCCTCGGTGGCGTAGCGGTAGTCGAGGGCGCTCAGCTTCGGCGCGCCTGGCGGCACATCGGCGCCCGTGCAGTAGTTCTTGTCGTTGCCGGTCAGCACGATGGCGCGCACCGCGCTGTCGCTGTTGGCACCGACCAGGAACTCGGTGTACGCCCGGGCGGTGTCGATGTCGACTGCGTTGCGGCGTTCGGGGCGCGCCAGGCGCAGCACCACCACGCCACCATCGTGGCACTCGATCTCCAACCCCGCGCGGGTTTCGACGTCTTGGCCCATGGCAGCTTCCCTTCGCATCCGACAGCGTTCTGACGCTAGTGTCAGCCGCGCTTCCGGTTCAACACGGACGCCCCGTCCCCCGCGCTGCAGCCAGCGCCTCACCTCTCGAAAGCGAGCACGCCATGCCCGGACTTCTCGACGGAAAGATCGCCCTCGTCACCGGTGCCGGCCACGGCATCGGGCGCGGCCATGCGCTGGAACTGGCCAAGCACGGCGCCACCGTGATCGTCAACGACCTCGGCTCCAACGTCAGCGGCGAGGGCGCCGGCCGCGACGCCGACGTGGTGGTCGACATCATCAAGGCCCGTGGTGGCAACGCGTCGGCCAACTACGGCAACGTCGCCGACGAAGAGCAGGCCAACGCGATGGTGCAGCAGGCGGTCGACGAGTACGGCCGTCTCGACATCCTGGTCAACAACGCCGGCATCGTGCGCGACCGGGCGATCTGGAACATGTCGGTGGCCGACTTCGACCTGGTGATGAACGTGCACGTGCGCGGCACCTGGCTCCTCAGCCGGGCCGCATCGCAGCACTGGCGCGAGGCGGCCAAGGCATCCGGCGGCACCACCTACGGCCGCATCATCAACACCACCTCCGGCGCCGGCCTGCTGGGCAACTTCGGGCAGACCAACTACGCCACGGCCAAGGGCGCCATCGTGGCGCTCACGCTCACGCTCAACATCGAGCTGGCCAAGATCGGTGTCACCGCCAACTGCATCGGGCCCGGGGGCATCACCCGCCTGTCGGCCACGATGAGCGGAGCCCAGGTGCGCGAGCCCGACGAGATCGCCGACAACGAGTTCGACCGCATGGACCCGTCGCTGTGCGCGCCGGTGGTCGCCTGGCTGGCCAGCCCGCAGGCCGGTCACGTGAGCGGCCAGGTGATCCGCGCGATGGGCGAGAAGATCTTCTGGATGAACGGCTGGACCGAAGAGGTCGTGCTGAACAACGGCGGCAAGCGCTGGGACGCGGAGAAGCTGGGCGACCTGTTCGCCACCGACGTGTTCCGCACCCGCACCCCCGGCCTGCGCATGGGCGGCTGACCACCCGCTCCCCACCCCCACGCTTGCGGTCGGTAGGCGTAAATGGGTTACTCTTTCAGAGCGCGGTTCGGGGAACCGCAGCAAGCGGAACCAAGGGGAACACGCATGACCACCACCGAGCTCCACAACCCGGCGGGTTGCCCCGTCGCCCACCTTCAGGACGTGATCCCCGGCGAGCTGCCCGCCGGCGAGCACATGGCCATCATCGATCGCCTGCGCGAGGCATCGCCCGTCTACACGGGCGATGCGGCCGGGCACCAGTACTACCTGCTGACGCGGATGGCCGACATCCGCAAGTCGTACCAGACTGCGGCCGTCTTCACGAACGAGGCCGTCACCCCCTCCGATCCGAACCCGCCGTACCGCTGGATCCCGGAGATGCTGGATGGCCCCATCCACGTCGCCTGGCGCCAGCTGCTGACCCCGCTGTGGTCGCCGGGTGCGGTCGACAAGCTGAAGGCGAGCCTGCGCGACCGCTTCACCGAGGTGCTCGACTCCATCGCCGCCAAGGGCAGCTGCGAGTTCGTGTCCGAGGTGGCGCTGCTGTTCCCGAACGTGATCTTCATGGACCTCATGGGTCTGCCCCGAGAAGACGCCGACCAGTTCCAGGCATGGGAGGTCACCATCCTCCACACCGAGCGCACTCCGGAGTCGATGGAGCTGCAGTTCGCGGCGATGATGGAGGTCATCGGCTACTTCAGCAAGCTGATCGACCAGCGCCGCGCGGAGCCGAAGGACGACATGATCAGCTACGTCCTGGCCGCGAAGATCGACGGCGAGCCGATCCCCACCCAGGACATCCTCGACTTCTGCCTGCTGATGTTCATGGCCGGCCTCGACACCGTCGCCACGCAGCTCTCCTACAACTTCTGGCACTTGGCCACGTACCCCGAAGACCGCGAGCGCCTCCTGGCCGAGCCGCAGCTGTGGCCGTCGGCCATCGAGGAGTTCCTGCGCTTCTACTCGTTCGTCACCCCCAGCCGGAAGCTGTCGCAGGACACCGAAGTCGCCGGCTGCCCGATGAAGGCCGGCCAAGTGGTGATGATGCCGCTCGTGGCGGCGAACCGCGATCCGCGCGAGTTCGTGGATGCCGACAAGGTGATCATCGACCGCGAGATCAACCGGCATCTCGCCTTCGGCGCCGGGCCGCACCGCTGCCTCGGCTCACACCTCGCCCGCGAAGAACTGCTGACCGCCATGACCATGTGGCACGAGCGCATCCCCAACTATCGCATCGTTCCCGGCACGGAGGTGCCCGAGCACGGCGGCCAGATGGGCATCAGCTCGCTCCACCTCGAATGGGATGTGTGACCTCACGACATGGCTGCACGACAGATGGCTGCACGACACGACAACACGGTTGCGCTCGTCACCGGCGCGGCATCCGGCATCGGCCGCTCGACGGCGATCATGCTGGCCCAGGAAGGCGCCACCGTGGTGGCCACCGATGCCAACGCCGACGGCCTGGCGGCAGTCGCCGCTGAGCAGAGCGGCATCACTCCAGTTCCCGGCAACCTGACTGACGGGGCGTTCATCGAGGCTCTCGTCGCGCAGGCCGAAGCCGTCGGCCCGGTGCGGGTGCTGGCCAACGTGGCCGGTGTGATGGACTACTTCTATCCGGTCAGCCAGGTCAGCGACGATCTGTGGGACCTCGTCCAGAACGTGAACCTGAAGGCGCCGATGCGCCTGTGCCGGCTGCTGGTCCCACTGATGGCCGAGCGGGGCGGGGCCATCGTCAACGTCGCCTCCATCGCCGGCCTCGGCGGTTCGGGTGCCGGCGCGGCCTACATCGCGTCGAAGCACGGCATCATCGGCCTCACCAAGCACATCGCCTACACGTACGGCAACACCAACGTGCGCTGCAATGCTGTCTGCCCCGGTGGCACCGAGACCAACATCGCCACCACGGCAACACCGCCGAGCGACGTCATGTGGGCCTACCTGCGCCAGCAGCCCAGCATCGCCCTCGGCGAGAAGACGGCCAAGCCCGAACAGATCGCCTCCACCATCTCCTGGCTCGCGTCGGCCGAGGCCAGCCACGTCAACGGCGTGGTGCTTCCGGTCGACGGCGGCTGGAAGTCGGCCTGACCCAGGCCCACCCCGAACCCTTTCACGAAAGAGCAGAACATGAAGATCATCGTCGACACCAATGCCTGCAGCGGCCACGGCCGTTGCGCAGCCCTCGCCCCCAGCGTGTACGTGCTGGACGAGCGCGGCTACAACGCGATGCACGAGACAGAAGTAGCCCCGGAGGACGAGGCCGCCGCCCGCGCGGGCGCCAGCAACTGCCCCGAGCGTGCCATCACGCTCGTCGACTGAAGGAGCCGTACCGAGATGGGTCAACTGAACGACAAGGTCATCGTGGTGGTGGGCGGCTCGGCCGGCATGGGCCTGGCCGTCGCCAAGCGCTGCGTGGAGGAAGGCGCCACGGTGGTGATGCTGGCCCGGGGCAAGGAGCGCCTCGCCGAAGCTGCCAGCAGCCTCGGCCGCACCGCCGTGCCGATCGTGTGCGACATCGCCAGCGCCGACAGCGTGCGCGCCGCCTTTCTCGAGATCGACCAGCAGTTCGGCAAGATCGATGCGCTGCTGAACGTGGCCGGCGTCGGCCGCATCGCCAAGATCGCCGATGCCACCGACGACGACATCGACTTCGTGCTCGACATCAACCTGCGCGGCCCCATCCTCACCACCCGCTCGGCGGTACCGCTGCTGCGCAAGGCGGGCGGCGGCGACATCGTCAACGTGTCGTCGGAGATCACGGGCGACTACATGCCGTTCATGGTGCTGTACGGCACGTCCAAGGGTGGCCTCGACACGTTCAGCCGCATGCTGAACCACGAGCTGCGCGCCGACCGCATCCGCGTGTCGAACTACGTCGCCGGTTCCATCGGTGGCACCGACTTCGGCGTCAACTTCACGCCCGATGGAGTGGAAGCCGCGCTGCCCGAGTGGATGGAGAGCGGCTACATGACCCGCGTCGCCGGCCCCGGCATGGACCCCGAGTGGATGGCCGACGCGATGGTGTTCGTGCTCACCCGCCCCAAGGGCCAGATGATCGACGTGGTCAACGTGCGCTCGTTCGCCCCCGGCTCGGCGCTCGACGCCGGGGTGCTGTAGGCCCGATCGCGTCAGGCCTGCTCGCCCCGCCCCGCCTCGCCGACCGATCTCCGATCCCTGGCGTCAGGTTCCAGGGCTGGATCGTCTCGGTTTCCGGGACGACTCGGCCCCGGATGCCGGAGTGGAACGGATCAGCCCCAGTCTCAGGCGAACTGGACGGCGATGCTGCCCAGGGGGCCGTAGTCGGCGTGGAACGTGTCGTTGGCGCGCACCCACACCGGCCGCGTGAACGATCCGGCCAGGATGATCTGGCCGGCCTGCAACCCTTCACCGTGGGCGCTGAGCTTGTTGGCCAGCCAGGCGACGCCGTTGGCCGGGTGGTTCAGCACCGCCGCCGCCACGCCCGACTCCTCGATGACGCCGTTCCGGTACAGCAGCGCGCTGACCCAGCGCAGATCCACGTCGTGCGGCCGCACCACGCGGCCACCCGTGACGATGCCGGCGTCGGCGGCGTTGTCGGCGATGGTGTCGACGATCGTGCGGCCACTGCCCGTCTGCGGGTCGGCCATCTGGATGCGGGCGTCCAGGATCTCCAGCGCCGGCGTGACGTACTCGGTGGCGCGCAGCACGTCGTAGATCGTGCAGTCGGGGCCGCTGAGCGGCTGGCCGAGCACGAAGGCCAGCTCCACCTCCACCCGCGGCGCGATGAACCGGGCCAGCGGCACCACGGATCCGTCGGCGAAGAACATGTCGTCGTACAGCACGCCATGGTCGGGTTCGGTGATGTTCACTGCCTGCTGCATCGCCCGCGAGGTGAGGCCGATCTTGCGGCCCTTCACCGTGCGGCCCTCGGCCAGTCGGATGGCCGTACCGGCGCGCTGGATGGCGTAGGCATCTTCGATGGTCAGGCCCGGATGCGTCTGCGAGATCTGCCGCATCGGCACCCTGTCGCGTTCGGCGGCGTGCAACTGGTGGGCGAGCTGGCCGGCCAGCTGTTCGTCGATCACGACGCCACCGTAGGCGACGGCGGCGGCGTGCCCAGCGTGACCCGCAGAGCGGCGGTGGTGGCCGGAAAGCCGGCCACGCTGCAGGTGGCCGCGACGTAGCGATCGGGGCGCAGCACGATCACCTCGTCCGCCGGCCGGGAAAGCCGCCAGTCGCGGAAGGCACCGTCGACGTCCTCGATTGCCGCTGCGCCGCCATCACCGCCATCACCGCCATCACCGCCATCGTCGGCCGCAGCGGCCGACACACTCGCGGCCGCGAGCGGTCGGGCACACGACGACACCACGTGCACGACTGAAGCCCCGATGGAGCGCCACCACGCCAGCGCCGCGGCGTCCAGCCCGGCCGGCGTCGTGCCCACGCACAGCACCGCGAACCACGGGCCGATCGCGTCGTCCAGTTTCATCCGTGCGCCGTCAGCAACGACGTCGGGCTGCATGAACATGCGGCCGACGGGATCCGTCTTCGAGTCGGGCACCACACCGGCCAGCACGCCGGCGGTGTAGCGCGGCATCGGCTTGTACTTCTGCTGGAGGATGTAGTCGCGCCCGCCCGGCACCAGTTGCACGGCCCGGAACGCCAGGTCGCGGAAGCGCTCCGTCAACCGGGTGCGCGGCTTGTACATGCGACCCATACGGGTGGCGAAGCCCACCATCTCCGCCGCGTGTGGGCGGCGCTCTGTGTCGTACGTGGCCACGATCTGCTCGCCGGCGACGCCCCGCACCACGGCCGCCAGCTTCCAGGCCAGGTTGGTGACGTCGCGCATGCCCGAGTTCATGCCCTGCCCGAAGAACGGCGGCTGCAGGTGGGCGGCATCACCGGCAAGCAGCACGCGGCCGGTGCGGAACGTCGAGGCCACACGGGCGTGGTGCAGGTACACGCGGGCGCGCACGACATCGGGCAAGGGTGTGTCGCCGTAGCGGCCGGCCAGCAGGGTGCGCACGAGTTCGGGCTGCACCACGGCCTCCTCGTCGTCGCCCGGCCGCAGCTGGAACTCGAAGCGGCGGTGGCGGTACGGCAACGGCACCATCAGCGTCGGGCTCTGCGAGTCGCAGTAGACGGCCGAGTAGGGCGCGTCCATCTGGTCGTTCTGCACATCGACGACGAGCCACTTCACCGGGTAGGTGGTGCCCTCCAGCTGCACACCCACCAGGTCGCGCACCGTGCTGCGGCCACCATCGCATCCCACCGCGTAGGCAGCCGTGACCTGCGCGGTGCTGCCATCGGGCCGGCGCACCTCGGCGGTGATGCCATCTGTGTCCTGCTGCAGCGACACCAGCTCGTGGCCGAGGCGCAGGTCGAGCAGAGGCCGGCGGGCCGCGCCACGGCGCAACGACTGCTCCAGCAGGGGCTGCAGGAACAGGTTGCGCCGCGGCCAGCCGAAGGGCTTGGCGGCCGGCTTCACGTGCGCGAAGCAGCGCCCCCACGACGTGTAGTAGCGGATGGGCGTGTTCTGCAGGGTGTCGTGCAGCACGTCGTCGACCACGCCGATCGCCTGGCAGGTGCGCAGCGACTCGTCGTCGATGCCCACCGCCCGCGGGTAGTCGATGATCTGCAGCTCGCGGTCGATCACGATCGTGCGCGTGCCGTAGACGGCCAGCAGGTTGGCCAATGCCATCCCGCACGGGCCGGCGCCGATCACCAGCACGTCGGTTTGATTCACGGTGGCCATTCGTCCTACCTGTCGTGTCGCTGAGTCCTTCCCGCGAACTTCAGTTCGCGGGCCGCGAACTTAAGTTCGCGGGGAGGGGGTGGGGGTGAGAAGGAAGTGCAGGCTGACCTGGTTGAACAGGTCGGCGTTCTCGAAGTGGGGCCAGTGCTTCACGGCGGGCATCTCGAACACCGTGGCGTTCGGCATCAGCTGGGCGACCTGGCGGGAGGTGTTGGTGTACTCGCTGACGTCCTCGCCCGACGCGATGGTCAGCGTGGGCGCCGTGATGCGCCGCCAATCGGCTTCCGGGATGAGGTTGCGTTGGCGCACCTCGGCGTCCTGCAGCACCAGGGTGTGCTCCATCGTTTGGATCATGCCGGGCTGGCGATAGATGGCCTGACGCAACGACACCAGGTCGTCGAGGCGGTCCTTCTCGTCGGCCAGCAGGTGGTCGAACATCGCCTTGATCGACGACCACTCGGGGTCGTTCACCGCGTTCATGCGCGTTGCCCGGATGCGGGCCATGTTCTCGGCCGTGCCCACCAGCCCGGTGGCGGACATGAACACCAGCTTGTGCACCCGCTCGGGGTGCTGCAGGGCGAACGCCGCCGCCACCCACGAGCCCAACGACGTGCCCAGCAGGTGAGCGCGCTGCACGCCGAGCGCATTCATCGTGGCCTGCACGTGGGCGACGTACTGCGGGATCTCGTAGTCGTAGTCGGGCCGGTCGGTGAACCCGTTGCCCACCATGTCGAAGGCGATGGTGCGGAAGTGCTGCGAGTACGGGCCCAGGTTGCGGGCGAACGTCTCCCAGTGGCCACCGGTGCCGTGCAGCATCACCACCGCCGGCGCGTCGGCGGGGCCGGCTTCCACGTAGCGGGTGCGGATGCCACCGGCATCGACGTAGCTCTGCGTGAACGCCACCTCGCGCAACGCGCTCCACAGGCTGGGGCGGTCGTCGGCGGTCACGACCGGTCACCACCAGCGGGGCCAGCGGTGCCAGCAGGGCCAGCAGGGCCAGCGGTGCCAGCGGCGCCGGCGCTGCGGGCGGCGATGCGGGCCGCCATCTCGCGGGTCCAGTCGGCGAGCGGCACGAACACCCCCGCCTCGTCGATCAGCTGCTTGGTCAGCGCCTCGATCTCCGCGTCGGGAAGATCGAGATCCAGCTCCACCCGCCACGGCTGGCGCACCTGCCAGGGGGTGACCACGTACATCTCGATGAAGTTGTGGTCTGGGTCGCGGAAGTAGATGCTCCAGCTGTTGCCGTGGTTGCGCGCCTCGTGCTCGGTGGCGCCCAATTCGGCGGAGCGGCGAAGGAAGTGGCGCAGGTCGGCCAACGTGTCGACGCGGAACGACACCTGCCCGAGCAGCTTCTCGCCCGGCCCGGCGGTGCGGCCCCGGATCAGCACCAGCTGGTGGTGCTCGTCGGTGTTGCGGGTGAGGAACGTGAGGTGCTTGCCGTGGAACTCGCCGGCATCGCTGACCTCGAAGCCGAACAGCTCGGTGTAGAACGCGACCATGACGGCCGGGTCGTTGACGAACAACCCCATGTGAGTGAGCTGGGCGTTGGGAATGGCAGGCATCGTGTGCTCCCTTTTCGCAGGGCGAGCGGGACCAGACCGGCACCGCGTCGCGCCAGGCTGGCAACAGGAACCACATTCTGACACTCGTGTCAGCCGGCTGTCGAAGGCAGCGTCGGCCGGCACGCCCGAACTACAGCGCGACGGAGTACCCGCCGTTGACCGGATAGGTCTGAGCGGTGACCCACTCGCCGGCACCGCTGGCCAGGAACAGCGCCAGGCCCGCGACGTCGTCGGGGTTGCCCGGCCGCCGCACCAGGTAGCGCTGCAGGACCACCTTGGACTCCTCCGGCGTGATGGTCGCCCACCGCGCCTCGGAGAGCGGGGTGCGCATGGTGCCCAGCGCGATGTTGTTGGCGGTGATGCCGTAGCGGCCCACCTCGTGGGCCACGCTACGAGTCAGTGCCGCCGCCCCGGCCTTCGCCGCCGCGTACGCAGCCATGTTCGGCTCGCCCACCCGGCCTGCGTCGGACATGATCGTGATGATGCGCCCCCAACGGCGCTCGATCATGTACGGCAACGCGCTGTGCACGCAGTGCATCACACCGAACAGGTTCACCTGCAGGAACGGCGCCCATTCACTGGGCGCGGTCTGCACGAACGGCACCATCCCCGGCCACCCGTCGCCACCGGCGTTGCCGGCGTTGTTCACCAGGATGTCGACACCGCCCACGCGTTGGAGCGCGCCGACGACCGCCTCGTGATCGGTGACGTCGAACGCCAGCGGTTCGGCGGCGCCGCCAACTGCGATCAGCTCGTCGGCGGCAGCGGCGGCGCGAGCGGGGACCAGGTCGTTGACGTAGACCTTTGCGCCGGCGGCGGCGAGGGTTGCGGCGATGCCGGCCCCCACCCCCTGCCCGGCGCCGGTGATCAGCGCCGTGCGGCCGGTGAGATCGAACGAGACGGTCATCGCAGCCTCAGGCCCCGGCGGGCCAGGCGATGATCTTCGTCTCGAGGTGCTGTTCGAAGCCCTCGATGCCGTTCTGGCGCCCGATGCCACTGGTCTTGTAGCCGCCGTACGGCATGTCGGCGCCGTACCACACGCCACCGTTGACACCGATGGAACCGGTGCGGATCGCGGCAGCGACCGCGACCGCCCGCTCGTGGCTGCCGAACACACTGCCGGACAGGCCGTACTCGTTCTCGTTGGCAATGCGGATGGCATCTGCGTCGTCGTCGTACGGGATGACGCACAGCACCGGCCCGAAGATCTCCTCGCGGGCGATGGTCATCGAGTTGTCGACGTCGATGAACAGCGTCGGCTCCACGTACCAGCCCTTCTCCATCTGTGCCGGCTTGCCGCCACCGACGACGAGCTTGGCGCCCTCGTCGATGCCCTTCTGGATGTAGCCGAGCACACGGTCGCGCTGCTTCTCGCTGACCAGCGGCCCCATCATGTTGGCCATGTCGTCGGGGTCGCCGTAGGGGAAGAAGCTCATGCCGGCCTTGATCAGCTCGACGCCTTCCTCGTAGCGGGAGCGGGGCAGCAGCAGGCGGGTCTGCATCGCGCAGCCCTGGCCGGCGTGCATGCACACGATGGAGGCCATCGGCACCACGGCCGAGAAGTCTGCGTCGTCGAGGACGATCATCGCGCTCTTGCCGCCGAGCTCCAGGAACACCCGCTTCAGCGTGGCCGCGCCCTTCTCCATGATGCGCTTGCCCGTGGCGGTGGAGCCGGTGAACGAGATCATGTCGACGTCGGGCGACAGCGTCAGCTCCTCGCCGACCAAGTGATCGGATGACGTCACGACGTTGAACACGCCGGCCGGGATGTCGGTCTTCTCGGCGACGATGCGGCCCAGGCGGGTGGCGTTCCACGGAGTGTCGGGCGCGGGCTTCAGCACCATCGTGTTGCCGGTGGCGAGGATCTGCGCCACCTTGTTGATGGTGACCTCGAACGGGTAGTTCCACGGGGTGATCGCACCGATCACGCCCATCGCTTCCTTCCACACCTCGCGGTGGCTGACCGAGCCGAACATCTCGGCGTCGGGCAGGCGACGCTTCCACGGGAATTCGTCGATCTGGTGGGCGGGCCACAGCACGCCGTCGGCCAGCGGCCCGTCGACCTGAGCCATGTAGGTGACCGCACGCGGCGCGCCCGTCTCGGCGATGATCTCCTCGCGGAGCTCTTCCTTCTCCGCCACCAGCGCCTCGTGCAGCTGCAGCAGGCACTGCTTGCGGAACTGGTGGTTGGTGCTCCAGTCGGTGGTGTCGAAGGCGCGGCGGGCAGCCTTGATGGCCCGCTGCATCTCCGCCGCCGACGCGTCGGCCACCGTGCCCAGCACCTCTTCGGTGACAGGGCTGATGTTGTCGAACTCCTTGCCGCTGTCGGCGAAGACCAGCTGGCCGTCGATCAGCATGCGGCGTTCGGGGGTGAACTTCAGGTCAGCCATCTTGGGTCTCCTCGTTGCGAACGTGTGATGAGTGGTGGTGGAGATCAGAGCCCGTTGGGGGCCTTGATGTACGAGCCGGCGTCGACCCGCAGGTTCACGCCCGTCACGTAGCGGGCTTCGTCGCTGGCCAGCCACAGCACGGCGTTGCTGATGTCGACCGGCTCGATGTACGGGATGGGCATCGCCTGGAACACGTTGAACGCCGGCATCACGTCGTCGGTGGTTGGGTTCGGCAGGTCGGGGCGGAACAGCTTGTACAGCTCGTCGTTGTGCAGCAGGTTGGTGTTGCAGTTCGTGGGGTGGATCGCGTTGACGCGGATCATCTTCTCCGCCACCTGCAGCGCCAGCACTTCGGTGTACTTGACGATGAAGCTCTTGGCGAGGCCGTAGCCCGAGCCGCCAGGCCCGAGCGCCGGGTTGTTGACGGAGCCCTCGATGAGGCCGGCCGTGCTGCCGGTGAGGATGATCGAAGCGCCGGCACCCAGGTGCGGCAGGCTGACGGCCACGGCGTTGAGCACACCACCGAAGTCGACGTCCATCGCGTCGACGAACGCCTGGGGGTCGCGGCCCTTGATCGGCAGGATGCCGGCGTTGGCGCACACGATGTGCAGCGCACCGAACTTGGCGATGCCGGCTTCGACCGCGTCGCGGAGCTGATTGCGCTCGCGCACGTCGGCCTTCAACGCCAGGATCTGGCCACCGATGGCCTCCACCTGCGCGACCGTGTCGGCGAAGTCGGCATCGGTGCCCAGCGCATACGCCACGGTGTCGATCGGCTCGCAGAGATCGACGGCGATGATTGCGGCGCCCTCTTGCGCCAGGCGGATGCAGTGGCTCTTGCCCTGCCCGCGTGCTGCGCCCGTGATGAATGCGACTTTGCCTTCCAGGCGACCGGCCATGATGCTCTCTCTTTCAGATGTGCTGTGAAACGTGATGTCTCGTAACCCCGGAGGAGACCTTAGTGACCTCGGACACGCGCACGCCAAGCCGCGCACGCCAAGCCGCGCGCGGTGGCCCGCCGACCTGCAGTCAGCCCAGTGCGTCGAGGTGGCGGGTAGTGATGTCGGTGACCCAGGTGACGAACTTCGCCGCCATCGCCGGCTCGGTGGCACCGCTCTTCACGAGCAGGTCGGCCAGGCGGCTGTTGATGATCGACAGCACCAGGCCGCCGAGCACGGAGTAGTAGTCGATGTTGCGCAGCGAGCGGCCGCTGAGCTCCTCGTACTTCGCGAAGAACTCCTGGCGCCCGGCGATGCCAGGTAGGCGGGTGGCGCCGCGGCTCTCGCAGAGGAACTCGTCGAACAGCACCCACCAGGCGACGTCGATCTCGGGCGGGCCGAGGGTGGCGCCCTCCCAGTCGAACATCGCGGCCACCGACAGGTCGTCGCCGAACATGATGTTGCCCATGCGGGCGTCGCCCCAGACGATGGTCGCGCTGTCGTCGGTGGGCATCTCGGTGAGCGCGTACTGCATCGCCCGGTCGATCACCTCGGGTGCGTGCACCCGCACCGGCGCGCACCACTCGTACCAGCCGTGGATGTGGCGCACGTAGCGCTCCAGCGCCGTCGCCCCGTCGCCCGGCGTGTCGAGGAACTGGAACGGGGCCAGGTCGGCGATGCCGTGCAGGCGCACCAGCTCGCGCATGCCGTTCTCGTGCACCAGGCGCTGCTGCGGCTCGGGCAGGTCGGCCACCCAGCCCTTCTTGTGGAACGTGGGCACGTCGGGTGGAACCCGGCCGTACGAGCGGTCCATCAGGTAGAACGGGGCGCCGAACACCGCCGGGTCGGCCTCGGTGAGCCACACGGTGGGTACCGGTACGTGGCCGGCCAGGCTGGACACCACCTGCGCCTGGCGGATGGCGTCGGGCGTGACGAACAGCTGATGGCCTGTGGGCTGGATGCGCAGCACGAAGTCGCGCGAGTGCGCTCCCGCCCGGTCGGCCCAGACGGCGCGACCGAGGATGGTCTCGTTGGAGAAGCCCGCCTTCGGCAGGCTGAGATCGCTGATCTCGACGGTGTCGACACCGAGCCGCCGCGACAGGTACTGCACCAGCGTGGCGGTGGTTTCGTCGTGGTCGCGGGAGGTGACGGCAGATGACACGTGTGTCAGACTAACCCGATGCCCGCCGCCCGTACACCCGGAGAACCGAGCCCCCTCGACCGCCTTGGGGCCTACGTGCTGCCGGGGCGGGTCAGCGACCCGCGGGCGGCTGTCGGCCAGGCGCAGACCGCCGAGCACCTCGGTCTGGGCACCATCTGGATCAGCGAGCGCTACGGCACGAAAGACCTGGGCGTGCTCGGTGGCGCCATCGCCCAGGCCACGTCGCGGGCCACGATCGCGTCGGGCATCTCGCACTTCGCGTTCCGTCATCCGCTGGCGCTGGCCAGCATGGCGATGACGATGCAGTCGCTCAGCGGCGAGCGCTTCGTGTTCGGTGTCGGCCGCTCGACGGCACCGATGTGGAAGGCGGTCGGGCTGCCGGCGATGACCAACCAGGTGCTGATCGACTTCGCCGAGATGTTCCGCACGCTCTGCAAGGGAGGCAAGGTGCGGTACGACGGGCCGGCCGGCCGGTTCCCCTCCCTGCGGCTGGGCGACCTGCCCGACGTGGCGCCGCCGCCGATCGTGCTGGCCGCCATCGGCCCGAAGACGCTCGATCTCGCCGGCACCCACTTCGACGGCGCGATCCTGCACCCGATGCTCACCACCGAGGCCGTCGGCCGGGCGGTCGCGCGCGTCCGTGCCGCCGCCGAGGCGGCCGGCCGCGACCCGCTGTCGGTGAAGGTGTACGCCACCGTCGTGACCGCCCCCGACCTGACAGCCGGCCAGGAGGCGGCCGTGGTGGGCGGCCGGGCGGTGACCTACTACCAGATCCCCGAGTTCGGCGAACTGCTCGCCGGAGTCAACGGCTTCGACACCGCCGAGCTGGCCAAGTTGCGCGCGCACCCGATGCTGGAAGGCTTGCGCGGCGCGGCCGATACCGCGTTCACGAAGGACCAGCTGGCCGAGGTGGCCGCCTCGCTGCCCCGCCACTGGCTGGAGGAAGGCACCGCCACCGGCTCGGCCGCCACGTGTGCTCGCCGCCTGCAGAAGTACCTGGCCACCGGGGCCGACGAGATCGTCATCCACGGCGCGATCCCCGACCTGCTGGGGCCTACGCTGCAGCACTTCGTCGACCGCTGAGGTCCGGTCGGATCAATCAGCGAGCAGCAGTCGCACCTGCTCGACGGCGGCGCGGCCTTGGCGACGACCCTGCTCGGCGGCAGGCGCGCGACACGAAGGATCGAGCGGGTTGGCCATCGCCGCGATCGCGTCGTCGTCCGCGCTGATCACGGCCGTGCGGCTTCCGTTCGCGCGCAGCTGCTCGAGTTCCACGAGCGTGGAGGCGCCCATCGGGCCGGTGAGCGGTGTCAGCACCAGCACCCGCGCCGCATCGCCCGCGAGGAGCGCGTTCACCGGCGAGCAGATGCCTCCGTCCATGTAGCTCCGACCCCCGATGCTCACGACCGGCCACATGGTCGGCACCGCACAGCTGGCCATCACCGCATCGACCAACGACACGCCACTGTCGCGCGTGAACACGACGAGATCTCCGCTCTCGCAGTCGACCGCCGTGACCTGCAAGTGCGTGGTCGGCCACTGGTGGCTGGGCAGCCGCCACTCGATCACTGCGCGACGCACCTCGGGCGGCAGCGTCGGTGCAGTCACCGCAGCTGCACCGATGCGGCGCCGTGCACCCACGTCGAGCGGTTTGCCGCCCAACAGTGCAGTGAAGACCGCGGCCGCCAGGCTCGCGTCGAAGTCGGGCATGACCTCGCCGTGTTCCTCCGAGATCTGCCGACCGAACAGTTCCTCGATCCCCAGCCCGGACAGCACCTGAGCGCCGACAGCGGATCCCGCCGATGTCCCGATGACGCGCTGCGTGACGGAGAGCACCTCACTGCCTGCCTCAGCGAGGCCGAGCAGCACTCCCGTCTCCCACGCGATGCCTCCGGTACCGCCCCCGCCCAGCACGAGCGTCAACCCGGGGAGCGGCGTCGTCACGGTGGTGGGCAACGGAACGTCAGAGCACTTCGAGGACGAGCGCCGAACCCATGCCGCCGCCGGCGCACATCGACACGACGCCGGTGTTCTTCCCCTGGCGGCGCAGCTCGTGCATCATGCTGACCACCATGCGGGCACCCGTGGCCGCGATCGGGTGGCCGAGGCCGCAGCCGCTGCCGTACGGGTTCACGATCTCCGGGTTGAGGCCGAGGATGCGGGTGGTGGCGACGGCCATCGAGCAGAACGCCTCGTTGATCTCGAACAGGTCGATGTCGCTGATCTGCATGCCGCCGCGGGCCAGCGCCTTCGGGATCGCCTTCGTGGGGGCCAGGCCGGTCTGCTCGGGGTCGATGCCCACCGACGCCCACGACACGATGCGGGCCAGCGGGGTGAGACCTTCGCGCTTGGCCACCTCGTCGCTCATGATCACCAGCGCCGCCGCGGCGTCGTTGATGCCCGACGAGTTGCCGGGGGTGACCGTGGCGTTCTCGATCTCGGGGTGGATCAGCTTCAGTGCCGACAGGCTCTCGACCGTGGTCTCGGGGCGGGGGTGCTCGTCGCGGGCGAACAGGCGGGTGCCGCCGGCGCCGTCGGACACCTCGACCGGCACGATCTCGGCGTCGAAGTAGCCGTTGCTGACCTGGGCGTAGGCCTTCTGGTGCGAGCCGGCGGCCCACTCGTCGGCGTCGCGGCGGGTGATGCCGGCGATGCGGGCGGTGTTCTCGCCGACCGTGATGCTCATGTCCCACGCCGGAGCGGCAGCACTGTCGGGGTGGCTGGCCGGCATCCACGGCTGGAAGTCGGCGGCGGACGCAGGGGTGGACTTCAGCAGCTGCGGCGCACTGGACAGGCTCTCGGTGCCGCCGGCGACCACGATCTGGTCCATGCCGGCGCGGATGCTGGCAGCGCCGATCTGCACCGCGCTGAGGCCGGCGGCGCAGTGGCGGTTGTCGGCCAGGCCGGGCACGGTGAGCAGGCCGAGCACGTTGGCGACGTAGCGGGCGATCACTCCGCCGCCCTGCATCGACTCGGCGAGCACGATGTCGTCGATCAGCGACGGGTCGATGCCCGAGCGGTCGATCGCAGCCTTGACCGCGATCTGGGCCAGCGTCTGGGCGTCGACATCGACCAGCGAACCCTTGCGGGCACGAGCGATGGGTGTACGGGCGGCGGAGACGATGACTGCTTCAGGCATGGCGTCGATTCTGACACAGGTGTCGCTTGCGGGTCATTTCCGCTGCCTCGGGGCGCGGTCGCCTGGACGCGATCCGCGCCAGGTGTCACGCTGGCCGGCGATGGACGACGACACCTGCGACCTGCCGGCCGGGGCGTTCGGCGCCTGGCTGGCGGAGGCGCTGGCGGCGATCGGCGGCAGCGGCGAGTCCGACGTGCCCTGCGGCGAATGCACGGCGTGCTGCCGCTCGGCACAATTCATCCACATCGCTCCCGACGAGCGCGACGCGCTGGCGCACATCCCCACCGCCTTGCTGTTCCCTGCTCCCGGAGCACCGCGCGGCCACATGCTGATGGGCTACGACGAACAGGGCCGCTGCCCGATGCTGGTCGACGACCGCTGCACGATCTACGCCCACCGCCCGCACACCTGCCGGGTCTACGACTGCCGCGTGTTCGCGGCCGCGGGCATCGACGCCGACGGGCCGGCGGTCGCAGAGCAGGCGCGGCGATGGCGTTTCGAGCACCCCACCGAACTCGACGACGTGCTGCATGCAGCGGTGCGGTCGGCCGCCGAGTTCGTTCGCGACCGATCCGGCGATTTGCCGCGCGAGGCCGTGCCGGCCACCGCCACCCAGGCAGCAGTTGCCGCCGTGCGCACGCACCGCCTGTTCCTACGCGGCGGCGAGCCGACACCTGCCGAGGTCGCGGCGGCGATCACCCACCGGCCGCGCTGAGCGCGCGGCACGGGCGTCGGCCGGCGACCGGCCGCGGCGTCAGCCCATCAGCAGGTCGCCGTTGACGGTGACACCGCCGTCGGCAGTGATCAGGTCGCCGGTGATGAACGA
The DNA here is from genome assembly GCA_030645675.1 of Actinomycetota bacterium. GTDB lineage: Bacteria > Actinomycetota > Acidimicrobiia > Acidimicrobiales > Ilumatobacteraceae > UBA668. The sequence continues at coordinate 13,812 of JAUSLQ010000171.1, read as the reverse complement.
CGATTCGTCCGACGCCAGGAACAACGCCGTCGACGCGATCTGGCCGGGGTTGCCGATGCTGCCCGGCACCTTCGACATGCCCACGCCCGAGTCGCCACGGCCGGCCACGATGCGGCCGACGATGATGGCGTTGCAGCGAATGCCCACCGGCGCGCCTTCGACAGCCAGCGTGCGGGTGACGCTGTTCATCGCGCCCTTCGCCGCGCCATAGGCACCGAAGCCGGTGAAGCCGCGCAGCGACTGGCCCGATGAGATGTTGACGATGGTGGAGTTGCCTGCGGCCTCCAGGTGCGGCCAGGCGTACTTCGAGGCCCAGAACACGTTGCCGGTGAGCGCGCTGGTGATGATGCCGTTCCACTCCTCGGTCGTGTACTGGTGCAGGGGCTTCACCGTCGTGGACACCTCGGTGGTGGGCGCGGCGTTGTTGACCAGCGTGGTGAGGGAACCGAAGCGGGCGACGACGGCCTCGATCGTGTCGTGCACGCTCTGCTCGACCGTGACGTCGAGCTGGAAGAACTCGGCCTCGCCGCCGTTCTCGCGGATGCGGTCGACCACCTTCTGGCCCTTCTCCACGGTGCGACCGGTGACGGCCACCTTCGCACCCTCGGCGGCGAACACCTCGGCGATGGTGCGGCCGATGCCGCGTGTGGAGCCAGAGACGAGCGCGACACGACCTGCGAGACGATTCCCCATTGACGTTCCCCTTCACGAGCGGGCCACCGGGTAGGCCGGTGACACGGGTGTCAGTTACGGTATCAGTCGGTTCGAGGACGTTGGAGGTCGAAGAGATGAGTCGCCGAGTCGCGATCGCGGGTGTTGCACTGTCGGAGGTCGGCAAGGTCGACAACCAGACCCCCTACGCCCTGATGGCCCAGGCCAGCCGGCGAGCGCTGGGCGACGCCGGGCTGCGCCCGGACCAGATCGACGGCTTCGCGTCAACCGGCCTGGGCACGATGGCCCCCGTCGACGTCGCGGAGTACATGGGCTTGCGGCCGACCTGGATCGACAGCACCGCCGTCGGTGGGTCGTCGTGGGAGGTCATGGCCGCGCACGCAGCTGATGCGATCAGCGCGGGCCACGCCGATGTCGTGCTGCTGGCCTACGGCAGCACCGCTCGCGCCGACCTGCGCAAGGGCCTGCGCACCGCCAACCTCGACTGGGGCGCCCGCGGCCCGATGCAGTGGGAGGCGCCGTACGGGCACACTCTCATCTCCAAGTACGCGATGGCCGCCCGCCGCCACATGCACGAGCACGGCACCACCATCGAGCAGCTCGCCGAGATCGCGGTCAGCGCTCGCTTCAACGCGGGCCTCAACCCCGAGGCGTTCGTGCGCGACCCGATCACGATCGCCGACGTGCTCGACGGCCCGATGATCGCCGACCCGTTCACCAAGTTGCAGTGCTGCATCCGCAGCGACGGCGCAGCCGCGATCGTGTTGGTCGCCGAAGACCGCGTCGCCGACATCCCGGGCACGCCCGTCTGGATCCTGGGCAGTGGCGAGGGCATCTCGCACATCAACATGGCCCAGTGGGCCGACTTCACCACCGGCCCGGCCGCCGACTCGGGCCGCCTCGCGTTCCAGCGCGCGGGCCTCACCCCGGCCGATGTCGACGTGTGCGAGCTCTACGACGCGTTCACGTACATGCTGCTGATCACGCTGGAAGACCTCGGCTTCTGCGGCAAGGGCGAGGGCGGTGCGTTCGTGGAGGACGGCAAGCTGCGTGTCGGCGGCGCGCTGCCCACCAACACCGACGGCGGCGGGCTGTCGGCCTGCCACCCCGGCCAGCGCGGCCTGTTCCTGCTGGTCGAGGCGGCCAAGCAGTTGCGCGGCGAGGCCGGTGACCGGCAGGTACCGAATGCCGAGGTCGCCTGCGTCAGCGGCACCGGTGGCTGGTTCTGCAGCAGCGGCACGATGCTGCTCGGCCGCGGCTGAACCTCGCCGTACCCCCAGGATCCTCAGTCGCGCGGCAGGCCGAGCACCCGCTCGGCGATGATGTTCTTCATCACCTCGGTGGTGCCGGCGGCGATGGTGGAGGCACGCGAACGCAGCAGCGCCTCCTCCGCCTCGGGTGCCCCACCGGCCATCAGCGCCGGGCCGGCCAACACCGCACGAGCCTCGGCCAGGCGGGCTTCGCCTAGGCTCCAGGCCAGCTTGATCAGCTGCTGCTCGGGGCCGGGCGTGCCGCCCTGCACCAGGGTGGACAGGATCTTGCGGCCCACCAGGCCGATCAGCCGGCCGTCGATGTAGCGGCGCACGACCAGTTGCCGGGCCACCGCGTCGAGGCCGCTGCCGGCCAGTTCGCGCACGAGGGCCAGAACATCCGCCTCGTGGCGCTGGGCGAACATCGCCACGCCTGCGCGCTCGTGGGCCAGCGTCGAGGTGGTGACGTTCCAGCCGTCGTGCAGCGGCCCCAGCAGGGCCGAGCGCGGCACGCGCACACCGTCGAAGTGCATGGAGGCGAACTCCGAGTCGCCGTTGATCTGCCGGATCGGGCGACGCTCGATGCCGGGCAGGTGCAGCGGGACCAGCAGCGCGGAGATGCCGCGATGCTTCGACGCGGTCGGGTCGGTGCGCACCAGCAGTTGGCAGTGGGTGGCGCGCAGGCCCTGCGACGTCCACACCTTCTCGCCGTCGATCACGAAGTCGTCGCCGTCGAGCACCGCCCGCGTGCGCAGGCTGGCCAGGTCCGAGCCGGCGTCCGGCTCGCTGAAGCCCTGGCACCAGATCTCCTCGCCGGACAGGATGCGCGGCAGGTGCGCCTTCTGCTCGTCGGTGCCCCACATCGCAAGCGTCGGCCCGACGTTCTTCACGCCCAACGTGGACGCGATCATCGGCGTGCCCGACGCGGCCATCACCAGCTCGCACTCGATGCGGTCGGCGGTGGACAACCCACGGCCGCCGTGCTCGACGGGCCACGACGGCGCCACCCAGCCACCCTCGCCGAGGATCTGCTGCCAGGCCATCTTCTCGTCCCACGAACCGGGTGCGGCACCGAGGGCGCGGAACCGCGGGATGGCGCCGAGGAGGAACTCCTCGAGCTCCGCTGCCTGGCTCATGCCGCGACGAACTCGAACCGCAGGCCCAGCGTGCCGGCCGGGTCGGCCCACAACGACTGCCCGTCGATGCCGTTGGTGTCGCTGGCGGCGACGCCGATGCCGGCCGCGGTCAGCTGCGCAGGTAGCGCGGCGAGGTCGGGCACGGCCAGCGTGACCGAGTGGAAGCGGGTGCTACCCGCGAGCCCGGCGAAACGCCCGCCGTCGGTGGCGGCCGTGACCAGCCGAACCGTGAGGTCGCCGATGACGACGTCGACGGCTTCGTCGGCCGTTGCGGCGGCGACGCCGTTGAACGTGTAGCGCAGCGCGGCCACGGCGGCGTCGATGTCGGGCACGACGGTGGTGACCCGCTGCACGGAGGCGATCGCCACGGAGCCGACCAGAGCGGCCACGCCGTTGCCGCGGCGCGGGTCGCCCGGCAGCACGTCGTCGGTGTACTCCAGCAGCATGCCCTCGGTGTGCTTGGGGTGCACGAAGAAGTGCCTCCCTTCGATGTCGGTGCCGACGATCTTCATGCCGTTCGCGCGCAGCAGGTTCTCGGTGCCCCACATGTCGGGGATCTCCCAGGCCAGCGACTGCACGCTGGGCCCGTTGGCGGCCAGGTAGCGGCCGATGATGCCGTCGGGTTGGGTGGAGCCGAGCAGCACGATGGGCACGCTCTGCAGCCACATCACTGCGATCTGGCCGCCGTCGGCCTCGGCCTCCACGGCCCCGCCCGCCTGTTGCGGGATGGGCAGCATGACCGCACCGAGGACATCTTCGAACCAGCGCACCGCGGCGGGCAGATCGCGCACCGCAAACGCGATGCGATGGCAGTTGCCGGGCTCGCAGACTGGGGCGGAGAGATCGATCACGGCGGCTATGCCCTGCGGAAGATCGGCGCACCGATGTCGTCGGTGAGCGGGCGGAAGTCGACCACCACGGGCATGCCCACGGAGCACTCCTCCGGCGGGCAGTCGACGATGTTGGTCATCAGCCGCGGGCCTTCCTCCAGCTCGACCACGGCGGCGATGTACGCGCCCCAGGCGTCGAACGGAGGGAGGTCGTTGCGGAAGATCGTGGAGTACGTGTACACGGTGCCGCGGCCGCTGGCCTCTTGCCAGGCCACGTCGTCGCTCCAGCAGCTGGGGCAGAACGGGCGCGGGTAGTGGTGCACCTCGCCGCACGCGTTGCACTTCTTGATCAGCAGCGTGCCGTCGGCGGCCGCCTTCCAGTACGGCCGGGTCTCGTCCTCCACCGTCGGGAGCTCGCGATCGTGCGCCATGGTTGCCGTGCCTTTCAGTGGTGTGCGCCGTCGCCGGTGCGGGTGTCGGTCGTTCGGGTGTCGGTCGTTCGGGTGTCAGTCGTTCGGGTGTCGGTCGTGAGCGCGGCCATGCGGCTGAGCTGTGCCTTGTCGATCTTCAGCATGCTGGTGAGCGGCAGTGCCTCGACGATCACCAAGCGGTCAGGAGCTTTGTAGTCCGCCAGCCGCTCGCGCGTCCACTGCCGCAGCGCGGCGAGCGTGGGCGGGTGCGCCGGGTCGGTGGGCGCGACGAACGCAACGCCGATCTCGCCGATGACCGCGGCGGCCGTGCCGACCACCGCCACTCGGTCGATCTGCGGGTGATCGGCGAGCACGTTCTCCACCTCCAGCGGGTACACGTTGTAGCCGCCACGGATGTACATGTCGGTGGTGCGGCCGACCAGCACGAGGTTGCCGTCGGGGTCGAGCCGGCCGAGGTCGCTGCTGGTCAGCCACCCGTCGGGGCCGAGCACCGCGGCGGTCGTCTCGGGCGCTCCCCAGTAGCCGCGCATCACGCAGGCGCCGCGCACGCGCACCCGGCCGACCGCTCCCGCTGTCACGGGCGCACCGGCCTCGTCGACCAGGTCGATCTCCATGCCCTCCTGGGCGCGGCCGACGGTGTGGCACTGCACGTCGGGTGGGTCGTGCGGCTCGGTGCCGGTGATGCTGGGCGACTCGGTCATCGCGTAGCGCACGATCAGCGGGCAGCCGATGGTCGCGGTGACCCGCTCGATCAGCTCGGGCGACGCAGGCGCCGTGGCCACCAGCCCGAGGCGCACGCTCGACAGGTCGGCCGCGCCCACATCGGGCAGTTCGAGCAGCTTCGCCCACTGGGTGGGCACTCCCCCGGCGACGGTGATGCGCTCGTGCACCAACGAGTGCAGCATCGACTGCGGTGTCCACGGCGCCGGGCTGACGACGATGCACGTGCCCCACGCCAGCTGGTCCCACAGCTTGGCCATGTAGCCCGCGTGGGGGAACGGCGTCCCCACCAGCTTGCGGTCGTACGGGCGGCTCATGATGCCGGCGCTGAGCACCGCCGACTCCAGGTTGCGATGGTCGAACCACGCTCCCTTGGGCACGCCGGTGGTGCCACTGGTCCAGATGATGACGGCCGGGTCGTCGGGCTGGCGGGGCGGCCGCCCTTCGGCGAGCGGCGCAGCCGTATAGGCCGCGGGCAGCTCGCTGTGCTCGAAGGTGGCGACGCCGGCGGGCAGGCGGAACGCGGCTGCATCACGGTCGACGATCACCAACGCCGGCGGCGCGATCGCGAGGATCGCCGCCACCTCGTGGGCGCCGAGGCGCAGGTTCAGCCCGGTCGCTATGGCGCCGGCCTTGGTGATCGCGCCGTACGCGATCGCGTAGTCGATGGACGACGGCAACACGATCGCCACCACGTCGCCGGGCCGCACACCACGCTGCACCAGCACGCGAGCCAGCCCCTCGGCGCAGCGGTCCCACTCGGCAAAGCTGAGGCGGCGGTCGCCGTCGACGATGGCTTCCCGCTCGCCGTGCTGCGTGCCCGCTGCCGTCAGCGCGTCGGCCAGCGTGCGGTGGACGCCGACCAGGGGTGGGGCTACCGGCAGCGCGCAGGCTTCGTGCTGCGCTCGAGACGATGACATCGGTGTCAGATCGTAACAGCTGGCGCTCGGCCCGAAGATGCGCCCGGCGCGACACGCTCGTAGCGGCCGGCGCCGATCACCTCGGCGGCCTCGGCCTCGATCAACTGCTGCAGCCCCCACTCGGCCAGATGGCGGACCAGATCACCTCCTTGGCCGACATCGATCGCAGCGCGCATCTCGGACAAGGCAGACTCGGACAGAGCCATCGGTGTGTACTCCTTCGTGGGTTCTTGGCGGAACACACCAAGAATCACGCCGATGGCTCACCTCACGGTGGACCCCCAAAACCACTCCACGGGACTCATACCATCGCAGCAACATCGGTCGATGCTTGGCCTCAGCCGGCTACGAACCGAACTCCAACGATCGCCAAGAAAATGCACAACCCAAGTAGTGCCATATAGTAATTTCGGTCGTAAAAGTCATATCCATCTATTCTCCTAATTGTCAGCCACCTACGGACCACACCTACAGCAGCAATACAAGCCAGAGCCATTAGAACTACTCCGAGTATCGACTTCATACAGCGACGTCGCACTGGAATGCCACCACATCTGTGATGCCACCGTTCTCATCTTGGAATGACCCAGATACAAGGAACATCAAGCCATCAACTCCGCCGCCAAGAAAGGCCTGAAATAGTGTTGGACTAGTTAGTACGTTCGGAGGCGGCATCACAATCCTCGCCGCCGTCATCCATCAATGCTCCGCTCGCCGAGTCGGCGTGAACGGCAACCCGAACATCACCGTCGTGAGCGCCACCACCAGCGCGACCCCCACGCCGCCTCACCCGCACCTACGTGTGTGTGCAAATCCGGGACATCGAACCCCCAGGGAAAACGAGCAAGCTCACAAAAACGGTTTCGGTCACCGTAGAGGCGCGCCTCCACCGAGTCAAGAGTCAGAATGCGTCGACGTTGACCTGCACCGACGCTACGTCTCGCAGATTGGGCGCAGCGGTACCTCGACATCAACCGTTGCGCGGAGCGACCTCGCAACGGAAGGGCGAGCCTGCGTGTCACGTCCCGCACCACAACGTTGGTGCCGGCCCCGGCGGCGCGCAAGGATGGGGACATGAGACCACTCCACGAGCTGGGCCCGTTGTTCGAAGACTTCGAGATCGGGGGCACCATCCCGGCGCTGCCGCCGGTCACGCTCACCGAGGCCGACAACGCGCTGTACCGCGCGATCACCGGTGACCAGCACCGCTTCGCCGCCGACCAGGCGGCGTACCGCGCCGCGGGCGGCGAGGGCTCGCTGGCCAACCCCGGCCTGGTGATGCAGTACTCCATCGGGCAGACCACGAACGCCACCCGGCGGGCGATCGCCAACCTCTACTACCGGTCGGTGCGCGTGCTGCAGCCGGTGCGCCTGGGCCAGACGTTGACCACCACCGCCACCGTGCTAGGCCTGCGCGACGCCGCGCCGAAGGACGGCCAGCACCGCGGCAAGGTGTGGTTGGGCATCCAGAGCTGCACGGATGACGGCCCGGTCGTGGAGTACGAGCGCTGCGCGCTGGTGGCCGGCACGGTGTCGCCCGGCCACAGCAGCGACATCCCCGGGCCCTCGGCCCCCACCCCGCTGGCCGATCTGGTCGGCGCCGTTCCCGCCTGGGACCTGTCGGGCCTGGCCGGCGTCGAGTGGGCCGTCGGCGAGACCCGCACCGACCCGCTGCGCGACCACATCGACATGGCCGCGCCGCTCGCCCGGCTGACGTTCAACCAGGCCGCGGTGCACCGCGACCACACACTGGGGCCCGGCGGTCGCCGCCTGGTCTACGGCGGCCACGTGCAGGGCCTGGCGCAGGCGTCGCTCACCCGCATCCTGCCCGGCCTCGCCACCGTGGTCGCATGGGACGGGTGCGACCACGTCGGCCCGGCGTTCGAGGGCGACATGCTCGAGTTCCGCCACACGCTGGTCGAGCGCACCCCGGCGGGCAGCGGCCACCTCATGCGCTTCGAGATCATCGGCGCACGCGTGAACCCCGACGGCAGCACCGCCGACCTGTTGCGCTGGACCCTGGTGGCTTGGGCGCCCTGACCGTCGCCATGGCTCCGCGCACCCGCGTGGTGTACAACTTCCCTCGCTGAGGCGCGACGCGTCGCACCTCGGCATCTGCAGATCCTCGAAAGGACCCTCATGGAACCCGGCGACTACGTGGCGGACAAGGGCGATCAGCCCGCGGTGATCATGGCCGACAGCGGCGCGATCGTCACCTACCGCGAGCTCGACGAACGCTCGAAGCGGCTGGCACAGCTGTTCTACGCCGCCGGCCTGCGCCCTGGCGACCACATGGCCGTGCTGCTGGAGAACCACCCGCGGTACTTCGAGGTCTACTGGGCGGCGCAGCGCAGCGGGCTGTACTGCACACCCATCAACTGGCACCTCAAGCCGGAGGAAGCCGGGTACATCATCGAGGACTGCGGCGCGGCCGCGGTGGTGACCTCGGCGATGCTCAGCGGTGTGGCCTCCAGCCTCAAGCCGTACCTCGGCAACGTGCTGACCAAGCTGGTGATGGACGGCGACGTCGAGGGCTACGTGCGCTACGAGACGGCCGTCGCCGAGTACCCGGCACAGGCGCTGGAGAACGAGGTGGAGGGCAACTACATGTTCTACTCCTCGGGCACCACCGGCCGCCCGAAGGGCATCAAGCCGCCGCTCAGCGGCCAGCCGTTCGGCAGCGGGCCGGGTGCGATCGTCGGGCTCATCCAGATGCTGTACGGGTTCACCAGCGACACCATCTACCTCTGTCCCGCGCCGCTCTACCACGCCGCACCATTGGGCTGGACCACCGCCGTGCAGCGCCTCGGCGGCACCGTCGTGGTGATGGAGAAGTTCGATCCCGCACAGGCTCTCGCGCTGATCGAGCAGCACAAGGTCACCCATGCCCAGTTCGTGCCCACCCACTTCGTGCGCATGCTGAAGCTGTCCGACGCCGAGCGCACCGCCCACGACCTGTCCAGCCTGCAGAAGGCCGTGCACGCCGCCGCGCCCTGCCCGGTGGAGGTGAAACGGAAGATGATCGAGTGGTGGGGCGAGATCATCTACGAGTTCTACGCCGGCAGCGAAGGCAACGGCTTCTGCGCCGTCGGCCCGAAGGAGTGGCTGGCGCACCCCGGCTCGGTGGGCGTGCCGATGATCGGCAAGCTGCACATCCTCGACGACGAGGGTGTGGAACTGGAGGTGGGCGAGACCGGCCAGATCTGGTTCGAGAGCCCCACCACCTTCGAGTACCACAACGACCCGGTGAAGACGCAGAACGCGTTCAACGACCGGGGCTGGAGCTCACTCGGCGATGTGGGGTACCTCGACGGCGACGGATACCTCTACCTCACCGACCGCGTGTCGCACATGATCATCTCCGGCGGTGTGAACATCTACCCGCAAGAGGTGGAGAACGAGCTGACGATGCACCCGGCCGTGGCCGACGTGGCCGTGATCGGCGTGCCCAACGCCGACCTGGGCGAAGAGGTGAAGGCCGTCGTGATGGCCGCCGACCCAGCGGCTGCAGGGCCCGAGCTGGCCGCCGAGCTGATCGAGTTCTGCCGCTCGCGCCTGGCCCACTACAAGTGCCCGGTGTCGGTCGACTTCGTCGACGAGCTGCCTCGCCTGCCGACGGGCAAGCTGCTCAAGCGCGAGCTTCGCGACCGCTACGCCAAGGGATGACCCTGCCACCGCTCCCCGGCTTCTCGGGCTGGATCGTTCCAGCGGGCTTCTCGGGCCAAATCGTCCCCAGCCGGGGCTTCTTCGGGCCAAACCGTCCCCAGCCGGGCTTCTCGGGCTAGGTCCTCCCAGCACGGCTTCTCGGGCTAGGTCCTCCCGGTTGCCAGGACGATTCAGCCCCGGAATCAGCCCGCTTGCATGCGGGCAAGTCGCTCGCGCGTCCGCAGGATCCAGCCTTCGTAGTCGTCGGCCTTGCGGCGGTACGACTCGCCCACTCGCGGGTGGGGCAGGATGAGGAACGGCTCGGGCCCCTCCATCGCGTCGGCGACGGTGACGGCCACGTCCTCCGGCAGCAGCACCTCGCCCAGCGCCCCAACGGCAGGCGGCACCGCCACGGCATCGAGGTCTTTCGGCCGGCCGAACATGCCCGTGTAGACGACGTTGGGGCACAGGCACGACACGCGCACGCCCTTGGCGCCGTAGTTCACGGCCATCCACTCGGCGAACCCCAGCGCCCCGAACTTGGTGAACGTGTAGCCCGGCGCGGCGGGCCCGGAGATGAGCGCCGCCGACGACAGCGTCTGCAGCAGGTAGCCGCCGCCGCGCTCGACCATCTCCGGCACCACCGCCTTCGCCGCGGCCACGTGGGCCAGCATGTTCACGCGAGTGAGGCGCTCGAACGCCTCCATCGACTCGTCGAGGCCCACGCCCACGGGGTCGCTGTAACCGGCGTTCGAGCAGAAGATGTCGACACGCCCGTAGCGGGCACGAGCCGCGGCCACCAACGACTCGATGGCCCCCGGCTCGCCGACGTCGCACTGCACGGCCAGGCCCCCGATGCGTTCGGCCACCTTCTGCGCCCACTCGCCGTCGAGATCGGCCACCACCACGCCCGCCGCGCCCCGGGCCACGAACTCCATGGCCAGCGCCCGCCCGATGCCGCTGGCGCCGCCGGTGACGACCGCGATCTTCCCTTCGATCTGCATGACGTCGCACACTACGCTGACGCCTGCGTCAGATGGTGAGGGGACCGCTGACCTGGCCGGTCAACGGCCACGAACACCGAGAGGACGAACGCCATGAAGGGTGGACCGAGCATCAAGCATCTCGACGACGTGCCGGCAGAGGAGATGCTGCGGTACGAGTTCGCCGACGGGCGCACGGCGTCGATCTGGGAGAAGTGGATCGAGATGTCGCCGCGGTACATCGCCTTCTGGAACAAGTGGGATCCGGGCGCGTTCAGCAACCACCACGGCCACACCGGCGATCACATCAACTTCATCCTGAAGGGCAGCATCAGCTGCGGCGACATCGTCTGCACCGCCGGCACGCACATCATGCTGGAGTGGGGCGACACGTTCGGCCCGTGGGAGGCCGGCCCCGAGGGCTGCGAACTGTACGGCTTCATCGCCGGCGAGGGTTCGCCGTTCACGGGCGACCAGCAGTTGTTCGACGACCTGTTGAAGGCTCGTGGCGCTCGCATGGTGCCGCTGCCGATGCCCACGCGGCTGCCGCCGTGGGTGATGTCGAAGTTCGGCGCCAGCAAGGCCGTCGACTGGACCACCGACGACGGAAAGAAGTACTGAGACACGCATGCGCATCGCCTACGCCGACGGCCCGCTCGGGCCGCGGAGCAATCCCGCCGACATCGCCAGCCTGCTCGGCCACACCGGCCCCTTCGAGCTGTTCCTCGGCTGGATGGTCGACCGGCCCGAATGGCTGGCCGACCCGGCGCTCACCGGCCGCACGTACATGGCCGGGTTCGCGATGACCCGCGCTGTCGCCGAAGGGCGCTTCCAGGCGCTACCCATGCGCCTGTCGGCAGTGCCGTCGTTCATCGGCAACTGGCGGCCCGACGTCGGTGTCGTCACCGGCGTGCGCCGAGGCGATCGGCTGGTGTTCACGTCGTCGGTGGGCTACGCGGATTCGCTCGCGCTGGCCGCGAAGCAGGTGGTGGTGGAGGTCGACGAGGACGGCGAGGATCTGGGTGCGCCCGAGATCCCCGGCAACATCGTCGCCACGGTGGACCGCCCACCCGCGCCGCCCGAGGCGCCTGCCGCCCAGCGCCCCGGCGATGCGGTCGACGCGCAGATCGGCGCCCACGTGGTGTCGTTGCTGCCCCACGACGCGACGCTGCAGTTCGGCCCCGGCGGCATCGGCGAGGCGATCGCCAACTCGCTCACCGAGCCCGTGCGCATCTGGTCGGGCCTGGTGACCGACGCCATGGCCGCGCTGGCCGACCGCGATCTGTTGAAGGCCCCGGTGGTCACCGCCTACACGTGGGGTGGCGACCCGGTGCGCCGCCTGGCCGCGGCGGGCTTGCTGGATCTGTGCAGCATCACGCGCACCCACGACCTCACCCAGGTGTCGGCCATCCCTCGCTTCGTCGGCTGCAACACCGCGCTGCAGATCGGCCTCGACGGGTCCATCAACCTCGAGCGCGTCAACGGCAAGGTCATCACCTCGGTCGGCGGCCACGCCGACTTCTGCGTGGCGGCCTCGCGTTCCGTGGGCGGCATGTCGATCGTGTCGGTGCGCGCCACCAACGCGAAGGGCGACAGCACGATCGTCCCCAGGGTGGAGGTCGTGTCGACGCAGCGCAGCGACATCGGCCTGGTGATCACCGAGCACGGCATCGCCGACCTGCGGGGTGTCGACGACGCCGAGCGGGCGCGCCGGTTGATCACCGTCGCCGCACCCGAGCACCGTGAGATGCTGAGCGCGGCACTCGGAGGTGCACGATGAAGGCAGCCGTCTGGTACGGGTCGCGAGACATCCGCATCGAGGACATCGCCACCCCCGAGCCCGGGCCGGGCGAGGTGCTGCTGCAGGTGTCGCGCAACGGCATCTGCGGCAGCGACCTGCACACCTACGTGGGCAGCGACACCGGCGGCGCGGCCATGCACGTGCCCGGCGTCGTGCTGGGCCACGAGTTCGCCGGCATCGTGCGCGAGGTGGGCGAGGGCGTCACCGACCTGGCCGTCGGCACCGCCGTCGCCGTCGCCCCGATGGAGTGGTGCGGCACCTGCTGGAGCTGCCACCACGCGTGGCCGCAGATGTGCCGCAAGCTCGCGCTCTACGGCGGGTACCGCCTGCCACTGCACGGTGGCCTGGCCCCGTTCGTCGCCGTCTCGCGGCGCTCGTGCTACCCCGTGCCCGCCGGCCTCGGCGTGGTCGAGGCCGCGCTCACCGAGCCGATGGCCGTCGCTGTGCACGCCGTGCGCCGTGGCCCGTCCACCCTCGGCGCCACCGTGCTGGTGCTGGGCGCCGGCCCGATCGGCCTCGGCGTGCTGCAGGCCGTGCGCGCCGGCGGGGCCCAGGCCACGATCGTCACCGACCTCTCCCCCGCCCGGCGGGCTGCGGCACACACGCTGGGCGCCACCGCCGTGGTGGACCCGGTGGGCGGCGATCTGCGCTCGGCCGTGCGCGACATCGCCCGCCAGGGCGTCGACATCGTGTTCGACACCACCGCCTCCAGCGTCGCCTTCAACCAGGGCATCGCGCTGGTGCGGCCGCGTGGCACGATCGTCAGCGTCGCCGGCTGGCAGGAGCAGGCCAGGGTCGACATGGGCCGGGCGATGGTCAACGAGATCGACATCCGCTACTCGATGACCTACGAACCCGAGACCGACTTCCCGGCGACGCTGGCGATGCTGGCGGGCGGCGGCTTCGACAGCGCGACGATGATCAGCGACCACATCCCGCTCGAGCGCCTGGTCGACGACGGCCTGGAAGAGCTGCTGCACCACGCCGACCAGCACATCAAGATCCTCGTCGACCCCAGCTGACGCCGACGCCGCCCGAGGCCCGCCGCCCGAGGCCCGGCGCGAACTTAAGTTCGCGGAGCTCCGCGAACTTAAGTTCGCGTGGGGGTGGGGCGGGGGGTCGCGGAGGGTCGCGGGGTCAGAAGGCGGTACCGCCGTCGATGTTGATGAGGGCACCGGTGAGGTAGCCGGCGCGGGGCGACAGCAGGAATGCGATCAGGTCGCCCACCTCCTCGGGCTTGCCCGGGCGCTGCAGCGCGATGTCGAGGTGCCACTCCTCCACCATCACCCGCTCGAGTGCTTCCTCGTACGGGATGCCCTTGGCCTCGGACATCAGCTTGCGGATCGCCGTCAGTGCGGTGGTCTCGATGGCGCCGGGGGCGATGCAGTTGGCCCGCACTCCCTGCTTGCCGTAGTGACGGGCGA
>JAUSLQ010000161.1 GCA_030645675.1 Actinomycetota bacterium | reverse complement strand
GGAATCCGGTGGTGGCGCTCATGCCGCGCTCGAACGCGAGCGTGCTGTTGGCCACCTTCCAGCCGTTGTTGACGCCGCCGACCACGTTGTCCTTCGGGCATCGGGCGTCGGTGAAGAACACCTCGCAGAACTCGGCCGTACCGTCGGGCTGGGTGATGCCACGCACCTCCACCCCGGGCTGGTGCATGGGCACCAACATGTAGCTGATGCCCTTGTGCTTGGGCCCGTCTGGGTCGGTGCGGGTGAGCAGGAAGCAGTAGTCGGCGTGGTGGCCGCCGGTGGTCCACACCTTCTGGCCGTTGATCACCCATTCGTCACCGTCCAGCGCTGCGCTGGTCTTCAGCGAGGCCAGGTCGGAGCCGGAGTTGGGCTCGCTGAAGCCCTGGCACCAGCGCACCGTGCCGTTCAGGATCTGGGGCAGGAACTCGCGCTTCTGCTCCTCGGTGCCCCACTGCAAGATGGTGGGGCCGACCAGTGTGTCGCCGAAGAAGTCGGCCCGCAGCGGCGCCTTCACCCGCGCGAACTCCTCGGCCAGCACCACGCCCTGCATGGTGGTGAGGCCCTTGCCGCCGTACTCCTTCGGCCACGTTGCGCAGATCCAGCCGCCCTCGAACAGCTTCGCGGCCCAGCCTTCGTTGAAGGCCTTGCGGTCCTCAGGGGTCAGCTCGACCACCTCGCCCCGCTCGGCCGCCGCATACCAGCCGGCGGGCAGGTTGGTGGCCAACCACTCGCGGATCTCCACGCGGAACGCTTCGGCTTCAGGGGTGTAGCTCAAGTCCATGCCCCAAGTATTGACCCACGGGTCAAGTCGGGGCCAGTCGAGCCGCGGACGGACCGCGCAGGGGTCCATGCGCCACTGTCTGCGGGCGAAAGCCTCTGGCCCCCAGCAGGAAGCTCGCGTACGGTGACCTTGTGCCCAGCCCGACCGACGGCTCGTTCGACGCACTCCTCCCGGCCGCAATGGCGGCCAAGGCGGAACAGGTCGGCGTCTCCAAGGCTGCATTGCCCTTGCACCGCTTGGTGCCCCTCGGCGTGCTGGCAGGAGCCTTCATCGGGCTGGGCGCACACTTCTCCACGGTGGTGACTGCGGGCGGCGGCACCTCACCGGGCGTCGCCCGCCTGCTCGGCGGCCTGGTGTTCTCTCTGGGTCTCATCCTCGTCGTCGTCAGCGGCGCCGAGCTGTTCACCGGCAACACGCTGATCGTCATCGCCTGCGCCGACCGCAAGGTGGCCCTGCGATCGCTGCTGCGCAACTGGGCCGTGGTCTACGTGGCCAACTTCGTCGGCGCCACGGCCACCTCGCTGCTGGTCGTCTGGAGCGGCAAGCTGCACGCCGGCGACGGCTCGGTGGGCAAGCGGGCGCTCGACATCGCCGCGTCCAAGAGCGGGCTCAGCGTGGGCGAAGCGGTGGTCAGCGGCGTGCTCGCCAACTGCCTGGTCTGCCTCGCCGTGTGGATGACCCTGTCCGCCCACAGCCTGGTCGACAAGATCGCCGTGATCATCCCGCCGATCACCGCGTTCGTGGCCGCCGGTTTCGAGCACAGCGTCGCCAACATGTACTTCTTCCCCACCGCGCTGCTGCACCGCGCGTGGGCCCCAGATGCGTACTGGGCGACCATCGACACACCGGTCGGCACCTATCACGAGGTCTCCTGGTCGGGGTTCCTGGTCGACAACCTGCTGCCCGTGACGGTCGGCAACATCATCGGTGGTGCCCTGCTGGTGGGCCTCATCTACTGGTTCGTGTACCTGCGCACCGACCCGCCCGGCACGCAGCCGTAGCCGTTCACACGCCGTTCACACTCGCCGAACAGTTGCGTAACGGCACCCGCCTACCGTCGTGCACATGGCCAGCTCCGCTCCTGCCTCGAGCTCTGATACCAACCCCCTCGCGTATCAGGGCCGGCAGGAGCGAGCTGTGCTGGCCGCACTCCTGGCGAACCGTCGGCGGGTGGTCGGGCGACGGGAGCTCGCTCGCCTGGCCGGCCTCGCCGATCTCAACGACCGCCGGTGCGACAGCATCCTGGTGGGCGTGCGGCGCCTCCTCGGCGCCGACTCGATCGTCACCGTGCGCAGTCGCGGCTGGATGATCGCCGAGCACGCGGTGCCGGCAGCGGAGGCGCTGCTCGCCACCGACGAACTGTGATCGCCTCCACGGAGGGGGTCGATCTCGCCCGCCTGCTGCTCGATCTGCTGGTGGTGCTGGCCGCCGCCAAACTGTTCGCGGAGCTCGCGGAGCGGCTGCGCATCCCCGCGGTCCTGGGCGAGATCATCGCCGGTGTGGTCATCGGCCCCTCCGCCCTCGGCCTGGTGCAGCTGACCGAGGGCCGCGCCATCTCGATGAGCATGCTCGCCGAGGTGGGCGTGCTGCTGCTGCTGCTGCAGGTGGGCATGGAGATGGACTTGGTGGAGCTGCGCAAGGTCGGCCGCGCCTCGCTGACCGTCGCGGTGATCGGCGTGGTGGTTCCGTTCGCTGCCGGCACGGCCGTCGCCCTGGCATTCGGCCAGGAGACCGACACCGCCATCTTCGTCGGCGCCGCGCTCACCGCCACCAGCGTGGGCATCACGGCCCGCGTGTTCGGCGACCTACGCGCGCTGGCCACCACCGAGGCCCGCATCGTGCTGGGCGCGGCCGTCGCCGACGACGTGCTCGGCCTGGTGATCCTCACCGTCGTGGTCAAGATCGTCACCGGAGGCACGGTGGGCGTGGGCATGGTTGCCTCCACCCTCGGCCTGGCGGTGCTGTTCCTCGTGGCCACCGGCGCCGTCGGCCTGCTGGTGGTGCCGAAGGTGCTGGATGCCATCGACCGCCGTGCCAGCTCGCCGGCCACTGTCACGATCGCGGCGTTCGCGCTGACCCTGGGCTTCGCCCAGCTGGCCGACATGGCGAAACTGGCGTTCATCATCGGCGCGTTCATGGCCGGCCTGGCGCTGGGGGCCAGCCGCCAGCACGAACGGATCGCCCGCGATCTGGGGTCGGTCGGCAACGTGTTCATCCCTGTCTTCTTCGCCCAGATCGGCATCAACGCCGACCTGGAGGCGATGATCAAGCCGTCGGTGCTGGGCGTCGCGGCGGCGCTGACCGCAGTCGCGATCATCGGCAAGCTGGCCTCGGCGACCGGGGCCGTCGGCGTGCGCGCCGATCGATTGCTGATCGGCATCGGCATGGTGCCACGTGGCGAGGTGGGCCTGATCTTCGCGTCGATCGGCCTGTCGTCGGGAGTGCTGAACGGCGACCAGTACGGCTCGCTGCTGATCGTGGTGCTGGTCACCACGATCATGACGCCACCGCTGCTGCGCTGGCGACTGGGCCGCACCAACGACGGCCCCGAGGAAACGGCCGACGAGGAACCGGCAGCGGGCTGGCTGTCGGTGGCCGGCGGCGAGATCCTGCTCAACGCCACACCACCGGCCGGCGAGACCGTGTCGCTGGCGCTGCGCACCGCCGCACTGGCGGCCAGCGCCCGCCCCAGCTCTACCCTGCTGGACTGGTTCGGCCACAACCGGGCCAGCACGTTGGAGTGGAAGCCGGCACACACCGAGGCACTCGTGCGCCTGCTGCACGCCGACAACCCGAAGGCCTGGCGCTTCCTCGACGTGTCGGGCGTGCTGGAACGGGCGCTGCCCGAAGTGGCCCGCACGATGGCCAGGCGTCGCGCCGACATCGGCGACCTAGACCCGATGGGCGCGCTGCGCTTCCCGGTGGTCGAGCGGCTGGACAGCATGTCGGCGCAGTACGGCCTTCCCGGCGACGAGCTGCTGCTGGCGGCGCTGGTGGCCGACGTGTGCAGCGACGGCGGCACCGGCGGCGGTGCCGACGGCTGTGCACGCCAGTTGGCGACCCGGCTGACCCACAACGGAGAGGCCGACCGCATCGAGGCCATCGTCGCCGACGCCCACCTGCTGCGCGCCGGTGCCGCCCAGGTGCACAGCCTGGAGGAGCACGAGATCCTCGAGCTGGCCACGCACCTGGCGGGTGTCGCCCATGCGGTCGAGGCCCACCGCCTTGCTCTGGCTCTCGGACCGTTGTCGAAGTGGCAGCGGGAGATGCTGGACGAACGGCTGGCGCGCGTGAAGGAAGCGCTGGAGCACCCGGAGGTCACCAGTGGCGACGCCAACAACATCGCGGCCGCCCGCCGCATCGCCGCCGAACACATCGTGCAGGAGGCCGAGCCCATCGAGCGGCTGCGGCATGCGACCAACAGCTACCTGCTGGCACACGACCCGGAGGAACTGGCCCGCCAGGCGCGCCTGATCGAGCCACTGCCGCGGCGCGGCCTGGTACGCGTGGCCGTCTCGCCCGAGCCCGAGCCCGACCACTGGAAGATCGACATCGCGTGCCGCGACACCAAGGACTTGCTGGCGCATCTGACGCAGGTGCTGACCGCGCACGAACTGGACATCGTCGGAGCATCGATCGCCACCTGGCCCGACGGCGCCGTGCTGGACAGCTTCACCGTGATCAGCACGGCGCGGCCGAGCGCGAAGGTGCTCGCCGGTGCGTTCGAGGCCGGCCTTCGCCGCCGCCTGCCCGTCGTGCCGATGCCCGAACTGGAGCTCGCGTTCGACAACGCTGCACTGCCCTGGCACACCAGTGTCGCGGTCACCGGCCCCGATCGACCCGGCGCACTGCTGGCCGTCAGCGCGGCCTTCGCCGCGGCCGGCGTGGTGGTGCACACGGCCCGCATCCGCACCTCCGACCTGCGGGTGAACGACCGCTTCGCGATCAGCGACCCGTTGGGCCGCAAGCTCGACGAGGCCGCGATGGCCCGCGTGCGCAACGCACTGGCGGGCAAGAAGGGCGCCCGCAAGGCGCCCGTCGCGGCCCACTGAGCGCTCACCCAGCCGGCCGCGGGAGCCGCCGTCCGGCACGCCTGCGCGGGCCGGGCAACGAAGGCGGTGGCGGGCTCGTGGTTGCCGGCGACCGTTGTGGCAGTGCGCTGCAATCAGAGCGTCAAGAGGGAATTCGCGGCTGAACGCGAACGCCACACAGCGGAAACACAGCGGCCCTCACCGGGAAACAGCGACCCCGTACCGTGCCCTCCGTCCAGCCCAGTGCCGTGCCGGATCACACACGCCCCTATCCGCAACACGGAGGAATCCCTTGCGCATCAAACCCAAACTCAAGTACGTGATCGGCGGCGCCGTTGGTGCCGCGTTCTCGGCACTGGCCATTGCCGGACCGGCGTTCGCCGACGAAAACGCTGACGCCATCGCGTCGCTCAGCGAGTCGACGAACCTGCTCTGGGTCATCCTCGGCGCCATCTTGGTGATCTTCATGCAGGCCGGCTTCGCGCTCGTCGAAACCGGCTTCACGCAGAAGAAGAACGCTGCTCACGTGATGAGCACGAACTTCGCCATCTTCGGCCTCGGCTTCGTCGGCTTCCTGTTCGTCGGCTTCCCGCTGGCGTTCGGTGGCTTCAGCTACGCCGGCTACTTCGGGCTCGACACCCCGATGAACGCCGAACCGTTGATCGGCTCCGGCAACTGGGCCTTCCTCTGGAAGGGCTGGGACCACCTCGGGTCCAGCGCCAGCCCGGCTCTGCTGGCGTTCTTCCTCTACATGGTGGCCTTCATGGACACCGTGGCGACGATCCCCACCGGCAGCATGGCCGAGCGGTGGAAGTGGAAGAGCTTCGTGATCTGGGGCCTGTTCTGCGGCGCCATCTACTACCCCATCTTCGCTGCCTGGACATGGGGCGGCGGGTGGCTGGGCAAGACCTGGGACACCATGGGCCTGGGCGTCGGCTACGTCGACTTCGCCGGTTCCGGCGTGGTGCACGCCGTCGGTGGCGCTGCTGCTCTGGCCGGTGCCATCGTGCTCGGGCCGCGCATCGGCAAGTTCGGCCCCGACGGCAAGGCCCGGGCGATCCCCGGCCACAACATCCCGATGGCCATGCTCGGCTGCTTCATCCTGCTGTTCGGCTGGTTCGGCTTCAATGCCGCCTCCACGTTCGCCAGCAGCGACATCCAGTTCGCCACCGTCGCCGCCAACACCGCCATCGCCGGTGCACTCGGCGCAGTGATCGGCATGTACTGGATCACGTTCCGCACTGGCAAGCCGGACCCCGGCATGATGGTGAACGGCATGCTCGCCGGCCTGGTGGCCATCACGGCACCCTGCGCCTTCGTGTCGCCGTGGGCCGCAGCGCTCATCGGCTCGCTGGCAGCGATCATCGCCATCGAAGCCGTGTTCTTCATCGAGAAGCGCGGCATCGACGACCCGGTGGGCGCCATCGCCGTGCACGGTGTCGGCGGCACGTTCGGCGTGCTCTGCGTCGGCCTGTTCGCCAACGGCGTGTACGGCAACGGCTGGAACCTGGCCTTCGAGGCTGACGGCACCACCCCCATCGAGCTGAAGGGCCTGCTGTATGGCGGCGGCCTCGGCCAGCTGGGCGCTCAGGCGCTTGGCGTGCTCGTCATCTGGACGATCATCTTCGGCATCGCCTTCGGCTTCTTCAAGCTCCAGAACAAGTTCACCAAGGGCGGCATCCGCCTGCCGGCGGAGATGGAGATCGAGGGAGCGGACATTCCAGAGATGGGCGTGCTGGCCTACAACGACTGAGCGCAGCTCGCACCCAGTCGGCCAGCTCCACAGTGTCCGGGCACCTCGTGACCGGATAGGGGCAGTCTCCGGGTCGCCGAGCGATCGGCGGCCCGGGGGCGCATTCCCCGCCACCCATTCTCTTTCGCAGCACTTACAGTTCGTTCCAAAGGAGTTCTCATGAAGCTCATCACCGCAATCATCAAACCGTTCAAGCTCGACGAGGTGAAAGACGCCCTCAAGGCCACCGGCGTGCAGGGCATCACCGTCACCGAGGTCAAGGGGTTCGGTCGCCAAGGCGGCCACACCGAGACCTACCGTGGCTCGGAGTACCAGATCGACTTCATCCCGAAGATCAAGGTCGAGCTCGTCGTCGATGACGGCGCGGTCGACACGGTCGTCGAGGCCGTGAAGGCAGCCGCCGTCAGTGGCAAGATCGGCGACGGCAAGATCTGGGTCACCGACATCGATCGGCTGGTGCGCATCCGTACCGGCGAGGAGGGCGCCGACGCCATCTGAGCCCGACCATCTGAGCCAGGGGCTCAGTCGGCGAGTGCTTCCCGCACCGCCACCCTGACCTGTTCGAAGTCGCCCACTGGGATCTTCCCGGTGGGCGACTTCGGCGTTTTGACGTAGAACACGTCGACCACTTCGTGGCCCAGGGTCGCCACCACGGCCGAGCGGATGTCGAGCCCGTACTCGCTGAGCGCATGCGACAGCCGGTAGAGCCGAGCCGGGGCATCGGGGGCGCGCACCTCCACCACCGTCGTCGCGTCCGAGGCATCGTTGCTGACCAGCACCTCCGAACGCGGTGGCACTGCCGACTGGGGCCGGCTGCGGCGGCTCTGGTTGCGCAGCCGCTGCTCCAGCCGAGCGTCGATGTCGACCTCGCCGGACAACGCGCCGCGCAGGTCGTGTTCCACCCGCTGCCAGTTGGGCACGATGCCGGCGACACGTGCGATGCGGAACTCGTCGATCGCCACCCCATCGGCGGCAGTCGCAGCCGAGGCGGCCACCACGTCGAGTCCGTGCAGCGCCAGCGCGCCGGCGATGTGGGCGAACAAGCCGGCACGGTCGCGGCTGATGATGCGCAGCAGATCCATCTCGCCGAGGTCTTCCTGCTCGATGTGCACCGAGCCGTCGCCGCTGACCAGGTGAGCAAGGCGCGAGAGGTGTTCGTTGGGCAGCGACGACGGCACCGATGCCCCGCCGCGCAGCACCGCCAGCGACAGCGAGACCAGTTCGTCGAGCAGCCCCTTCTTCCACGCCGACCACGCCGCCGGCCCGGTGGCGCGGCTGTCGGCCTCGGTGAGCGCGTGCAGCAGCTCGAGGGTCAGCGCATCGCCGACCGTTTCGGCGACGTTGGCCGCGGTGCGCGGGTCGCTCAGGTCGCGGCGGGTGGCCGTCTCCGGCAGCAGCAGGTGGTGCTGCACCAGCGCCCGGATGACGCCCCTGTCGGCCTCGTCGAAGCCCATCCGCCCGACCACCGTGTCGATCAGCGCCACCCCGGCCTCGGTGTGATCACCCGGGTAGCCCTTGCCCAGGTCGTGCATCAGCGCCCCGACCAGCAGCAGGTCGGGGCGCGCCACCTCGCGCACCAGTTCGCCGGCGTTGGCGACGGTCTGCAGCAGGTGATGATCCACGGTGAACGTGTGGAACGCGTTGCGTTGCGGCAGGCTGCGCACCGCCCGCCACTCGGGCAGGTAGCGGCTGAACAAGCCGTAGCGTTCCAGCGCCTCGACGGCGGGCACCATCGCCGCGCCGGCGCCCAGCAGGCTGACGAACGCTCGCTGGGTGCCGCTGGTCCACGGGTCGCCGGGGGGTACCCCACGGCTGGCCAGCAGGCGTAGCGAACGGCCACCGAGCGGGTAACCGGCATGGGCAGCGGTGGCCGCGAAGCGGAACACGTATGAGGGAGCGTCGACATCTGCGTCGGCGGCCACGTGCGCCTCGTCGTCGATCACCACCACGCCGGGGGCCAGCGTTGCCGACACGTGGCTGCGGCTGGGCGTACGGCCACCCGTGCGGATCAGTCGCTCGACGCGGCGCCAGAAGCGCTCGGTGGCCCACTCGATCGCGTGTGCCGCACCCGCCAGGTTCAGCATCAGCGCGTCGGCGTCGGCGTAGCCCATTGCCTCGGCGACACGATCCTGGTCCTGCAACCACAGCGTGTTCACCGCCCTGCCGGTGGTGCGGTGCAGCTCGCAGCGGATGGCCAGCAGCAGCTCGGCAGGGCCGGCCAGGTCGTCCACCGGCCCCTCCATCGCGGCCGCCACGTCGGGCCGGTCCACCCGCAGCGCCCAGCGGATCATGTCGAAGTCGCGCAGGCCGCCGCGGCCGTCCTTCAGGTCGGGCTCCAGCAGCGAGGCGACATCGCCCAGACGGGCCCAGCGCTGCTGGCCGGATTCCAGCAACCGCTGCAGCCACACGAACGGACGCCGCCGCCATTGCTCGAGTGCATTGCGCTGCACCTCGGCGGCCACCTCGGCGTCGCCGGCCAGGCAGCGCACGGCCAGCACCGACGTCGCCGTGTCGAGGTCGGCGTTGGCCAGCTGCAGCAACGACTTGGCCGAGTGCACGGCCGGGCTCAGCTTCAGGCCGGCGTCCCACATCGGGTACCACAGGCTCTCCGCGACGTGGCGTACGAGTGCGTCGGAGGTCTTCGCCGGGTGCAGCAGCACAACGTCGATGTCACTGCCCGGGGCCAGCACACCGCGGGCGTAGCCCCCGGTGGCGAGCAGCGCCCAGCCGCCCGGCAGGCCGGCGGCAAGGCTCTCGAACCACGAGTCGGCCTGCTGCGACAACCGCCGGCCGAGGCTGCGACCGGCAAGATCGGGGTCGCCCACCAGCTGGGCGCGCACCCGCTTGATGGTGGCTGCGTCGACAGGCTTCACTCGCTGGTCAGATCGCTGGTCAGATCGCGCTGCTGCCGGACTCGCCCGTGCGGATGCGCACGATCGACTCCACACCAGTGACCCAGATCTTGCCGTCGCCGATCTTGCCGCTGCGGGCGGCATCGGTGAGCAGCTCGACCACGCGGTCCACAGCGCTCTCGTCGGTGACGATCTCCACCTTCACCTTCGGCACGAAGTCGATCTGGTACTCGGTGCCGCGATAGGTCTCGGTGTGGCCGCCCTGGCGGCCGAAGCCACGCACCTCGGTGACGGTCATGCCTTCCACACCGGCCTCGCGGAGCGCCGACTTCACCTCGTCGAGCTTGAACGGCTTGATGATCGCCGTGATCAGTTTCATCGCAAGTCCTCTTCCAATTGTCGTTCGTCAGTGGCTGTGTGGGTGTCGGTGGCTGTGTGGGTCGGTGGCTGTGGGGGTGTCGGTGGGGTCACCGGCGGCTCAGTGCAGCCCGCCGCCGTGATAGGCGGTCTCGCTGTGCAGCGCCAGGTCGAGGCCGGTGGCCTCCGCCTCGGCCTCGACGCGCACGCCGATCGTCTTCTTCAGCGCCATCATGATCGCAAACGTCATGCAGAACGACCATACGATCGCCACGCCGTTCGCCAACAACTGCTCGCCCAGCAGGCGCAGGTTCCCACCGTAGAACAGGCCCTCGCGGTGGCCGGCGCCGAAGAAGCCCGGGTTGGCGAAGAAGCCGATGAGCAGCGAGCCGACGAGGCCACCCACGAAGTGCACACCCACCACGTCGAGCGCGTCGTCGTACCCGAAGCGCGTCTTCAGCCGCACGGCGTAGCAGCACACGACGCCTGCGATCAGGCCGATCCAGATCGGGGCGGCACCCGACACGAAGCCGGCGGCAGGCGTGATGGCCACCAGGCCGGCCACGATGCCCGAGGCGACGCCCAGGTTCGTGGGGTGGCCGTCACGCAGCCACTCGACGACCACCCACGCCAGACCGGCGGCAGCGGCGGCGAGGAAGGTGTTCATGAACGCCTGCGCGGCCTGACCGTTGGCGCCCAGTGCCGAGCCGGCGTTGAAACCGAACCAGCCGAACCACAGGATGCCGGTGCCGATCATCACCAGCGGCATGCTGTGCGGCGGATGGCCTTCCTGCGGCCAGCCACGGCGCTTGCCCAGCACCAGCACGGCGGCGAGGGCGGCGATGCCGGCGTTGACGTGGATGGCCGTGCCACCGGCGAAGTCGAGCGAGCCGCGCTGGCCCAGCCAGCCGCCGAACACCCACTTGAACACGGGCACGTAGACCAGCAGTGACCACACCGGCACGAAGATGGCCCAGGCGCTGAACTTCATGCGATCGGCGACCGCACCGCTGATCAGCGCCGGCGTGATGGCGGCGAACATGCCGAGGTAGGCGATGGTGGCCAGCCCCATGCCGCCGTCGGCGATGCCGATGCCCTTCAACATGAAGGCGTCGAAGTTGCCGATGAAGTCGTTGCCGACTGCGCTGGGGCCGTACGACAGCGTGTAGCCGACCAGCACCCACAGCACCGGGATGACGAGCACGCAGTAGAAGTTCATCATCAGCATGTTCAGCACGTTGCGCGTGCGGTCCATGCCACCGTAGAAGAACGCGAGACCTGGTGTCATGAACAGCACGAGGGCTGCGGACACCAGCACCCACGCGACGTTTCCGCTTTGCACTGGTTCTTCCATGGGTTGACGATCTCCTCGGGCGCGACAGGAACAGGAACAGAGACAGGACTGGACAGGGGTGCACGCACCATGTCGAAACAGTGTTTCGGGCATGTTTCGTGCCGGCACCGTTCGCGTGAACAACCTGCGCCCTGGCCCAAAACGCGGCCGACGGACACGGTGCACGGCCCACGGCCCACGGCATACGGCATACGCACGGATACCCACGGCCCTCGCGGGTCGTGGGTGCGGGGTTCGCCGACCGGGTCCGCTCCTGCCCGGTGCTCGGGCGGGGTGTGGTGCTTCCGGGTTCCGTGCGTTCAGGCCGCCGCCTGTGCTGTTCGGGTTCGGGTTCGGGTTCGGGTTCGGGTGTGTCCGCGGGTGGGGCAGTCGATGATGGTGCCGTTCGCGAGCCGCAGCCGCAGATCGTGGACGTCACCGAGCACTTGGACGCCGGGTCGGTGCTTCTCGTGGTGATGGTGCGAG